>NZ_JBICJS010000001.1:0-119765 GCF_043103305.1 Pseudomonas sp. YQ_5 | reverse complement strand
TGGGGCCCAGCGCTTGACGGGCATCCATGCCCGTCACCTCCCTTCGCAAGCCCTGCGCTCGGCCTCCTGAAGTCGCAATCCGCGGCGCCTGGGCTATCGCGCGCTTAGAAGCAAAATCAAAAGCCGAAGCGAGAGCGAGAGCACTCAATGCCCCGCCGATGCCGGACCCGCCTTGGCGGTAAAGGGCGGCTTGGCGAACCACACCAGCAGAATCAACCCGGCAAACACCCAGCTCATCAACGTGAAGTAATCCACCGTCGACATCATGTAAGCCTGCCCGTTGAGTATCTGCTCCAACTGCGCATAACTCTGCGGGCTGGCGCCGCCCAACTGCTCAAGGGTATGCCGCGTCGCCGGGTCGAACTGACTGATGTGCTCGCTCAGATAGGCATGGTGCTGGTCCGCCCGACGAATCCAGATCCAGGTGGTCAACGAAGCCGCAAAGCTCCCGCCCAAAGTTCGCAGAAAAGTCGCCAGCCCCGAACCGTCGGCAATCTGGTGCGGCGGCAGATCGGACAGCAAAATGCTCAACGTCGGCATGAAGAACAACGCCACGCCAATCCCCATGAACAACTGCACCAAGGCCACGTGCTGGAAGTCCACCTCGCTGGTGAAACCAGCACGCATGTAGCAACTGGTACCGATCGCCAGGAACGCCAACCCAGCCAGCACCCGCAAGTCGAACCGGTGCGCATATTTACCCACGAACGGCGACATGATCACCGGCAGCAAGCCGATCGGCGCAACCGCCAGGCCTGCCCAGGTCGCGGTATAGCCCATCTGCGTCTGCAACCACTGCGGCAGGATCAGGTTGATACCGAAGAACCCGGCATACCCCCCGACCAGCACAATGGTGCCAATGCGGAAGTTGCGGTGCACGAACAGGCGCAAGTTGACCACCGGGTGCCGGTCGGTCAGCTCCCAGATCACGAATACCGCCAGGAATACAATCGAGATCAGGCTGCCGACAATAATGAATGACGACTCGAACCAGTCCAGGTCGTTACCCTTGTCCAGCACTACCTGCAAGGCACCAACGCCGATAATAAGGGTCAGCAGGCCAATGTAATCCATCGGCTGGCGGCTGGTGACCACCGGGCGCGTGCGCATCTGCTGGCGCACCACGGCAGCAGCGAACAGACCGATGGGCACGTTGATGAAGAAGATCCATGGCCAGCTGTAACTATCGGTGATCCAGCCCCCAAGAATCGGCCCGGCAATCGGCGCCACCACCGTGACCATCGCCAGCAGCGCCAGTGCCATCCCCCGTTTTGCCGGGGGGTAGACAGCAATCAGCAGGGTCTGGGTCATCGGATAAAGCGGCCCGGCGACCACGCCCTGCAAGACACGAAACCCCACCAGCTCGGGCATCGACTGGGCAATACCGCACAGGAACGACGCCAGCACGAACAGCAGTGTGGCCCAGATGAACAGCTTCACTTCACCAAAGCGCCGGCTCAGCCAGCCGGTCAGCGGCAAGGCGATAGCGTTGCTCACCGCGAACGAGGTGATAACCCAGGTGCCTTGCTCGTAACTCACCCCCAGGTTGCCGGAAATGGTCGGCAAGGCCACGTTGGCGATGGTGGTGTCCAGCACCTGCATGAACGTCGCGAGCGACAGGCCGATGGTGGTCAGCAGCAGACTCGGTGGCGTGAACTGAGCAGCAGCGTTGTTGCTCATCGTTGCGCCGTCTTGCCGGTTGCGCTGTTCTCGTGAATCAGCCGGGCGATCAGGTTGTCGGCTTCGACCAGCTGGTGATCATACACCTGGGTGGTGTAGCTGGCCTTCTGCGGTGGCTGCTGGGCCAAAGCCGGGCCGCTCTGGTCATGCAGGTCGACTTCAACCACGGTGGACAGGCCGATACGGAGGGGGTGGTCCTTGAGCTGGTCGGGGCTGAGGTGGATGCGCACGGGTACTCGCTGGACAATCTTGATCCAGTTACCGGTTGCGTTCTGCGCCGGCAGCAAGGCAAAGGCGCTGCCGGTGCCCGCGCCAAGGCTGTCGACCGTGCCGCTGTACTTGACCTCGCTGCCGTACAAATCAGCGGTGACTTCCACCGGCTGGCCAATGCGCATCTCACGCAGCTGGGTTTCCTTGAAGTTGGCATCGATCCACACCTGATCCAGCGGGATTACCGCCATGGTCGCGGTGCCCGGCTGCAGGCGCTGGCCCAACTGGACGGTACGCTTGGCAACGTAGCCGGTGACCGGCGCGACCAACGTGGTGCGGGCGTGGTCGAGGTAGGCTTGGCGCAGGTCGGCAGCAGCAGCCATGACGTCGGGGTGCGAGGACACCACGGTGTCGTCGACCAGCGCGCTGCTGGTGCTGAGCTGTTGGCGCGCACTGTTGACGGCGGCCTGGGCAACGGTCAGGTCGTCGCGGGCATGGGACAGTTCTTCTGCGGCAATCGCACCGCTGTCAGCCAGCACCTTGCGCCGGTTGAAGTCCTGCTGCGCCTTGCGCAGTTCAGCTTGGCGCGTTTCCAGTTGAGCCTTCAGCGAGTCGACGTTGCTGTACAGCCCGCGCACCTGCCGCACGGTGCGTGCCAGCTTGGCTTCGGCCGACTGCAAGGCCACTTCGCTGTCGGCCGGGTCGAATTGCAGCAACACCTGGCCGGCGTGGACCAGGTCGCCGTCATCGGCCCCGATGCTGGTAACGGTGCCAGCGACCAGCGGGGTGATCTCCACCACGTTGCCGTTGACGTAGGCATCGTCGGTGCTTTCGTGCCAACGCCCGACAATGCTGTACCAGGCCCAGGTGCCGACCCCGGCAAGGATCAGCAGCAACAGCAGGCCAAGCAGCCAGGCCTTGCGCTTGCGTGACGACTCGGGCGCGGCGGAGGGAGTCGGGGTGTCTGTGGGAGTGGCCATGACAATACCTTGGATAATTCGTTACAGGGTTCAACGGTCGCCGAAGCGGCGGATCGTCAACGGGTCGCCAGCACTGAGCAGCACCTTGGCCAGCAGGCCTTCCAGGGTCTTGAGCTCCTCTGGTGCCAGCACGCCGCACAACTCGTTCATGGCGGCGGCGCCAATTTCCGGCAGGCGGTTGGCCAGGCGCTGGCCGTCCGCAGTGAGTGCCAGGCGCACTTGGCGCCGGTCGTCGGCGCAGCGGTTGCGCACGATCAGTTCCTTCTGCTCGAGGCGGTCGAGCATGCGGGTCATCGAACCGCTGTCCAGGCCCAGGTACCGGCACAGTTCGGCCGGGGTATCCACCTGGTACTGGGTGACGATGATCAGCACTTTGAACTGCGCGGCGGTGACGCCCTCTGACTCCAGGTGCCAGTCAAGAATGCGGTCTTTGAGAATCGCAGCACGGCCAAGCAACATGCCGATGGCGCAGGTCTGGAAGTTTTCGGGGGAAAAATGGGCCATCGTTGACTGCTCAGTTAAGTGTGTAGAAATATTACTGCCTAGGCAGTGAATGTCAAAGCCTTCATTAGCAAGCTATGAAATATTTCATGACTTCTGCCTGTCTCACCGCTCTCAGCAGGCGCGTATTGCGGCCCGTTGCTGCACACAAGGCCGCGCCTGCAAGGGTGTGCGTAAAGGCGGCTAACGCGCTTGCAGGCCCAACGCCTCCACCGCCCCGCAAGCAATCGCCATTCCCACCAGTTCTGCGAGGCTGCCCGCCTGCAACCGCTTCATCACCCGCCCCCGGTACAGGTCCACGGTCTTGACGCTGATGCCCAACTGCTCGGCAATTTCGCGGTTGCTCAACCCTTGGGCCAAGGGTACGAACACGTCCCGCTCACGCGGCGTCAGGCCATCGATACGCGCCTGCACCAAGGCCAGCGCCTGATCGCCTTGTCGCGCCAGCCCGGCGTGCTCCAGCGCAGCCTGAACGCTGTCGAGCAGCAACTGGTCGTTGTAGGGTTTTTCGATGAAGTCGCAGGCACCGGCCTTGAATGCCCGCACCACGATCGGTACATCGGCATGACCGCTGACGAAGATCACCGGCACCATCAGGCCACGCTCACGCATCGCCTGCTGCACAGCCAACCCGCCCAACCCCGGCATGCGCACATCCAGCAGCACACAGGCGGGCCCATCATCGACGCAGGCGTCGAGAAACGCCTGCCCGCTGGCGAACGGCAAGGCTTGCAGACCCACCGACTGCAGCAGCCAGACCGTAGAGTCGCGCATCCCCTGGTCGTCATCGACCACATACACTTTTGCTTGCAACACTGCCTCCCCTTATTCCCTGCTGACCGCCAGCCGGCAGCACAGTACCAGACCGCCGCCGTCACCCGCCCGCGCCCACAGGCTGCCACCGAAGCCTTCGATCAGGCTGCGGCTCATGCTCAAGCCCAAGCCCAGGCCGTCGGCCTTGCTGGTGGTGAACGGCGTAAAGATTTCATCCAGCCGCTCCGGTGCCACGCCCGGGCCCTGGTCGGCTACCTCGACCAGCACCCCATCGCCATCGCGCGCAGCGCAGAGCAGGATACGTGACGGCCGCTCCCCCTGCTGCTCGCGATTGGCATCGATGGCATTGCGCAGCAGGTTGAGCAGCACCTGCTCCAGCAGCACCCGGTCGGCATACACCAAGGGCAGTTGAGCGCTCATGCGAAGTTCCACCTGCACTTGGTCCCGCGCGGCTTCCCAGGCGCACAGGCGCATGGCTTCGCCAGCCAGCTCGGCCACATCCAACGCCTCCAGGCGTCGCGGCCCCTTGCGCAGGAAGGCACGCAGGCGGCGGATCACTTCGGCGGCATGGGTGGCCTGCTCGCTGATACGCTGCAGGCCCTGGCCTACCCGCTCGCGAGCCTGGGGGTCACGTTCCAGGCCCTGCAGGTAACGCTGACTGGCGTTGGCATAGTTGACCACCGCGGCCAGCGGCTGATTGATCTCGTGGGCGATGCCCGAGGCCAGCTCGCCCAGGGTAGCGAGGCGGGCACTGTGCGCCAGGCTTTCCTGCGCTTCGATGCGCAAGGTGATGTCGCGGGACACGCTGACCACCTCCACCACCGCGCCCGTGTAGGTCTCGCGGATCGCCCGGCTGGCGATTTCGAACCAGCGGTAGTCGCCTGTCGTCTGGCGTACCCGGCAGGTCATGGTGTGGTAGCCATCCTGGTCCAGCGCGGCAGCGGCCTGGCGTAGTACCTGACGCCGTTCGCGCGGATGCAGCAAGGTATGTACAGGCATGCCACGCAGCTGCTCGGGCCACAGGCCGAGCAGGCGGTAGGCTGCCGGTGAGGCATCGAGAAAGCGGCCATCGGGGCTGTGTCGGGAAATCAGGTCGGTGGTGTTTTCGATGATCAACCGATACAGGCGCCGGGCGCGGCTGGCTTCGCGTGCGCCATGGCGCTCTTCGCTGGCATCACGGCAGCGGCCCAGCACCTGCTGGCCCTGGTTGTCCGGCATGAACGTCCACAGCACGATACGTTCGCCGACCTGCACTTCGACATCGCTGATCGCCCGGTGCTGGCGCAGACACGCACGCACCAGGGCAGCGCAATTGGCCGGCAGCCAGCAAGCCAGCTCAGGCCCTTCGGCGACCCAGGCCTGCAGTGCCGGGTTGAGTGCCAGCGGGCTTGCATCACTGGCCAGCAACAGACTGGGTTGGGGGTCTTTGGCAAGCAAGGGGTAAGCAGTGTCATCCACGGTAGGCGGCCTGTTGTTATAGTAGTTTTACTATATTGCTATAGTCGATATTCCTAATACCATAGCGACTCGCGTAAAACTGCGACAGAGGGGGCGGCCCACCGTCCGCCCCCTGCACCCTGAACAGAGCTAACAATCAGCCATCGGGGGCCAGGTGCACAGGCTGCGTCTGCCTCCCTTACAGGATTACCGCATGTCGATCTATGCCCAGGGCCTGATGCCCGCTGCCGTCAACCATGTCGCCCTCACCCCGCTGAGCTTCATCGAACGCACCGCTGCCGTTTACGGCAACTACCCGGCCGTCATCCACGGCGCCATCCGCCGCAACTGGCAAGAAACCTACCAACGCTGTCGGCGCCTGGCCAGCGCCCTGGCCGGCCGTGGCATTGGCCGCGGCGACACCGTGGCAGTGATGCTGCCCAACACCCCAACCATGCTCGAGGCGCATTTCGGCGTACCCATGACCGGTGCTGTGCTCAATACCCTGAACGTGCGCCTGGATGCCGAGGCTATCGCCTTCATGCTGCAGCATGGCGAGGCCAAGGTGCTGATCACCGACCGCGAGTTCCATGCGGTCATCGAAGGTGCTCTGGCACTGCTTGAACACCCGCCGCTGGTGGTTGATGTGGATGACCCGGAGTACGGCGAAGGCCGCGCGGTCAGCGAGCTGGACTATGAGGCACTGCTCAACGAAGGCGACCCGGAATTTGCCTGGGAATGGCCCGATGACGAGTGGCAGGCCATATCACTGAACTACACCTCCGGCACCACCGGCAACCCCAAGGGCGTGGTCTACCACCACCGTGGCGCCTACCTGAACGCACTGGGCAACCAGATGACCTGGGCCATGGGCCACCGACCGGTGTACCTGTGGACGTTGCCGATGTTCCACTGCAACGGCTGGTGCTACCCCTGGACCATCACCGCGCTGGCCGGCACCCACGTGTTTCTGCGCCGGGTCGACCCGCAGAAAATCCTGACCCTGATCCGCGAGCACAAAGTCAGCCACCTGTGCGGTGCGCCGATCGTGCTCAACGCGCTGGTCAACATGCCCGAGGCGGCCAAGGCAGCCATCGAGCACCCGGTGCAGGCCATGGTCGCCGGCGCTGCACCACCGGCCAAGGTCATCGGCGCTGTGGAGCAAATGGGCATCAAGGTCACCCACACCTATGGCCTGACCGAGGTCTACGGCCCGGTGACCGTGTGTGCCTGGCATGACGAATGGGACGCGCTTTCGCTGGAAGAGCGTGCCCGGATCAAGTCTCGCCAAGGCGTGCGCTACCCGACCCTCGATGGCCTGATGGTCGCCGACCCGCAAACCCTTCAGCCGGTGCCCCGCGACGGCGATACCCTGGGCGAAATCTTCATGCGCGGCAACACGGTGATGAAGGGCTACCTGAAAAACCCTGAAGCCACCGCCGAAGCCTTCCGTGGCGGCTGGTTCCACACCGGCGACCTGGCCGTGTGGCATGCCGACGGCTATATCGAGATCAAGGACCGGCTCAAAGACATCATCATTTCCGGTGGCGAGAACATCTCCACCATCGAGGTCGAAGACGCCCTGTACAAGCACCCGGCAGTGCTGGAAGCCGCCGTGGTGGCGCGCCCGGATGAAAAATGGGGGGAAACCCCGTGCGCCTTCGTTGCCCTGAAGCCAGGCCGGGAGGACACCCGTGAAGCCGACATCACCAGTTGGTGCCGCGAGCACCTGGCCGGGTTCAAGGTGCCGAAGACCGTGGTGTTCGGCGAGCTGCCCAAGACCTCGACCGGCAAGATCCAGAAATACGTGTTGCGCGACCGGGCCAAGGCCCTCTAATGCCGTAGCCGCTCCGCTTCAGGCGCAGCACACGGCTGCGCCTGAAGGTTCAGCGCACGCCCAACCATCCCCCACTATTGCAAGAGCTGCCGATGACCACCTATTCCGCCCCCCTGCGCGACATGCGCTTCGTCCTGCATGACGTGTTCAACGCTTCGGACCTGTGGGCCCGCCTGCCCGCCCTGGCCGAACGCATCGATGCCGACACTGCCGACGCCATTCTCGAAGAAGCTGCCAAAGTCACCGGCCAGCTGATTGCCCCGCTCAGCCGCAACGGTGACGAGCAAGGTGTGTGCTTCGACGCAGGCCAGGTCACCACCCCTGATGGCTTCCGCGAGGCCTGGAGCACCTACCGCGAAGGTGGCTGGGTCGGCTTGGGCGGCAACCCGGAACACGGCGGCATGGGCATGCCAAAGATGCTCGGCGTGCTGTTCGAAGAGATGCTCTACGCCGCTGACTGCAGCTTCAGCCTGTATTCGGCGTTGAGCGCCGGCAGTTGCCTGGCGATCGATGCCCACGCCAGCGAAACCCTCAAGGCCACTTACCTGCCACCGCTGTATGAAGGCCGCTGGGCCGGTACCATGTGCCTGACCGAACCCCATGCCGGCACTGACCTGGGGCTGATCCGCACCCGCGCCGAGCCTCAGGCCGATGGCAGTGTGCGCATCAGTGGCAGCAAGATCTTCATTACCGGCGGCGAGCAGGACCTGACCGAGAACATCGTCCACCTGGTGCTGGCCAAACTGCCGGATGCGCCCGCCGGTGCCAAAGGTATATCGCTGTTCCTGGTGCCCAAATTCCTGGTCGAGGCCGATGGCCGTCTGGGCGCGCGCAACGCTGTCCATTGTGGCTCGATCGAACACAAGATGGGCATCAAGGCTTCGGCAACCTGTGTCATGAACTTTGATGGTGCCATCGGTTACCTGGTGGGCGAGCCGAACAAGGGCCTGGCAGCGATGTTCACCATGATGAACTACGAACGCCTGTCTATCGGCATACAAGGCATCGGTTGTGCCGAAGCCTCCTACCAGAGCGCCGCCCGCTACGCCAACGAGCGCCTGCAGAGCCGCTCAGCGACTGGCCCGCGGGCACACGACAAGGCGGCCGACCCAATCATCCACCATGGCGATGTCCGGCGCATGCTGCTGACCATGCGCACCCTCACCGAAGCAGGTCGGGCGTTCGCCGTCTACGTTGGCCAGCAACTGGACGTGGCACGCTATGCCGAGGACGCCGGCGAGCGCGAGCATGCCCAGCGCCTGGTGGCACTGCTGACACCGGTGGCCAAGGCATTCTTCACCGATAACGGTCTGGAAAGCTGCGTGCTTGGCCAGCAGGTGTATGGCGGTCATGGCTACATCCGCGAATGGGGCCAGGAGCAACGGGTGCGAGACGTGCGCATTGCACAGATCTATGAAGGCACCAACGGCATCCAGGCCCTTGATCTGCTGGGGCGCAAGGTGCTGGCCGACGGTGGTCAGGCGTTGGCCAGCTTTGCCAGCGAAGTGCGAACTTTCAGTGTGGATGCGCCCTTGTACCGCGAGGCCCTGCAGGCGAGCCTGGCGCGGCTGGAGGCCACCAGCAGCTGGCTGCGGGAGCAGGCAGGCGAAGATGCCAACCTGGTCAGCGCGGTGGCGGTTGAGTACCTGCAGCTGTTCGGGCTGACTGCGTACGCATATATGTGGGCGCGGATGGCAGCGGTGGCGTTGGCCAAACGTGAGGAGGATGAGGCGTTTCATGGCGCGAAGCTTGCGTGTGCGGCGTTCTATTTCCAGCGGGTCTTGCCGCGAGGGCTGGGGCTGGAGGCGAGTATTCGGGCCGGCAGTGGCAGCCTTTATGGGCTAGAGGCCGCACAGTTCTGAGCGATGTGTCACTGACGCGCTTTTTGCAGGCGCAGCCGTGTGCTGCGAAGAGGCCGGTGCAGACTAACGAATCTGTACTCACTGATCTCTTCGCAGCATCAGCCCGTTCCAGAAGCGATTGCAGACATCGTCTTGTGGCCGCGAAGGGTTCTCAAACGCTGAAAAACCATGGCTAATCCGACGAAAAACCGGCACAACTGATAGTCATTCGCCATTACATTGGTTCTCGGGAGCCCTCCGGCAAGGGTAGAATGCGCAAAACCCGGAGCCGCAATGAACCACGACCGCCTCAATCCCAACCCAGACGATGCCATCACCGACGCCGCAGCGCATTGGTGCATGCGCCTTCACGCCGAAGATTGCACGCAGGCCGAGCATGAAGAATTCGCTGACTGGTTGGCGGCCGACCCGCGGCATACCGAAGAGTACCAGGCGATGCTGGAAATCTGGCAAACCGCCGACCTGCTGCCGCGCAGCGCCACCGTCATCGACTTCAACCCACCCGTCAAACACGCCGCCCGCCCTCGCAACTGGCGGCCACTGGCGTCTGCTGCAGCCATCGCCCTGGCAGTGCTGCCGCTGGCCGGCTGGATGGGGTGGGAACAGGGCTGGTTGCCCAACCACTACCAGCACTTCGAAGCCAGTGACCGCATGCAGACCGTGGAGCTCAGCGACGGCAGCACGGTACAGCTCAACCTCCACACCGAGCTCACCTTCCTCAACTACAAGGACCAGCGCCAGGTCACGCTCAAACGCGGCGAGGCGTTCTTCAAGGTGCGACACGACAGCAGCCACCCGTTCATCGTGCGTGCCGGCAGTGGCCAGACCCGGGTCACCGGCACCCAGTTCAACGTGTGGAAGTACCAAGACCAGGTGAAGGTCACCCTGGTGGAAGGTTCAGTGCTGGTGTCCAGTGTGGGCAGTGCCGGTGGCTACCGCCTTGGCCCTGGCATGCAGGCCAGTTACCACAAGGGCGACTTCGAGCCGCAGCTGGAGCAGAGCGAAGACTATGGCAACAGCCTGGCATGGCGCAGCGGCAAGCTGGTGCTCGACAACCTGAGCCTGGAACAGGCGCTGCCGGTGATCAACCGCTACCTCGACGCCCCGCTGCTGCTGGCCGATGCCAGCACCGGCCGTATCCGCATCAGCGGCATCTACAACACCCGTGACGTGGGGCGCCTGGTCAACAACCTGCCCAAAGTCCTACCGGTCTACCTGACCCGCAGCAAGGACGGCAGCACCGTGCTCAATCGCATCTCGCCGCCGCCCGACAAGGGCTGACGCCCTCCCCGCTTTACAAGGTCATCGCTGCCAACCAGCCGAACGCCATCAACGGCAAGTTGTAATGGATGAAGGTCGGCACCACGGTGTCCCAGATGTGGTGATGCTGGCCATCCACGTTCAGGCCCGAGGTTGGGCCCAGGGTCGAGTCAGAGGCCGGCGAACCCGCATCGCCCAATGCACCGGCAGTACCGATGATGCACACCGTGGCCAACGGGTCGAAGCCCAGTTGCACGCACAGTGGCACGAAGATCGCGGCCAGGATCGGCACGGTGGAGAACGACGAGCCGATCCCCATCGTCACCAAAAGGCCTACCAGCAGCATCAGCAAGGCACCGATGCCCTTGCTGTGGTCGATCCACTGCGCCGAGGTTTCCACCAGGCTCATCACCTCACCGGTGGCCTTCATCACCTCGGCAAAGCCGGACGCGGTAATCATGATGAAGCCGATCATGGCCATCATCTTCATGCCTTCGGTGAACAGGTCGTCGGTATCTTTCCACTTGACGATGCCCGACAGCGAGAAGATCAGGAAACCGACCATGGCGCCGATGATCATCGAGTCCAGCAACAGCTGAACGATGAAGGCTGAAGCGATCGCCAGCCCGGCCACCAGCAAGGTCAGCGGGTTGTACTGCACGCTCACCTGCTCCACCTGCTGGATGCGTGTCAGGTCGTAGTCACGCTTCTTGCGGTAGCTGATGAACACCGCCACCAGAAGGCCGACGAGCATGCCGGCGGCCGGGATGGCCATGGCGTGGGTGACGTTGACGCCGCTCACATCGACACCTGCGCGGGCAACGTTGGCCAGCAGGATCTCGTTGAGGAAGATATTGCCGAAGCCCGCCGGCAGGAACATGTACGGGGTGATCAGGCCAAAGGTGATTACACAGGCGATCAGCCGGCGGTCGATGCGCAGGCGCGTCAACACGTACAACAGCGGCGGCACCAGCAGCGGGATGAAGGCAATGTGGATGGGCAGGATGTTCTGGGACGACACGGCCACCACCAGCATCAGGCCGATCATCAGCCATTTGAGCTTGCCGCCATTGGCGTCGCCCCGCCGATCGATCATGGCCAGGGCGCGGTCGGCCAGCGCATGAGCCAGGCCAGACTTGGCGATTGCCACGGCAAAGGCACCCAGCAGTGCATAGGACAACGCCACCGTGGCACCACCACCTAGGCCACCGTTGAAGGCTTTGAGCGTGCCTTCGATACCCAGGCCGCCCACCAGCCCACCGACCAGGGCGCCGATGATCAGGGCGATGACCACGTGCACGCGGGACAGGCTGAGTATCAGCATGATGCCGACCGCGGCGATCACTGCATTCATGGTTGGCTTACCTCATTACGACAGAAAAAAGCGCGAACTCTGAAGCAGTAGGCGGCAGATGTCAAAAGCGCCTTGATGCGGCGCGTCAACGGGTGGCCGAATTTAAATTGAATGTTTGAATAAAGAAAAAACGGCATAGGCCGATACTGTGGGAGGCAGCGAGGTGCCTGGCTGGAGAGCTTTGGCGCCTCCCTGCCCCACCGCAAATAAAGCCATAACCCTTACTGCCAAAAAGGGATCCGCCCCCATGCCTTTGCGACAACTTTCCATCCAGTGGAAAATCACCCTGCTCGCCGGTCTCTGTCTGGCCGGTATCGTCACCTTGCTCGTCGGCCTGTCGCTGTACCGCATGGATCACAGTTCGGACCTGGTCAAGGCCAGCAGCATGCAGATGCTGACCGAGGCGGCGCAGTCGCGTATCGAGTCACAAGGTGAAGTGCAAGCGCTGAACATCCGCCGCCAGTTCATGGATGCCTACCAGTACGGCGCCGGCTTCGCCCGCCAGGTGCTGTTCCTCCGCGAGCAGGCCGAAAAGCGCTTTCTCGATGCCTTCGACCTGCGCGAGGACATGACCCGCCAGGTGCGCGCCGCACTGCAAGCCAACCCCGACCTGCTCGGCCTCTCACTGGTGTTCGAGCCCAATGCCCTGGACGACAAGGACAGCCTGTTTGCCGGCAAGGCAGAACTGGGCAGCAACGAAACCGGGCGCTTTGCCCTGTACTGGTCGCAGCCACGCGCTGGCCAGCTGACCTCGATGGCCCTGCCCGAACATGACATGGCCAACACCGAGATCGGCCCCAGCGGCCAGCCGGCCAACACCTGGTGGGTGTGCCCTCGCACATCCGGCAAGGTGTGTGTGGTGGAGCCCTACTTCTACGACATCGACGGCCAGCAGGTGCTGATGACCAGCATCGTGTTCCCGCTGGCGGTCAACGGCAAGATCATTGCCACCCTGTCCATCGACATCAACCTCAACAGCCTGCAGGCACTGAGCCAGGAGGCCAGCCACAGCCTTTACGAAGGCCGCACCACGGTCGGCATTCTTACCCCGGTCGGCCTGCTGGCAGGCTACAGCGCCGATGCCAGCAAGCTGGCCCAGCGCTTCGACCAGGTAGACCCGACCAAAGGCGCCGAGCTGGTGCGCAAGCTGGCCGATGGCAAGCTGACCATCCTCCACGACCGTCAGCGCTTGAAGGTGCTGGCGGCATTCCGGCCAATCCCGGACGCCCAGCCCTGGGGCGTATTGCTGGATGTGCCGGAAAACGCCCTGACCGGGCCGGCCGAAACCCTGAAGCAGGAACTTGACGCGCTCAACACCAGTGGCACCCTGCTGGAACTGAGCCTGGGCCTGGCCGCAGCCATTGCCGGCCTGCTGCTGGTGTGGCTGATGGCCCGCGGCGTTACCCGGCCAATCCTTGGCGTGGCCGCCATGCTCAAGGACATTGCCAGCGGCGAAGGCGACCTGACCCGTCGCCTGACCTACCAGAAACAAGACGAACTGGGCGAACTGGCCGGCTGGTTCAACCGCTTCCTCGACAAGTTGCAGCCAACCATCGCCGAGGTCAAAAGCTCGGTGCAGGCCGCCCGAGGCACGGCCGACCAATCCTCGGCGATTGCCACTGAAACCAGCACCGGCATGGAGCAGCAGTACCGCCAGGTCGACCAGGTGGCCACCGCCTCGCATGAAATGAGCGCCACCGCCCAGGACGTTGCCCGCAGCGCCGCCCAGGCTGCGCAGGCGGCACGCGATGCCGACCAGGCCACCCGCGAGGGCTTGGCGGTAATCGACCGCACCACCAGCAGCATTGGTGCACTGGCCGCCAACATGAGCGACACCATGGCCGAAATAGAAGGCCTGGCGCAGAACAGCGAGAAGATCGGCTCGGTACTGGAAGTGATCCGCTCGATCGCCGAACAGACCAACCTGCTGGCGCTCAACGCTGCCATCGAAGCTGCCCGCGCCGGTGAGGCCGGCCGTGGCTTTGCCGTGGTCGCCGATGAGGTGCGCAACCTGGCCCAGCGCACTCAGGAGTCGGTGGAAGAAACCCGTCAGGTCATCGAAGCACTGCAGAACGGCACCCGCGAAGTGGTCGGCGCCATGGACCACAGCCACCGCCAGGCCCAAGGTGGCGTGGAGCAGGTCGGCCAAGCCGTCACGGCATTGCAGCGCATTGGCCAAGCGGTGACGGTGATCACCGACATGAACCTGCAGATTGCCTCTGCCGCCGAGGAGCAAAGCGCGGTAGCCGAGGAAATCAACAGCAACGTGGCGACCATTCGTGATGTCACTGAATCACTGTCTGGCCAGGCCAACGAGTCGGCGCGGGTCAGCCAGTCGCTGAACAGCCTGGCCAACCAGCAGCAAGCGCTGATGGACCAGTTCCGCGTCTGAAGCAAACGGGGCCACGCCAGTGGCCCTGAAACCGACAAAACCTCGTCGTCTACACTTGCCCCCACTGCCAAGGGGTGGCGAACGACGAGGTTTACATGAAGAGAATTCCAGCGCTGCTGGCCGGGCTGCTGTTGACGGTGGGCCTGGCCAGCACCGACAGCGCCGCATCGGCAGAACAGCCTGCGCCTATCCATTTTGGTGCCATCGGCTGGGAAAGCGGCGCCCTCACTACCGAGATCCTGCGGCTGATCGTGGAGCGCGGCTACGGCTACCGTACCGACACCCTGCCTGGCAGCACGGTCAGCATGGAGGTGGCCCTGGCACGCAATGACCTGCAAGTGATCGCCGAGGAATGGGCCGGGCGCAGCCCTGCCTGGGTCAAGGCCGAACAGGCCGGCCAGGTGTTCGCACTGGGCGATACGGTCAAAAACGCAGAGGAAGGTTGGTGGGTACCGGCCTATGTGATCGAGGGCGATGCCGCACGCAATCTGAAACCCGTGGCGCCGGAGCTGCACAGTGTCGAGGACCTCAAGCGTTACCCGCAGGTTTTTTCTGACCCCGAATCGCCCGGTAAAGGGCGCTTTCTCAACAGCCCGAGCGGCTGGACGTCTGAAACCGTCAACAGTCAGAAGCTCAAGGCCTATGGCCTGGATGGCCTCTACAGCAACTTCCGCAGTGGCTCCGGTGCCGCGATGGACGCCGAGATCGGTTCGGCAATCCGCCGTGGCAAACCCGTGCTGTTCTACTACTGGAACCCGACCCCGCTGATGGGGCGCTACAAGCTCATTCGGCTGGAAGAGCCACCGTTCGATGCCCAGGCCTGGGCCACCCTCACCGACCCCGCCAATCCCAACCCGAAGGGCAGCCGCTCGCTGCCGGCAAAGTTGTCGATTGGCGTGTCCAAAGCCTTCCGCGAAAACTACCCAGACCTGGTCAGCGTGTTCGAACAGGTCAACCTGCCCATCGATCGCCTGAACAAGGCCCTGGCTGTCATGAGCGAAAAACGCACGCCCCCGCGCAAAGCCGCCCTCACCTTCCTGCGCGATAACCGCGAGGTGTGGAAAGCCTGGCTGCCGTCGGACATCGCCGCCAAGGTCGAGGCCAGCCTGTGAGCAGCGGTTTCCCGCAAACCTTGCAGTTTTCCTTTGCCGACAGCGTCAACCGCCTGGTCGACTGGTTGGTATTGAACTACGGCGACCACCTGCGCGGTTTTTCTGACCAGTTGCTGCAACTGCTGGTCGGCCTGGAGAACCTGCTGCGCCTGTTGCCTTGGTGGCTGCTGTTGCTGCTGGTGGGGCTGCTGGCCTGGCACGCCAGCCGCAGCCTGCTGCGCAGCGCCGTGCTGGTCGTGCTGCTGGCCCTGATCGGTATGCTCGGGCTCTGGGACAAGCTGCTGCAGACCCTGGCCCTGGTGCTGGTCAGTACCGGCCTGTGCGTACTGGTGGGGGTACCGCTGGGCATCCTGCTGGCCGCCCGCCCGCTGGCCAGACGGCTGCTGTTGCCAGTACTCGATGTGATGCAGACGCTACCTGCGTTCGTTTACCTGATCCCGGTGCTGATGCTGTTTGGCCTGGGCAAGGTGCCTGCCGTGTTCGCCACGCTGATCTACGCCCTGCCGCCGCTGGTGCGGTTGACCGAACTGGGCTTGAGCCAGATCGACCCTTCGTTGTTGCAGGCCGCACACGGCCTTGGCGCCAGCCGTTGGCAGCGGTTGCGGCGCATCGCCCTGCCCTTGGCGCTGCCAAGTATCATGGCCGGGCTCAACCAGTCGGTGATGATGGCCTTGTCGATGGTAGTCGTGGCGTCGATGATCGGCGCCCGTGGGTTGGGCGAGGATGTGCTGGCGGGGATCCAGACCTTGAATGTTGGCCAAGGGGTGGAGGCCGGGCTGGCAATTGTCGCCCTGGCGATGGTGATCGACAGGATCAGTCAGGCCTATGGGCGTAGCAATCGCTGAGCCGTGTTGCCAGTGCCTGGGAGCAGCCTTGTGCTGCGAGAGGGCCGGGCCTGACAATACGTTTCTGTCAGCTGAGAACCGGACCTCAACCGCATGTCCCTGAAAGCCCTGCGCACCTTGGTGACCATCGCCCGCCACGGCACCTTTGCCCGCGCCGCCGACCTGCTCAGCCTCACCCCTTCGGCGGTCAGCCTGCACATCAAAACCCTCGAAGACGAACTGAAGGTGGCCTTGTTCGACCGTAGCCGCAGGCAGGTGGTGCTGACCGAAGCCGGCCAGTTGGCGGTGGCCCGCGCCGAGAGCCTTCTGGCTGCCTATGACGAACTGGCCGATGCCCTGGCCAGCGGCCCGAGCCTGCGCGGCCGCTTGCGCCTGGGGGCGATCCACACGGTGCTGGCGCGGCGTTTGCCCAAGGCGCTGGTGTGGATCAAGGCTCACCACCCGCAGCTACACATCAGCGTGGCCTCAGGCATGTCGGCGGAGCTGGCGCGGCGCGTGGAAGACGGTGAACTCGATGCAGCGATCACCACCGAACCGGTCAGCCCTTACCCGCAGAACCTGGACTTCACACCGCTGTTCGAGGACCGTTTCTGGGCCATTGCCAGCCCTGAACTGGCCGGGTATAGCGTGCCGCAGTTGCTGGCCAGCCAGCCTTTCCTGCGCTTCGACAAGCGTGCCTGGGCCGGCCGGCAGATCGAGCAGGAGCTACGCCGCCAGCATGTGCAGGTGAGCGAACTGATGGAACTGGACAGCCAGGAAGCCCTGGCGCGCATGGCGGTGATGGGCCTGGGTGTGGCGGTTATCCCCATGGCGGACGACGACCTGCAACGCTTGCCACCCGCCACCTGCCTGCCGTTTGGCGAGCCGCAACTGACGCGGCGGGTGGTGTTGCTGGAACATGAAAAAAGCCAGCGGCGGCATTTGAGTGCGGTGTTGAAGACCGCCCTGGAAGCCTGAAGCCAGGCTGCTCGAAAGCGCGGTATGCGCCCACCAACATGCATTTTTTCTCAATGGTCACTGAAGAAAACAACGTTTTTACCGATTGATCCGCACCCGTAGTCTATGCCCGTACCCGACTACGGAATGCTGACCATGCTGCACTTGCTGCTGACCACCCTGCTACCCATCATCCTGCTCATTGCCCTGGGTACCTTCCTGCGTATTCGCGGTTTTCTTGCCGAGAGCTTCTGGCCTGGCGCCGAGCGCCTGAGCTACTACGTATTGCTGCCGTCGCTGTTCCTTCATGGGCTGGCCACCGCCAACCTCGATGGCATACCGGTGCTGGGCATGGCAGGTGCCCTGATGCTCTCAACCTTGGTCGGTGCCTTATTGCTGGTGCTGTATCAGGGCACGGCAAATCATGATGGTGCCGATTTCACCTCGGTGTTTCAGGGCGGTATCCGCTTCAACAACTACATTGGTGCCACCCTGGCTGCGGGCATCTATGGCAGCGCCGGTATTGCCCTGGCGGCGGTGGCCAACGCGGCCATCGTGCCCTTGGTCAACCTGCTCTGCGTGCTGGTGTTTGCCCGCTTCAGCGCCCGTCACAGTTCCCCTGCCACAGTGCTTCGGGCGATCTTCGCCAACCCGTTGATCGTCGGCTGCGCTGGCGGGCTGATGCTACGGGTCTCGGGGCTGGGCTTGCCAGCCGGTATCGACGCCACGGTCAAGGCCTTGGGCCACGCCGCCCTGCCTCTGGGTTTGCTGTGTGTCGGCGCAGCACTGGGTGGCGCCAGCCTCGGCCAGCAGGTGCGGCCGCTGGTGGCAGCATCGGCGTTCAAGTTCCTGGTCATGCCACTGACCACCTGGGGCCTTTGCCGGCTGCTCGGCCTGAGTGGCCAGGCTGCGGTGGTGGCGGTGTTGTTCCAGGCACTGCCCACCGCTTCGTCATCTTATGTCATGGCCCGGCAAATGGGCGGCAATGCGCCACTGATGGCCACCATCATCGCTCTGCAGACCGTGGCCGCCGCCGCTACCCTGCCTTTGGTGTTAATGCTTACGCTTGGCTAGACTGAAATTCTGCCCACCGCCTGGTAGTTCGCCCATGCGCCTTTACTGCATGCTGATCGGCTTGACCTCGGCCCTGCTCGCAGGCCCCCTGCATGCCGCTGACCCGGCCAAAGCCGCCGTTGCCGAGGACAAGGCCGAAATGCTTGAAGAAAAGGTCGTTGAAGATGCACCTCCCCCCAAAAAAGCGGAGAAACTGACCCCCGGCGAAGCGCGGGCAGTGGACCCGGCTGGCAAGGCGCCGCTGGATGACAGCATCACCTGCCTGGCACGTACCATCTACTGGGAAGCCAAAGGCGCCGACACCAAAGACATGACCGCAGTGGCCAGTGTGGTGCTCAACCGCCTGGGCCACGATGGCTTTCCCGACACCATCTGCGCGGTAGTCACACAGGGTGTGGAGACCAAGGCCTGTCAGTTCTCATGGTGGTGTGACGGGCGCCCGGACCAGGTCGAGGAACCGCAACGCTACGACGTTGCCAAAGAGATCGCACGCAAGGCGCTGAACCAGCAATTGAAAGACCCCACCGGCGGTGCGTTGTACTTTCACGACCGCACGGTGCGCCCCGACTGGGCCAAGGCTTATCGCAAGACCGCGCAGACCACCCACTTCCTGTTCTACAAGCCGAACCAGGCATTGGCCCATTGACGCGTAAACGGCTAACAACGCTGGCCCGATGCGAATGACTGGCAACTGACCGCACTTTTCCACCGACCAGGGGTCTACTCCCTCTTTTGCCGCCAGTAACGATTGCCGGCGTTTTCATTGCCTTGCACGACCTCGGGCCAAAAGCCGCGGGCTTGTGTAGGATGAGCAGCGCACACCACGACGCTGCCAGTCATAGGGAGATCCACATGCGCGTCCTGACATCCGTTGTCGCCTTGTCACTGGGCCTGGTCGTTTCGACCGGAGCGCTGGCAGCCACCGGCGAAGAGGCGCAGTTGATCGATTCGATCAATGTCTACCGCAGCAAGGCCCAGCCCTGCGGTGGCGGGGCGTCGCTGGAACTGCCGCCGCTCAACAGCGACACACGCCTGGCGCTGTCGCCAGAGGGCACCCGCGACCTGCAACAGGCCATGACCCGCGCCGCCTACCCAATGGTCAGCGTCCAGGCCATCAGCCTGTCGGGGCCACGCGATGCACGCGCCGCCATGCATGCCATCGAGGAAAGCTTCTGCCAGGTGGTGCTCGACCCGCAATTCGTCGATATCGGCGTCAGCCAGGAGGGCCGCGACTGGCGCATCGTGCTGGCACGGCCGCTGCTCACCGGCCGCCTGGGCGACTGGCAGGCCGAGGGGCAGAAGGTGCTGCAGGAGGTCAACGCCGCGCGTAAGGTGCCACGGCAATGCGGCGGCCAGCCGTTTGCCGCCGCCCCGGCACTCAGCTGGAGCACAGTGCTGGCCGGGGTCGCCGCCAACCACACACGGGCGATGGCCAACCAGAACTTCTTCGACCACATCGATAAAGATGGCCGCACACCCGGTGACCGGGCGGAACTGGCCGGATACCTGTACCAGCAGATCGGCGAAAATATCACTGCCGGGCGTGACACCGCACAAAAGGTCGTCAACGGCTGGCTGGACAGCCCGGGGCACTGCGCCACGCTGATGAATCCGGCTTTCCGTGAACTGGGCGCTGCCTATGCGGTGGACCCCAAGAGTGATGCCGGGATCTACTGGACAGGCGTGTTCGGGACGCCGCAGTAGGTCACGTGAAGGGGCAATTGCCTGCACGCAACTGCAAGGCCGTACAACCAAACCGACGCCGCACGCATTTGCCAAGGTAGCTGGCATCCCCCAGGCCCACCTCATCGGCAATCTGCGCCAGGCTGTGGCTGGAGTTGAGTAAACGCCAGCGCGCCTGCTGCAAGCGCATCTCCAGCCACCAGGCCTTGGTGCTCATGCCGTGGCTGGCCTGGAACTGCCGGTCCAGTTGACGCCGGCTGATGCCCAGTTCCGTAGCCAGTTGCTCCACGGCCAACGGCGTACCCAGGTGATGACGCATCAGTGCTTGCGCCCGCTGCACCTGGCGCCCCTGACCGGCACCCAGTTCCAGCGAGCGCAAGGCGTGACGGCTGTCGCGGGTCTCGTCCACCAGCATGTCAGCCAGCCCTTTGAGCGCACGTGTTCGCCCGCAAGCGCGTGAAAGTAGGGCGACGGCCAGGTCTATGGCCGCAGTGCCACCGGCGCAGGTGATGCGATTGCCATCGATGCAGTACAACTGCTCGCTCAGCAGCTGCAACTGCGGAAAAGCAGCACGAAACTCGGCTTCGTGACGCCAGTGCACCACCACCTTGTGCCCCTGCAGCAGGCCGCAGGCCGCCAGCAGGAAGGCGCCATTGTCGACCCCCACCAGCTTGACACCCGCCTTGGCGGCCTGCCTGAGCAAAGCCTGGTAACGTGGCGCCAGCGCTGCGGTGGCCATGGCACTGCGGCCGCCAAACACCACCAGGTAGTCGAAACAGTTCAGCTCGAGCTGATCAGCAATGGCCTCGACCTGCAGTACCGCGCCACTGCTCGACGGTATCGGCTCAAGGCTGAGCCCCGCCACCGTCCAGCTGCAATAGCGTTGCTGGCTGTAGTCCTCGTCGTCGGCGCTGAAGCGCAATTTGTCGAGAAAGGCGCCAAACGGCAGCAAGGCAAAATCCGGTAACGGCATGATCAGCAAGCGGATGTCGGGCGGCATGAAACCACGTCCAGAAAAGACCCTTGTATGACCAGATAATACTCTTCCAGCTTGAGCGTTGCGCCATAGACTGTCGCCCTCTCTCGAACAAGGCAGTTTTCAACATGGCACTGGACACCTGGCTCATCTACCTGCTGGCCAGCATCGGTCTGTCGCTGACCCCGGGGCCTAACAGCCTGTTGGCGTTGACCCATGGCGCGCTATATGGCGCACGACGAACGCTGTTCACCATCGTGGGCGGGGTATTGGGTTTCAGCGCCCTCATCGCCTTGGCCATGTACGGCCTCAGCGCACTGCTCCAAACCTCGGCGTCGGTGCTGGGCGTACTGAAGTGGGTGGGTGGGGCTTATTTGATCTGGCTGGGCATTCAACTGTGGCGCAGCCCAGGCCTGCAGCTGGAACTGACCGAGCAAAGCGCGCGGCGCGGCAATGCCGGGCTGTTTCGCCAGGGCCTGCTTTCGGCCATGGCCAACCCCAAGGTGTTGCTGTTCTATGGTGCCTTCCTGCCGCAGTTCATCGACCCACAGCGAGGGCTGCTGCTGCAGTTCGCTGTGATGGCCGCGACCTTTGCCAGCGTCGAGTTCCTGGTCGAGTATTTGCTGGCACGCCTGGCGTTTCGCATTCGGCCATGGCTGGCCAAGGGTGGCAAAGGTTTCAATCGCTGCTGCGGCAGCCTGTTTGCCTTGATTGGCCTGGCGCTGCCGCTTGGCCGATAGCGGGCCCGCGAACACGGGCGAAGCCCGTGCCCTGCACCGCGTAACGGTTCAACCCCGGCGTGCCTTGAGTAGAAACACAACCAGCGCTACACCCGGCAACCCCGCCCCCACCAGTGCCACACCCTGCCAGCCAAACTGGCTGAACAGCGCACTGGCCACCGCCGACCCCAGCGCCCCGCCAAGGAAAATGCTGGTCATGTACACCGCATTCAGCCGCCCGCGGCTGGCAGGGTCCAGTGCGTACACTTCGCGCTGGCCGATGACCATGTTCATCTGCACCGCAAAGTCCAGCAACACGCCGGTAAGGCCCAGGCCAATCACGCTGTAACCCGGCACTGTCAGCCCCAGCAACAAGGCCGCTGGCGCCAGCAACAGCGCCAGCAGCGAGCCGGCCCGGGCATGCCCGGCATCGGCCAGGCGGCCGGCCATGGGCGCAGCAACGGCACCCACCGCGCCGACAAGGGCGAACACAGCGATCTGGCTTTGTGACAGGCCATGCTCACCGGCAAGCGCCATCGGCACCGCCGTCCAGTAAAGGCTGAACGCTGCAAACATCAGTGCCTGGTAAAACGAACGCTGGCGCAACAGCGGATAACGACGCAGCAGTGTGAGCAGCGACAGCATCAACCCGGCATAGCTGGCTTTGTGCTCGGGACGCCGCTGCGGCAAGGTCAACACCAGCAGCAGGATGATCGCCAGCATTACCCCTGCGGCGCCAATGAACACCGCACGCCAGCCGAAGTGGTCGGCCACCAGGCTCGACAGCGGTCGCGCCAGCAGGATGCCCAGCAGCAAGCCGCCCATGATGTTACCAACCACACGACCACGCTGCTGCTCCGGCGCCAGATGCGCTGCCAGCGGGATGAGCATCTGCACCGACACTGAACTGAAGCCGATCAGCAGTGCGTAACCCAGGAACAGCTGGCCCTGGCCGCTGCTGCTGGTACCCGCCAGCAGCAGGCTGACGCAGGCCAGGACCGCGGTGCCCACCATCAGGCGGCGGTTTTCCAGCAGGTCGGCCAGCGGTACCAGCAACAACAGGCCCAGGGCATATCCCAGCTGAGTGAGAGAAACGATCAGGCTGGCATGCTCGGTGGACAGCCCTAGGTCCGGGGCGATCAGCCCGACGATGGGCTGGGCGTAGTAGATGTTGGCGACGATCGCGCCGCAGCAGAACGCCAGTAGCACTACCAGAGCCCGGCTCAGGCTGGCGGCTGCCGGTTGCGCTGTCGCAAGGGAGGGGTTCATGCGAAGTTCCTCGACAAGGGATGGGGAGATGCTGGCCACCTTACCCATGCACGACATCGCCGAGAATCCGGCGGTGGCGCAATGCGGCTTTGCGCACAGCGCAACACTAGTTGCCGCGTATGAGCAAATTTTCGCAAAAGTCGATGAATGCGTTTACCCGCCGTGAGCCCCGGTGGTTGGGCATGTACAAGGCGTTGATGCTGCTATTGGCCGTGCCAGGGCTGGCCTGCCAGTCGGGGAAAACCCGCTGCAGGCGCCCCGCCAACACATCCTCGCGTACCAGCCAGTCGGCCAGCAGTGCGATACCACTGCCTGCCAGTGCCGTTTCACGCAACATGTCGGCATTGGCGCTGCGCAATGGCCCGCTTACATCCAGCTCCAGGCTGTCCTGGCCACAGGTCAGGCGCCAGGGGCGCGCTTTCTGCCCATAGCGAAAGCGCAGGCAGGCATGGTCAAGCAACTCCCGGGGATGCTGCAGAGGCTCACGCCCGGCCAGGTAGGCCGGGCTGGCCACCAGCCAACGCTGAAAACCGCCGAGCCGGCGGCACACCAGCTCGTCATTGGGCGAGGGGTCGCCCAGGCGAATCGACAGGTCATAGCGCCCGTCAAGCAAGTCGTCCAGGCGGTCGCTGAGGTCGATGTCCAGTTCCAGTGCCGGGTGCTTCGCCAGAAACGGCCCCAGGTGCGGGGCGATGACCCGCCTGCCGAACTCCACGGGCAGGCTCAGGCGCAGTACACCAACAGGCTCCTCGCCGCGATCGGCGATGCTGGCATCAGCCTCGTCCAGTGCTTCAAAAATGCCCCGTGCCCGCTCGTAGTAACGGGCGCCGGCTTCGGTCAGGCTGACCTGGCGCGTCGAACGGTTGAGCAAGGTGGCGCCCAACGACGCTTCCAGGGCATCGACCAGACGTGTCACCGACGATGTCGCCAGCCCTAGCCTGCGCGCGGCAGCAGAAAAGCCTTGGGCATCGACAGTGGCCACGAACATTTTCATCGCCAGCAGCTTGTCCATGTTCAGCCCGTCTTCCAAAAACCGGAAAGTTCTTACAAACAGCCGGGCGGGTCAAGCAGCGCGCGCCAAGGCGATTGCGTCCATAGTGAAATCAACCCAATTCCAAGGAGGCTTGCCATGACCCTGAACAACCTGCTGACCGCCCTGCCGCCCTGCGATCCCGCCAGCGCCGAACGTGTCGACGAATTGCTCAGCCGCCCGGGCATACGCGTGGAGCGTATCGTCTCCAGCGGGCAGGCAAGCCCACCCGGCTTCTGGTACGACCAGGCCGAAGGCGAGTGGATCATGTTGCTCAGTGGTGCTGCCGCCCTGCGTTTCGAGCACGAGCACCACACCCGCCTGCTGGCGCCGGGCGATTGTCTGGACATCCCCCCGCACCACCGCCACCGCGTGGAATGGACCGCGCCTGGCACAGCCACCATCTGGCTCGCCGTGTTCTATAGCAGCAGCACCCCATGGCCGGCATGAAGGGGCCATGCCTGCCCGTGCACAAGGCGCAGTTGTCACGCCGCCGTGCAAGGTTGGGCTTACGACCAAAGCATGAATACAAATCGAAGAGGCCTCATAAACGCCCCGTTCAATGCGCTTTTCAGCACCTTATCTATACTTTTAGCCACATCTTCGTAAGTTCAGCCCTGCGACAATCAGCCCCGCTCAATTATGTACCAACTTGTTAATTAGCAAGCTAAGGGCTTAAACTGCGCGCATTCCACCTGCTGAGATCCCTGGCATGAAAGAAACACCGCGCGCCTCTGGCGCCACACACTTCATCCTGGTCGGCTTGGGCGTGATCATCGCCCTGCTCGGCCTCCTCCTGGCTGCTGGCGGCGTCAAGCTCGCCGGTCTGGGCGGTTCCTGGTACTTCCTGATCGGCGGCTTGGCCATGGCCATCGCCGGTGTCCTCATTGCTCGCCGCAAGAAGGCTGGCGCCTGGCTGTATGCCGTGTTCCTGGTCGGTACTGCCATCTGGGCACTGATCGATGCGGGCCTGGTGTTCTGGCCGCTGTTCTCGCGCCTGTTCATGTTCGGCGCAATCGGCATGGTCGTGGCGCTGGTCTACCCGCTGCTGGCGCGTGCCAACGGCGCCAGCGCCGGGCGCGGTGCCTACAGCGTCGCCGGGGTAATGGCCGTGGTGCTGGTGGTCGCTGTCGGCAACATGTTCGTTGCCCACCCAAGCGTTGCTCCCAACGGCAAAGGCCCTGGCATGACCCCGGTCGAAACCGGCAAGGAACAAAAAGACTGGGCCCACTACGGCAACACCGAAGGTGGCAGCCGCTTCGCCGCGCTTGACCAGATCAACCGTGACAACGTCAACAAGCTGAAGGTAGCGTGGACCTACCACACCGGCGACGTCGCGATCAGTGACGGCAACGGGGCCGAAGACCAGCTCACCCCGCTGCAGATCGGCAGCAAGGTGTTCATCTGCACCCCGCACAACAACCTGATCGCACTCGATGCCGACACCGGCAAAGAGCTGTGGAAGAACGAAATCAACGCCCAGTCCAAGGTCTGGCAGCGTTGCCGTGGCATGGCCTACTTCGACGCCACTGCCGCCATCGCCCAGCCAACCCAGCCGAACAGCTCGCCGATCACCGGCGTTAGCGTAGCGGCCGGTGCCAACTGCCAGCGTCGCCTGCTGACCAACACCATCGACGGCCGCCTGATTGCCGTTGACGCCGACAACGGCGAGTTCTGCCAGGGCTTCGGCAACAATGGCCAGGTTGACCTCAAGGCCGGCCTGGGTGATGTACCGGACTCCTACTACCAGCTGTCCTCGGCACCACTGATGGCCGGCACTACCGTAGTGGTCGGCGGCCGTGTTGCCGACAACGTCCAGACCGACATGCCAGGTGGCGTGATCCGTGGTTTTGACGTGATCACCGGTGAAATGCGCTGGGCCTTCGACCCGGGCAACCCGGAAGATCGCCAGGCACCACAGGCCAACAGCACCTACGTGCGCAGCACCCCGAACAGCTGGGCGCCGATGTCCTACGACCCGGCGATGAACACCGTGTTCCTGCCGATGGGTTCGTCGTCCACTGACATCTACGGCGTAGAGCGCAGCAAACTGGACCACACTTACGGCGCTTCGGTGCTGGCCCTGGACGCCACAACCGGCAACCAGAAATGGGTGTTCCAGACCGTGCACAACGACCTCTGGGACTTCGACCTGCCCATGCAGCCAAGCCTGATCGACTTCACCAAGGACGACGGCCAGTCGGTACCTGCGGTGGTGATCGGCACCAAGGCCGGGCAGATCTACGTGCTCGACCGCGCCACCGGCAAACCGCTGACCCAGGTCGACGAAGTACCGGTCAAGCCAAGCAACATCCCGAACGAGCCGTACTCCCCTACCCAGCCCAAGTCGGTGGGCATGCCGCAGATTGGCGCGCAGACCCTGACCGAATCGGACATGTGGGGTGCCACCCCGTACGACCAGCTGCTGTGCCGCATCGACTTCAAGAAGATGCGCTACGACGGCCTGTACACCGCGCCGGGCACCGACCTGTCGCTGAGCTTCCCGGGTTCGCTGGGTGGCATGAACTGGGGCAGCATTTCTACCGACCCGGTACATGGCTTCATCTTCGTCAACGACATGCGTCTGGGCCTGTGGATCCAGATGATTCCTTCGCAGAACAAAGGTGGTGCAGCATCCGGTGGTGAAGCACTGAACACTGGCATGGGCGCGGTACCGCTCAAGGGCACCCCGTACGCCGTGAACAAGAACCGCTTCCTGTCGGTCGCCGGCATTCCATGCCAGGCACCGCCGTTCGGCACCCTGACCGCCATCGACATGAAGACCCGCCAGGTAGCCTGGCAGGTACCGGTCGGCACCGTTGAAGACACCGGCCCGCTCGGCATCCGCATGCACCTGCCGATCAAGATCGGCCTGCCAACCCTTGGCGGCACCCTGTCGACCCAAGGCGGCCTGGTGTTCATCGCCGGCACCCAGGACTTCTACCTGCGCGCCTACGACAGCAGCAATGGCAAGGAAATCTGGAAGGCTCGCCTGCCCGTTGGCAGCCAGGGCGGCCCGATGACCTACGTCTCGCCGAAAACCGGCAAGCAATACGTGGTGATCACGGCTGGCGGTGCACGCCAGTCGACTGATCGTGGCGACTACGTGATTTCTTACGCTCTGCCGTAAGACCGCGTCGCCTGCTTCGCGGGCAAGCCCGCTCCTACAAGGCTTACACCGGCCCTGTAGGCGCGGGCTTGCCCGCGAATGCCCCTCAAAGACAATCCGAGATTCTGTAATGCCATCCGCAATTCGCATCGCCCCCACCCTGCTGCTGGCCCTGGCCAGCACCACTGCCCTTGCCAACGACGACCTGCTGACCCGCAGCACCCTGACCGGTGACTGGGGCGGCCTGCGCCATCAACTCGAAGAAGACGGCGTCAAGATCACCGGCGACTACAGCGGTGAAACCGCCTACAACGCCCACGGTGGCCTGCACCGCTCGGCGCGCTATTCGCAGAACGTCAAGCTGGGCGTGCAGTTCGACCTGTCGAAACTGTACGGCCTGGACAACGGCGGCAAGGTCCAGCTGACCATCAACGACCGCCGCGGTAACAGCGCCTCGGAAGACCTGGTAGGCAACCGCCTGCCGATCCAGGAAAACTACGGCGGCCTCTACACCCGCCTGACCGAGCTGAGCTACGAGCGCATGCTGTTCACCCCGGTGCTCAACGTCAAGCTCGGCTACATGGCCATGGGCAACGACCTCGGCGGCCTGGACAGCGGCATCCTGTGCAATTTCATGAACGCCGGCTTTTGCGGCCACCCGCTGAACATGTCCGGCGGCAGTGGCTGGGCCAACTACCCCAACGCCCACCTCGGCGTGCGGGTGAAGTACGACCTGTCGCCTGCCTGGCAACTGCGCGTGGCGGCGTTCAACGTTGACCCCGAAAGCAACGGCAACTCCAGCCGCGCCTGGCACCTGGGGCCCAAGCACACCACCGGCACCGTGGTACCGGTAGAGCTTATCTACAAGCTGCAAGGTGAACTGCCAGGTGAGTACAAGCTGGGCTACTACTACGACAGCTCCGATGTGAAACGCATCGGCAGCGACGATGAAGTGTCCGGCCGAGGTGGCCATTACCTGTTGGTCGACCAGGCAGTGTGGAACGACCAGGCCTCCCCAGGCCGAAGCCTGCACGCCTTCGGCCAGTACTCGGCGTCAAGCAAGGCTGCTTCGCCGTTCACCAAGTGGTATGGCGCCGGCGTGGTGCTGTACAAACCGTTCGAAGGCCGCCCGAAGGATACCGTGGCACTGGGTTACGGCCGGGCCGTGCCCAACCCGCGTAGCCGCGACGTGCTGGAAGATGCCGCTTTCAACGCGGGCCAGCAGTTCCCGGATATCGACAGCGCCGAGCAGTTGATCGAACTGAGCTACGGCTACCAGGCCACGCCATGGCTGAACCTGCGCCCGGATGTGCAATACATCATCGAGCCAGGGGCGTTTTCGGGCAAAGACATCGACAACGCACTGGTGGTTGGCCTGCAGGTCAAGGCGACCTTCTGAGTCACCGGGGCCGCGCTGCGGCCCATCCACCGTCGCAACCCTCAAGCCTGCTTGAGGTAGTCCACCAGCCTCAGCAGCATGGCATCGCAGCCCCGCAACTGTTCGACACTGACAAACTCATCCGGCTTGTGGCCCTGGTCCATGCTGCCAGGCCCGCACACCACGGTGGGGATGCCCGCCTGGTCGAACAAGCCACCTTCGGTACCAAACGCTACGGTACCAAACGCATCCGAGCCACTGAGCAACGCCACCAACCTCGCAGCCTCGCTGTCCTCCGGTGTCGCCAGCCCCGGATAGGCACTCAGCGGCTCCAGGCGAATGGCGCTGGCGGTATTGACCTTGCGCATACGCGGCAGCAACTCGGCTTCAGCATACGTTTGTAACTGGTCGGCCACCGCCTGCGCCTCGAACCCAGGGAGCGCGCGTACTTCGAAATCGAACTCGCACTCGGCCGGCACGATGTTCAGCGCCCTGCCCCCTTTGATCACCCCGGTCTGCACCGTGGAGAACGGCGGATCGAAGCGCTCATCGTGATGAGCCGGCAGTGCCAGGGCATCGCCGATGTCACCCAACTTGCCAATCAGTTTCGCTGCATACTCGATGGCATTCACCCCATACGGCGCGTACGCCGAATGGCACGCCGCACCCTGTACCTGGCAACGCATTGCCAGCTTGCCCTTGTGCCCCAACACCGGTTTGAGCTCGGTGGGTTCACCGATCAGGCACAGCCGTGGTTTACACGGGCGTTGTTCGAGGGCAGCCAGCATCGAGCGCACGCCCAGGCAACCGACTTCTTCGTCATAGGAAAATGCCAGGTGTACCGGCATGCGCAACGGTTGGGCGAGAAAAGCGGGCACAGCAGCCAACACCGAGGCGATAAAGCCTTTCATGTCGGCCGTGCCGCGGCCATACAGGCGGCCGTCACACTCACTCAGGGCAAACGGCTCGACCGTCCAGGCCTGACCATCCACCGGCACCACATCGGTATGGCCAGACAGCACCACACCGCCAACATCCTTGGGGCCGATGGTGGCGAACAGGTTGGCCTTGGTGCCCTCCGGGTTATGGAACAGCTCGCATTCCACTCCCAACTCGGCCAGGTAATCACGGATAAAACCGATCAGCGCCAGGTTGGAGTCGCGGCTCACCGTGGCAAAGCCGATCAGCCGGGCCAGCAGCGCGCGGCTGGCAAACTCACTCATCGCCCGGCACCCCATAGCTTGGCGCGGCGGTCGGGTTGAGGGCGCGGGTAACGTAATCCTGCATCTGGGGGCGATAGGCTTGCCACAGGCCATCAAGCACGCCGATCGGGTCACTATCGGCCCAGTCGACGCGCAGGTCCACCAGCGGCCAGGTCAGCTCGCCCGCAATCTTCAGCGCCGCCGAGTGCACGGGCCCGGCTTCGCCACCCGCTGCCATCGCCGCGTGCATGGCTGCCAGCAGGCGATCGGCCAGATGGCCGCCGGCCTGCTCGAAGGCCAGCACCATGGCTTCGATCACCTGGGTCGAGGACAGCAGGTTGCCAGCCGCCGCGCATTGTTCGCCGGCCACTGCATTGTGCGTGCCCAGTGCTTCTCGCCCGGTGAACAATGCCACCTGGCCGTGACTGTCGATCACCGTGACCTGGCGGTATTCACTCCAGCCATTGGCACTGAGCACCCTGTCCAGCGCAGCGGCAGGCGGTAACTGGCCATGCTCAAGGGCATCGAGAATCTGCGGGCCTAGCGCCGGCAGGGTGATGTTCTGGGTAGAGACCGCGCCCACACCGGCACGCACCCAGGGGCAACGGGCACCCACGGCGATGCTCGACGAGCTGATGGCGATACCGACCTGGCCGGTTTCCTGGCAACGACCGATGATGGAGAACGTCATGTCATGGTTCCTGTTGTGCTGTGCGATACACGGCATTCTGAGTGGAACCTTCTGGCGGGCGAAACGACCTTTTTCCGAGGGGGTAGGCAGGAAAAAACTATGCTCAAGGCGCCGCTCTCTGCACCCGCTCGAAAAACCACCTCACCCACCCTGGCAACCAACCCCGCAGGCCAGAGAACTCAAGGCCTTCGCCGTTTTATCGGCAAGCACCAGCTAAATACTATTTTCGCCATTTCCACGGCATCCCTAGTCTGGCTCCAGGCAACGGCGGTCCTCCAAACCGACCTGACAAAAACCGCCTGAACAAGGGCTCGGACATGACACTGAACAACCTCGAAATCGACACCCTCGTCGTCGGCGCCGGCCAGGCCGGCGTGGCCATGAGCGAACACCTGAGCAAGCTTGGCGTGCCGCACCTGGTACTGGAGCGCAACCGCATCGCGCAGGCCTGGCGTACCGGCCGCTGGGACTCGCTGGTCGCCAACGGCCCGGCCTGGCACGACCGCTTCCCGGGGCTGGAATTCAACCTCGACGCCGATGCGTTCGCCGGCAAGGACCAGGTGGCCGACTACTTCGAGCAGTACGTACGCAAGTACAACCTGCCCGTGCGCACCGGCATTGAAGTGAAGCGCGTGGTGCGTAACAGCGACCGCCCAGGCTTCACCATCGAAACCAATGAAGGCGTGATTCGCGCCAACCGCGTAGTCGCCGCCACCGGCCCGTTCCAGAAGCCGGTGATCCCGGCCATCGCGCCGAAAGACAGCAACCTGCACCAGATTCATTCCGCCGCTTACTTCAACCCAGAGCAGCTGCCTGAAGGCGCGGTACTGGTGGTCGGTGCCGGTTCCTCCGGCGTGCAGATTGCCGAGGAATTGATGCGTGCCGGACGCCAGGTGTACCTGTCGGTCGGCGCCCACGACCGCCCGCCGCGTGCCTACCGCAACCGCGACTTCTGCTGGTGGCTGGGCGTACTGGGCGAGTGGGACGCAGAAATTGCCAAGCCCGGTCGCGAGCATGTGACCATCGCGGTCAGCGGCGCCCGCGGTGGCCACACCGTGGACTTCCGCGCCCTCGCCCACCAGGGCATGACCCTGGTCGGCCTGACCCAGTCGTTCGAAAACGGTGTAGCGCGCTTCCAGGACAACCTGGTCGAGAACATCAACCGCGGCGACGAAAACTACCTGGCCCTGCTGGATGCGGCCGATGCCTACATCGAACGCAACGGCCTGGACCTGCCGCAAGAGCCCGAAGCCCGCCAGCGCCTGGCCGACCCGGAGTGCATGCGCAACCCGCTGCAGCAACTGGACCTGGCCAAGGCCGGCGTCAGCAGCATCATCTGGGCCACCGGTTACGGCGTGGACTTCAGCTGGCTGCAGGTAGACACCTTCGATGCCAACGGCAAGCCCCAGCACCAGCGTGGTGTGGCCCGCGAACCGGGCGTGTACTTCCTCGGCCTGCCGTGGTTGTCGCGCCGTGGTTCATCGTTCATCTGGGGGGTGTGGCACGACGCCAAGCACGTCGCCGGCCACATTGCCACGCAGCGTACCTACACCGCCTACCGCGACCGCGAGCAACGCGCAGCGGATGAGCAGCAAACTGCCAAGATCAGCAATATCAGCACCCTCGGAGCCCACTGATGCCTACCCATACTCGCATCCGCATGTTCAACACCAAGGAAACCTACCCCAACCAGACCCTGGACAACGACTTGTGCCAGGCCGTGCGGGCGGGCAATACCATCTACGTGCGCGGCCAGGTCGGTACCGACTTCGAAGGCAAACTGGTCGGCCTGGGTGACCCGCGCGCACAAACCGAACAGGCGATGAAGAACGTCAAGCAACTGCTTGAAGAAGCCGGCTCGGACCTGTCGCACATCGTCAAGACCACCACCTACATCACCGACCCGCGCTTCCGCGAGCCGGTGTACAAAGAGGTGGGCAAGTGGCTCAAGGGCGTGTTCCCGATTTCCACCGGGTTGGTGGTGGCCGGGTTGGCCCAGGCCGAGTGGCTGATGGAGATCGACGTGATCGCCGTGGTACCCGATCAGCAATGATCGCAGGCCTGAACGGCGGGTGGTGACTGCCACCTGCCGTCCAGGTACGCCTGAGTGCCCCCGGGCCGCGAAAAGCGGCCCCGGCGCTTTGAGCTAGAAGCCCAAGGTTGCCGATAACAGGTAAGTACGCGGCGTGGAAAGGGTCAACCCCGGCTCACTGTCATCCGACGCCCCCGCCGAGCTCCAGTAGCGATCATCCAGCACATTCTCGACACTGGCCCGCAAGGTAACCTCGGTGGCGTCCACCTTGAAGGCATAACGTGCACCCAGGTCATAACGCTCCCAGCCGTCGATGCGCTTGCTGTTGTTCTGGTCCAGGTACTGGGAACTTGAGTGAATGCCGCGCGCTGTGAATGTCAGGCCGTTCACCCCTGGCACGTCCCATTCAGCCCCCAGATTGACGTTGTATTCGGGCGTGGCCGGCGCACGGTTGCCATCGTAGGCACCGCCGACAGTGTCGGTGAGTTCGCTGTCGATATACATCACCCCACCCAGTACCCGCACGCCCTTAACCGGCTCACCGAAGACGCTCAGTTCGATTCCGCGGTTGTCACGCTTGCCATTGGGGCCGAATACCCGCGAGGCGGGGTTGGTCTCGTAGGCTGGCTGGCGGATGCGGAAGGCGCTGGCGGTAAAGGCCACCTGGCCGAGGTCGTACTTGGCCCCCACTTCGATCTGGCGGCTGGTGAACGGCGGGAAGATCTGGTCTTCGTTGATCGAGGTCGAGGGGGCGATCTTGCCTTGGCTCAAGCCCTCCATGTAGTTGGCATACAACGAGAGCTGGTCGGTGACCTTGAGCAATACGCCCCCAGAAGGCGAGACCTTTTCTTCGTCATAGCCCGTATCGCCTTTGACGCCGTCGCTCCAGTCATCCACCTGCACCCGTTGCCAGCGCGCCCCCAGGGTCAACAGCAGGCGATCGTCAAAAAAGCCAAGGGTATCGGCCAGGGCCACCCCGGAGAAGCGGTTTTCCGTGTAGACCTCGGGGTCGAGGCGGGTTGGCGTAGCGGGTGTCGGTGCGGCCACCGGGTTGTAGAGGTTGCTCGGTGCCGAGGCATAGCGCGCACCGCCGTTGGTGAAGTCCATGTAGTAATAGCTGGCGGCCAGGTTCAGCTCGTGGCTCACCGGCCCGGTATGGAACCAGTGACGCAAACCGGCCATGGCGGTGCGCACTGACTCGTCCCGGGTAAAGTCACGCGGCTGCACGGTGAAGTCGCCGGCATCGTTGGTGATCGACACGTTATGGCGCAGGAAGTCGTGGTTGCTCTTGCGCGCGCCGACCGCACCATAGGCCAGCAGCGACTCGCTGATATCGTACTCGGCGTTCAGCGCACCGAAGGTGTCGTTGGTACGCGCCTTGCTCCAGGCCTGGGCGTAGTTGTGGCGTACGTCATTGGCATTGGGCACCTTGGCATTGGCACCGACCAGCACACGCTCCTGCGGGGCGTCGGTGTCGCGTTCGGTGTGGCCAAGGTCCGCCGAGAGCCGCAGGCGCTCGCCTCGAAAATCCAGGCCCAGCACCGCCATTTCGCGGTCAACGCGCTGGTGATCCCATTCGGTGTCACCGGCCTGCTTCACGCCATTGAAGCGCACGCCGAACTGCTGGTCTTCACCAAAGCGACGGCCGATATCCACTGCGCCGCCAGCCTGGCCGGCCGAAGCGTAGCTGCCGGTGAATTCGGTGATCGGCTTGTCAGCAGCTCGCTTGGGCTGCACATTGATACCGCCGCCCACGCTGCCACGCGGCGAAATGCCGTTGATCAACTGGCTGGGGCCTTTGATGATGTCGACCCGGTCAGCCATTTCCATGTCGATCGAATACGTCGGCAAGATGCCATACAGGCCGTTGTAGGCCACATCGCTGTTGAACAGGCTGAAGCCGCGAATGGTGAACTGCTCGAAACGCCCGCCCGCCGGGTTGGTAGCACGCACTGAAGGGTCACTGGCAATCAGTTCGCCCAAGGTGCGCGCCTGTTGGTTCTTGACCAGGTCGCTGGTGTAGCTGGTGATGCTGAACGGGGTTTCCATGAAGTCGCGCGAACCGAGCAAGCCTTGTGCTCCCTGGCGTGCCACTTGGCCACCGGCATACGGCTGCGTTTCGTTGCCTGCGGCCAGGCCGCCGACGATGCTGGTGGGGGCGATTTCCAGAGCGCCACTGGCCTGGGGGGCTGGCATCAGGGTGAAGGCCCCCTCACCCACCGGCAGCGCCTGCAGGCCGCTACTGCGCAGCAACTGGCTGAAGCCTTCATCGACACTGTAACGACCGGACAAGCCGTTACTTTGCCGGCCCTCTACCAATGCCGGGTCCAGCGAAAGGCTGACACCGGCCTGGTCGGCGAAATGGGTCAAAGCGGCACCCAGGCTGGCTGGCGCTACCTGGAACGTACGCCGGGCCGGCTCATCGGCCCAGGTGGGTGCACACAACAGCAGGCTCATCGCGAACAATGGATGTGCTGCGCGCGCCAGTGGGCGCAGGCGGCAAGATTTTACTGCAGGCATTGAACAAGGCTCCCCTTTTATTTTCTCCTACCGGTAATGACCGGCGAGTGAAAAAAAGGGGACAGCCTCATGCTCGTTTTTCTCGTGCGGTCAGGCTCACCCAATAACGCGTGCGGGTCTGCACTTGCAACGGCAGGCTGGCGGCGAGCAGGGCCAGCACCCGGTCGGTGTCGTCAAGGCGGAACGTGCCGGTCACACGCAAGCGCTCCAGTTCTGGTGCCCAGCGCAGTACGCCGGGGCGATACCTGCGCAGTTCGCGCAGCAACTCGCCCAACGGGCGGTCGTCCAGCCGTAGCGCGCCTTCGCGCCAGCCCAGTTGCCATTCGTCGAAGGCTTTGACAGGGCCAACGCCGGCCGCCTGCAAACTGGCCTGTTGGCCGGCCTGTAGCATCACGGCTGGACCACGCAGCGGTTGCAGGCTGACTGCACCCTTGATCGCCGACACCCGGCAGGCCTCATCAAGCAGGCGCAGGCACGCCTCGCCCTCGCTGATCACTACCCGGCCGTAAGGCACCTGCAAGGTGAGGCTCAGGTTAGCGGGCACGCTGACGGCCACTTCACCGCGCAGCAGTGCCACGCGGCCTGGACCCAGCTCGATATCGACCGCACTGTCGGTGTTCAACTGCAACAAGGTGCCGTCGCTCAGCAGAGCCTGCCTACGCTCTCCTACTGCGGTGCGCATGTCGGCGGTCCAGGCATCCAGCGGCAGCTCACGGCTCACCAGCCAGGCCACCGGCAGCAACGCCGACACACCCAGGGCTTGTTTGAGCAGTGCCCGACGACCGGCATCCGGGCGATCCAGGGCGGCCATCGCCAATGCGCCGGGCAACCCGGCAAACCGCGCTCGCAGCAGGGATGCCTTTTGCCAGGCGTCTTCGTGCAGGGGACTGCTGGCGCGCCATTGCGCCAGGCGCAGCAGGTCAGCTTCGTTTGCGTCGCCAGAATCCAGTAGTGCCAGCCAACGGGCCGCAGCACCCAGCGCCTCGCGGGTTTCTGGGGTGTGGGGGCTCATCGCAACTCGGCCAACAGGCAATGTTCGTAAGCCTGCGCCATGTAGCGTTTCACCGAGCGCTGGCAAACGCCCAGGCGCTGGCCAATCTCGGCGTAGCCCAAACCTTCCAGCTGGTGCCAGAGAAAGGCCTTGCGTATCGCCGGCTTGAGGCCGTCGAGCAATTCATCCAGTGCCTGCAGGGTTTCCAGCAGTACCCAGCGCTGTTCTGGCGACGGCACGTGTTGCTCGGGCAACTGCGCCAAGGCATCAAGGTAGGCCTGCTCCAGGCTACGTCGCTGGTGGAAGTTGCTGAGCAAACGCTTGCCCACGGTCAGCAGATAGGCGCGTGGTTCGCGTATGTCTGCCAGCGGCTGGGCGCTGGCCAGAATGCGCAGAAAAGTATCCTGACTGAGGTCGGCGGCATCCCAGGCATTGCCCATACGCCGGCGCAGCCAGGTTTCAAGCCAGCCACGATGCTCCCGGTACAGGGCAGGCAGGCCAGGCTCCGGTGGCGGCGCGGCGTCGATCATGAGGAGAGTCCTGCGGCGGAGTAAATAAGATTAATTCTAATTTACATCGCGCCACAGAACCAAGCGGTTTGTTACCGGTCAGGCGATTGCTTCATCAACCAGCACTTGTGCTTCCTGCACCAGACGCTGCAAATGCGCCTCGTCGATGAAGCTTTCGGCGTAGATCTTGTAGATGTCTTCAGTACCCGACGGGCGCGCGGCGAACCAGCCATTGGCCGTCATCACCTTGAGCCCGCCAATCGCCTGGCCATTGCCTGGGGCGTGGCTGAGGATCTGCACGATCGGCTCACCGGCCAGCTCGGTCGACTTCACCTGCTCCGGCGCCAGTTTGCTCAGCAACGCCTTCTGCCGCGCATCTGCCTTGGCCTCGACACGCGTGGCGAACGGCTTGCCCAGCGCCTCGGTCAGGTCAGCATAGGCCTGGCTCGGGTTACGCCCGGTACGGGCGGTCATTTCGGCGGCCAGCAAGGCCGGGATCAACCCGTCCTTGTCGGTGGCCCACACCGAGCCATCGCGGCGCAGGAACGAAGCCCCTGCACTTTCTTCGCCACCAAAACCGAGCGAACCGTCGAACAGGCCCTGAGCGAAGAACTTGAAGCCCACCGGCACCTCATAGAGATCTCGGCCCAGACGCTGGGTAACGCGGTCGATCAGGCCGCTGGAGACCACGGTCTTGCCCACAGCGGCATCACTGCGCCACTGCGGGCGGTGGCGGAACAGGTAGTCGATGGCCACGGCGAGGTAGTTGTTGGGTTGCAGCAAGCCATCAGGGGTGACGATGCCGTGGCGGTCGTGGTCCGGGTCGCAAGCGAAGGCCACGTCAAAGCGCTCACGCAGGCCTATCAGGCCCTGCATGGCATACGGCGAGGAAGGGTCCATGCGGATCTGGCCGTCCCAGTCGACGGTCATGAAGCGGAAGGTCGGGTCGACCTCGGTGTTCACCACTTCCAGGTCCAGCTGGTAGTGCTTGGCAATCGCCGACCAGTAGCGTACCCCTGCCCCGCCCAGCGGGTCGACGCCCAGGCGCAACCCGGCGCCACGGATCACATCGAAATCGATGACGTTTTCCAGGTCGGCCACATAGGTGCTGACGTAGTCGTGGCGGTGGGTGGTCGGCGCCAGCAGCGCCTGGGCATGGTCCATGCGCTTGACGCCGGCCAGGTTAGCGGCCAGCAGTTCGTTGGCCTTGCCCTCGATCCACTTGGTCACGTCGCTGTCGGCCGGCCCGCCGTTGGGCGGGTTGTACTTGAAGCCACCGCTTTGTGGCGGGTTGTGCGACGGGGTAATGACGATACCGTCAGCCAGACCCTGTGTGCGGCCACGGTTGTGGCAGAGGATGGCGTGGGACACAGCCGGTGTGGGCGTGTATTCGTCATCCTTGGACAGCATCACCTGCACGCCGTTGGCGGCCAGTACTTCCAGGGCACTGGCGGCCGCAGGAGCTGACAGGGCGTGGGTATCGGCGCCGATGAACAGCGGGCCATCGATACCTTTTTCCTGGCGGTACAGGCAGATAGCCTGGCTAATGGCCAGGACGTGATACTCGTTGAAACTCAATTCAAGCGAACTGCCCCGGTGCCCCGAGGTGCCGAAGGCCACGCGCTGGGCCGCCACGGCAGCATCTGGGCGGCCGGTGTAATAGGCGGTGAGCAGCCGGGGAATATCGACCAGCACGCTGGCCGGAGCCGGCTTGCCTGCCAAAGGACTGAGCGTCATGCAAAAACCTCGAGTTCAACGGATGTTGGTGTTGGAACGTGCAGTGTACTGAGAGTTGCAATGCCGTGCGATGGGGGCATCAAAGAAACCCCGGTCCCTGCTGGGTACAGCGCACCCCGCCCAACCCTATGACGGTCTAGAGTTCAAGCCATACCCATTGTGAATAAGGCTCTATGGCTTTCCATCGTCTGACCCGCACACACCCCCGCCTGAGCCTCGCCACTATAGTCGGCCTCGCTGGCGCCTGGCTGATCCCCGCCGGTGATACCGTGCAACACATCCTCGCTGGCTGGAACCTGGGGGTGTGGCTGTACCTGCTGCTGGTGCTCTACCTGAGCTGGACAGCCAGCCCGGAAAAGGTCCGCAAGGTCGCCGGCGTCGAAGACGAGAACGCGGGCCTGGTCCTGCTGACCGTGTGCATCGCCGCCATCGCCAGCCTTGCCGCGGTCACCCTGCAACTGGTCTCCAGTCGCGGCCTGCAAGGCACGGACCTGGCCGTGCACTATCTCTATACCGGCCTGACCGTCGCCGGTTCATGGCTGCTGATCGGCTGCATATTCACCCTGCATTACGCCCGCCTGTTCTACACCGGGCAAAGCCACGAACTGCCGCTACGCTTCGCTGATGGCGAGCGCAACCCTGATTACTGGGACTTCCATTACTTCTCGTTCACCATCAGCGTGGCGGTGCAAACCTCAGACGTTGGCGTCGCCGGACGAGGGTTGCGGCGGGTGGTGCTGGCGCATTCGCTGGTGGGCTTCGTATTCAATACGGCGATTCTCGGGTTCACGATCAACATCGCCGCCGGGTTGCTAGGTTGACCAAGCCGCTCGTCTGAAAAACCTGCGCGTCTAGCGCCAGCGAAATCCACCAAACCCAATGGTTACCTGACACCTTGCGGTCGGGAAAACGTTTGCCATGCAGTCAACCGACACACTGCGCCCGTAACATGGGTGTGCCCCCTGTCATGCATTCGCACATTTGTCGTACTTGCAACCGAAAATCGCACGTAGCAGGTGCTATCTTTACTTTCCCGGCGGCCGCATCGATGTGGCCACCCGCTCATCACGTCCAGGTACGGACAAGGAGGCTGGCATGAACAAGATGACGTTCCCCAACGCCTGCCAGGTGATGCGCTGGCATTTCCATCCGTTGGGTTTCGAGGCCAGCATGGATGCGCCACGCAGCATGGTTGCACGGCTGTTCGACCGCGCCAGCGGTGAGACCCTGCTGGCGATTGCGGGCATCCCCTGTGCAGCGATCATGGCCGCCGCCGATGTAGAGCGCATCATCGAGGCCGTCGAGGCGGAGATGGATGCCTTCATACCCGCCTTCACCCTGCGCGACGCAGTCTAGTGTGGTATTTCTGAAACACCACACTAGGGTCTGTTTTCAACGCAGCATCACCGAGTATCAAGGCTTTTCATACAGCGCCTGGCCCGCAGCAGTGAATTCCGGGCCCATGGCCTGCAACTTGCTCATGAACTGCTCGGCCGGCACGGGCTGGCCCAGCAGGTAGCCCTGCAACGAATCACAGCCCAGGCGAGTCAGGAAGTCCTGCTGCTTGTCGGTTTCAACTCCCTCGGCAACGATACGCAGGCCCAACGCCTGGCCCAGTGCGACAATTGCCGAGACAATCGCTGCATCGTCACTGTCCTGCTCCAGGTCGCGCACGAAACCGCGGTCGATTTTCAGCTCGTTGGCTGGCAGGCGCTTTAGGTACATCAGGCTGGAATAGCCCGTACCAAAGTCATCAATGGACAAGTCCACGCCCATGTCGGACAGGCGCTGCAGCACGGTCAGGCTGGCGTCGGCATCGTGCATGGCGGTGGTTTCGGTAATTTCCAGTGTCAGGCAGTTGGCCGGCAAGCCGTTCTGCTGCAGGGCGCGGGCCACGCTGTCGACCAGGCCGGCGTGGCAGAACTGGATAGCCGACAGGTTCACCGCCATGCGCCAGCCAAGGTGGCCCTGGTCCAGCCACTGGCGCATCTGACGGCAGGCCTCGATGAGTACCCACTCGCCAATGGGGATGATCAGGCCGGTCTTTTCCGCCAGGCCGATGAAGCGGTCAGGCAGCAGCAGGCCTTGCTGCGGGTGCTCCCAGCGCAGCAGCGCTTCGGCACCAATCGGCTGGCAGGTATGGGCGTCGAACTTGGGCTGGTAATGCAAGCGGAACTGGCGCTGCTCCAGCGCCAGGCGCAAGTCCTGCAGCAGTTGCAACTGCTGGCGGGCATTGCTGTTCATCGACACATCGAAGAAGCTGTAACCGTTCTTGCCTGCGCTCTTGGCATGGTACATGGCAGCGTCGGCGTTACGCAGCAGCTCGTGCTGGTCCTGGCCGTTGCCCGGGTACAGGACGATGCCCAGGCTCGCCGACAGTTGCAGGTCGTGCTCGGCCACGCGGAAAGGCCGGGACACCAGGTTGACCTGCTTGACCGCCACGTCCATGGCATCGTTCGGCTCCTGCAGTTCCACCAGCAGAACGAACTCGTCGCCGCCAATCCGTGCCAGCGTATCCTGGCTGTGCAGGTGGCCGCGCAGGCGGGCCGCCACTGCCTTGAGCAGAAGGTCTCCGATATGGTGGCCAAAGGCATCGTTGACCGGCTTGAAGCCGTCCAGATCAATGAACATCAGGGCAAAACAGCCGCCCTGCTCCGCCACTTTGGCGATGGCCTGTTCGATGCGATCGGCGAGCAAGGTACGGTTGGGTAGACCCGTGAGGGTGTCGTGCAGGGCCAGTTGGGTCAGCTCCTGGTTGGCCAAGGTCAGCGAGCGGGCCAACTCGGCAGTACGTGCCTCCAGGCGCGCGTCCAGCACCGAAGTCAGCAGCGCCACTGCCAGAACTGCCAGCGTGGTGATCAGCACCAGGTAAACCAGACTGTCACCTTGCAGACCGCCCCCCAGCGCGCCGCAGAAGCTGCCCTCGGGGAAGTTCGCCGCGGCCATGCCGGTGTAATGCATACCAACGATGGCAAAACCCATCACCACCGCCGCCAGGCCACGGATCTGCCGTACATAGGGTGTGTGTGTGCGCAGGCGGAAGGCGATCCACAATGCCGCCGCCGAGGCGCCTACGGCAATCAGCAGCGAAGCACCAAACAACGTCGGGTCGTAATCAATACCCGGCAGCATGCGCAGCGCGGCCATGCCGGTGTAGTGCATGCAGGCGATACCGGCGCCCATGATCAGCGCGCCGAACCCCAACTGCAGCGCTGGCAGGCTCGGCTGGCTGACCAGCCACAGGGCAAAGCCCGAGGAAAGCACGGCGATCAGCAGCGAGAACGCGGTCAGGGCCAGGTCGTAACCCAGGTCGATGGGCAAGCTGAAGGCAAGCATGCCAATGAAGTGCATCGACCACACGCCGATGCCCATGGCCAACGCACCGCCGCCCATCCACAGGTAGGCAGCGCGGCCCTTGGCCGTGGCGATGCGGCCAGTCAGGTCAAGAGCGGTATAGGATGCCAGGATCGCCACGCACAGCGAAATCAACACCAGCGAAGAAGAGTAGCTACCGGTCAGCATTGAGAGTTCCAGCGCCGGGACAGGGGGCCCGGCAAAAGCTGACGATTGTACTCAAGCTTAAGCGAAACGCACGGGGTTTTTGCGGATGGGAATGGACCCAATAACTGCAAATGCCCCCCCTCTGCGCATGGTCATTTCTGCTCGGCAAACGCCTGCTCTGCATCCCAGCCGCCGCCCAACGCGGCCACCAGTTGCACACTGGCCACCAGGCGCCCTTGCAGCAGGTTCAGCACGCTGCGCTCGTTGCTCAGCGCCGTGGTTTGCACGTTGACCACATCCAGATAGCCGATCAGCCCGGCGCGGTACTGGTTCTCGGTCAGGCGCAACGACTCACGGGCGGCATCAAGCGCCTCTTGGCGCACCCTGGCTTCATCGCCATACACTTTCAGTTGAACCAGCAGGTTTTCCACTTCCTTGAAGCCGTCTAGCACGGTCTGGCGGTACTGCGCCACCGTCTGGTCATACACGGCCACCGTGCGGTCGACCTCGGCGCTGCGTTTGCCGGCGTCGAACAGGGTCAGCGCCAACTGCGGGCCTACCGACCAGTAGCGGTTGGGCAGCTCGATCCAGTTGCTGAAGCTGCTGCTGGAATATCCGCCACTCATGCTCAGGCTGAGGTCCGGGAAGTAGGCCGCCCGCGACACCCCGATGTTGGCGTTGGCCGCCATCACGTTGCGTTCGGCCGCAGCGATGTCCGGGCGTCGCTCCAGCAGTTGCGAAGGCAGCGAAACCGGTATTTGCGGCAACGCGGGAATAGCCTTGCTGTCGGCCAGGGCGAAGTCGGCCGGAACCTTGCCCAGCAGCACGGCGATGGCATTTTCGAACTGCGCACGCTGCCAGATCAGGTCGATCAGGTCAGCCTGGGTGCTTTTGAGCTGGGTGCGGGCCTGGGCCACGGCATCCGGGCCGGCGACCCCGGCACGGTACTGGTTTTCGTTCATTCGCAGTGAGCGTTCATAAGCCGCCACGGTGGCTTCCAGCAAGCGCTTCTGCTCATCGATAACCCGCAATTGCAGGTAGTTCTGCACCAGTTCCGACTGCTGGCTCAGGCGGATCGACGCAAGGTCGGCGAAACTGGCTTCGGCACTGGCCTCGTTGGCATTCAGGGTTTCACGCAGCTTGCCCCACAGGTCGATCTCCCAGCTCACGCCCAACTGCGCGTTGTAGGTGTTGCGAATGCCGCTGCTGTTATTGGACAGGCTGGAACTGGAGCTGCCGGTGCCCTGCGCCGATCGGTTCTTGCTGGCGCTCAGGTCCAGGCTGGGGAACAGCGCCGCGCGGCTGCTGCGCACCAGTGCCTGGGCCTGGCGGTACTGGGCTTCTGATTGCGCCACGGTCTGGTTGCTGCGGTTAAGCTCTTCGACCAGCGCATTGAGCCCGGCATCGCCGTAGATTTCCCACCAGGCGCCGCGGGCGATGGCGTCGGAGGGCGAGGCCTGGGTCCAGCCTTCAGCATGCTTGAACTGCGCCGCCGTGCTGTTCAGCTCGGGGCGGTGATAGTCGGGGCTCAGGGTGCAGGCACTGAGCAAGGCCGCGCACAACCCGGCGCTGAGCAGGCGCGAGCCACGGCCACGGGTCAGTGCTTGCAGGGCACGGTGAAGTGGGGTCTGGGCAAAAGTCATAGCGGGGTTTCCAGGGCGGCGTCGGTGCGCACGCCGCGCCAACGGTTGAAGCGGTGGCGCAGGCGGTCCAGGTACAGGTAAACCACCGGCGTCGTATAAAGGGTGAGGATCTGGCTGAACACCAGGCCGCCGATGATGGTCAGGCCCAGCGGCTGACGCATTTCTGCGCCTTCAGCCTGGCTCAACAGCAATGGCAATGCGCCAAGGATCGCCGCCAGGGTGGTCATCAGGATCGGCCGCAGGCGCAGCAGGCAGGCCCGGCGTATCGACTCTTCCGGCGAAAAGCCCTGATGGCGCTCCAGTTGCAGGGCCAGGTCGATCATCAGGATGGCATTTTTTTTCACGACGCCGATCAACAGGAACAGCCCCAGCAACGAGATCAGGCTGAACTCGCCACCGGTAACGTACAGCGCCAGCAAGGCTCCGACGCCCGCCGAAGGCAGTGTCGAGAGAATGGTCAGCGGGTGAATGTAGCTTTCATACAGAATGCCCAGCACCAGGTACACCAGCAGCAGTGCGCCAAGGATCATGAATGGCTGGCCCTGCTGGGTCTTGGCAAAGGCATCGGCAGTGCCGCCGAGCTTGGCAATCACCTCCTCGGGCAGGCCCAGTTTGGCCACCGCGCGTTCCAGCGCCGCCATGGCCTGGTCGGGGCTGTAGCCCTCGGCGACGTCGAAGGCGATGTCTTCCGAAGCGAACTGGCCTTCGTGGCTGACCCGGTCGTTGGCCAGGCTGTTCTCGTAGTGGGCGATGGTCGACAGCGGCACCCGGGCGCCGTCGGCGGTGATCACCTGCACTTGCTCGAGCGTACTCGGGTCCCAGGCGTATTTCGGGTTGATCTCCAGCACCACCTGGTACTGGTTGAGGCTGTCGTAGATGGTGGAGATCTGCCGCTGGCTGTAGGCGTTGTTCAGTACTGCGGTGACCATGTCCATGTCGATGCCCAGGCGCTTGGCCTGGTCACGGTCGACCACCAGGGTCACCTGCTGGGTACCGGCGCCATCACGGGCGTCGATGGCGGTCAGCTCAGGCAGTGCACGCAGCGCAGCGACCACCTTGGGGAACCATTCGCGCAATGCCGAAAGGTCGCCGCTTTGCAGGGTATACAGGTACTGCGAAGAGGTCTGGTCACGCCCACCGCCACCCAGTTGCAGGTCCTGATCGGCCATCAGGAACAGGCGCCCGCCGGGCACTTTGGGCAGTTCCTTGCGCAGGCGTTCGATCACTTTCTGCGCATCGATCTTGCGCTCGCTGATCGGTTTCAGGCGCACCAGCACAAAGGCGTTGTTGGTACCGCTGTTGCCGCCGATGAAACCGGCAACGCTCTGCACGGCAGGGTCGGCCAGCAAGGCGCGGCGGTAGATTTCCATCTTCGGCTGCATCACGCTGAACGACAGGCCGTCGTCGCCACGGATGAAGCCCATCAACTGGCCGGTATCCTGCTGGGGCATCAACGTTTTGGGTACTACCACGTACAGGGCGATGTTGATGCCGATGGTGGCCAGCAGGCTGAGCAGGGTCAGGCGCTTGTGGCGCAGGGCCCAGCCCAGGCTGCGGTCATAGGCAGCAACCATGCGCTGATGCAGCTTGTCGCTCCAGCGCTGCAGGCGGCTCTGCTCGGCCTTGTGCGGCTTGAGCCAGCGGGCGCAGAGCATCGGCGTAAGGGTCAGCGACACCACCAGCGAGACGATGATCGCCGCCGCCAGAGTGATGGAAAACTCCTGGAACAGGTTGCGCACGATGCCGCCCATGAACAGGATGGAGACAAACACCGCCACCAGCGACACGTTCATCGACAGCAAGGTGAAGCCCACTTCCTTGGCGCCCAGGAAGGCCGCCTTCATCGGCGGCTGGCCGTTCTCGATGTGCCTGGAGATGTTTTCCAGCACCACGATGGCATCGTCCACCACCAGCCCGGTGGCAAGGATCAGCGCCATCAGCGACAGGTTGTTGAGCGAGAAACCGCACAGGTACATGACCGCGAATGTACCCACCAGCGATACCGGCACCGCCAGGCTGGGGATCAGCGAGGCGCGCAGGCTGCCGAGGAACAGGTAGACCACCAGGATCACCAGCACCACGGCGATCAGCAGGGTGTGCTCGGCCTCTTTGAGGGTGGCCTTGATCACGGGCGAGCGGTCCATGGCCACGTTCAGTTGCACGCTGGCTGGCAGCAGCGACTGCAGTGCCGGTAGCTGGGCCTTGATCTGGTCGACCGTTTCGATGATGTTGGCGCCGGTCTGGCGGTTGACCACCAGCAGCACCGCTGCCTGGTCGTTGAAGAAGCCGCTGTTGTAACGGTTTTCAACGCCGTCGGTGACGGTCGCTACGTCAGACAGGCGCAAAATGGTGCCGTTCTGCTGGCGAATCACCACCGGCTCGTAGTCCTTGGCGCTTTCCAGCTGGTCGTTGGCCCGCACCTGCCAGTTGCGCTCGGCGTCCTCGACAAAGCCCATGGGCCGGCGCTGGTTGGCGTTGGACACCGCAGTGCGCACCTCGTCCAGCGACAGGTTGTACTGGTTGAGCAGTTGCGGCTCGACGGCAATGCGCACGGCCGGCAGCGAACTGCCACCGATCTGCACCTCCCCTACCCCCGATACCTGAGCCAGGCTCTGTGAAAGGATGGTGTCGGCCAGGTCATACAGCTGGCCTTTCTGCAATACATCCGAGGTCAGCGACAGCACCATGATCGGCGCCTGCGACGGGTTGATCTTCTTGTAGGTGGGCATGCTGCGCATGCCGCTGGGCAGCAGGTTGCGGGTTGCGTTGATCGCCGCTTGCACCTCACGGGCTGCGCCATCAATGTCACGGCCCATCTCGAAGCCGATGATTACCCGTGTCGAACCCTGGCTGGAGCTGCTGGTGAGCGTGGTGACACCGGCGATGCTGCCCAGCTTGCGTTCCAGCGGTGTGGCCACGGTAGAAGCCATGACCTCGGGGCTGGCACCAGACAGGTTCGCCGACACCACGATCACCGGGAAGTCCATTTGCGGCAGTGGCGCCACCGGCAGCAAGCCAAAGCTGACCCCACCCAGCAGCATGATCGCCAGGCTCAACAGCATGGTCGCCACCGGGCGACGGATGAAAGGCCCGGACAGGTTCATGCCTGAGCCTGCTTCACGTCAGTGGCCGGGCGCCAGCGGCGGGCCAGGCGATCGAAGTACAGGTAGATGACCGGGGTGGTGAACAGCGTCAGCACCTGGCTGACCAGCAGCCCGCCGACCATCACCAGGCCCAGTGGCTGACGCAGCTCGGCGCCGGAACCGGTGGCAAGCATCAGCGGCACCGCGCCAAACAGCGCGGCCAGGGTGGTCATCAGGATCGGCCTAAAGCGCAGCAGCGCCGCCTGGTAGATGGCATCGCGTGGGCTCATGCCCTGATGGCGCTCGGCCTCCAGGGCAAAGTCGATCATCATGATCGCGTTCTTCTTGACGATACCGATCAGCAGGATGATGCCGATGATGGCGATCATGCCCAGGTCGTTACCGCTGATGAGCAAGGCCAGCAAGGCACCGACCGCCGCCGACGGCAGGGTCGAGAGGATGGTGACCGGGTGGATGTAGCTTTCGTACAGCACCCCCAGCACGATGTACATGGTCACCACCGCCGCCAGAATCAGCAGCAAAGTGCTCGACAGCGACGCCTGGAAGGCCTCGGCCGCACCCTGGAAGCGGGTTTGCACACCCAGCGGCATGCCGATGTCCTTCTGCACCTGCTCGATCACCTGCACGGCTTCGCCCAGCGACGCGCCGTGGGCCAGGTTGAACGACAAGATCACTGCCGGGAACTGGCCGATGTGGGAAATAGCCAGCTGGGCTTGACGCTGCTCGATCCGCGCCAGCGCCGAAAGGCGCACCTGGCCGCCATCGGTGGCCTTGACGTGGATCGACTCCAGCGCCTGCGGGCCGATCGTGGCGGCGTCCTTGGCCTGCAACACCACGCGGTACTGGCTGGCCTGAGTGTAGATGGTCGAGATCTGCCGCTGGCCGAAGGCGTCGTACAGGGCATTGGTGATCTGCGACACGCTGATCCCCAGGCGGCTGGCCATGTCACGGTCGATGACCAGGTACACCTGCAAGCCCTTGTCCTGCAGGTCGCTGGCCACATCGGCCAGTTCCGGGCGCGGCTGCAGCGCCTGCACCAGCTTGCCGCTCCACTGCGCCAGCAGGTCGGCGTCCGGTGACGACAGGCTGAACTGGTACTGGGTCCGGCTGACCCGGTCCTCGATGCTCAGGTCTTGCACCGGCTGCATGAACAGGCGGATGCCCACCAGCCGGTCGACTTGCGGCTGCAGGCGGCTGATCACTTCGCTGGCGCTGACATCGCGCTCGCCGTGGGGCTTGAGGTTGATCAGCAGGCGACCGCTGTTGAGCGTGGCGTTGTCGCCGTCTACGCCAATGTAGGACGACAGGCTTTGCACGGCCGGGTCTTGCAGGATGACCTTGCTCAGGGCCTGCTGACGTTCGCTCATGGCGGCGAACGAGGTGGACTGCGGCGCCTCGGAAATACCCTGGATCACCCCGGTATCCTGCACCGGGAAGAAGCCCTTGGGCACGACCATGTACAGAAACACCGTGAGCACCAGGCTGGCCACCGCCACCAGCAAGGTCAGCGGCTGATGCTTGAGCACCCACTGCAGGGCACTGCCGTAGTGCTTGATCAGCCAGTCGATCCAGGCGCCACTGGCACGGTAGAAGCGGCCTTGCTCTTCTTCCTTGGGCTCGCGCTTGAGCAGACGCGCGCACATCATCGGTGTCAGGGTCAGGGACACCACCAGGGAAATCAGGATAGCCACTGCCAGCGTGATGGCGAACTCGCGGAACAAGCGTCCGACCACGTCAGCCATGAACAGTAGCGGGATCAGTACCGCAATCAGCGAGAAGGTCAGCGAAATCAGGGTGAAGCCAATCTGCCGGGCGCCCTTGAGCGCCGCCTGCATGGGCGTCTCGCCCTCTTCGATATGCCGGGAGATGTTCTCCAGCATGACGATGGCATCATCGACCACAAAGCCGGTGGCGATGGTCAGGGCCATGAGCGTCAGGTTATTGACCGAGAACCCTGCCAGGTACATGACCCCGAACGTCCCGATCAGCGACAGTGGCACGGCAATCGACGGAATGAGGGTGGCGCTGAAGCGGCGCAAGAAAACGAAGGTGACCATTACCACCAGAACGATGGCGATCAGCAGCTCGTGCTGCACGTCCTTGACCGCGGCACGGATGGTCTGGGTGCGGTCGGTCAGCACCGATACATCGAGGCCGGCCGGCAGGTTGTCGGTGATCGACGGCAGCAGGCCCTTGATGCGGTCGACCACTTCGATCACGTTGGCGCCCGGCTGACGCTGGATGTTCAGCAGCACTGCATGGTTCTGGTTCGCCCAGGCGGCCAGCCGCTCGTTCTCGGCGCCGTCGACGATTTCGGCCACATCTTTCAGGCGCAGCGGCGCACCGTTGTTGTAGGCCAGGATCAGGTTGGCGTATTCCTCGGGAGAACGCAGCTGGTCATTGGCGTCGAGCATCGACACCCGGGTCGGGCCGTCGAAGTTGCCTTTGGGCTGGTTGACGTTGGAGGCACCGATCAGCGTGCGCACGTCATCCAGGTTCAAACCATTGGCCGCCAGGGCGTCGACGTTGACCTTGATGCGCACCGCCTGGCGCTGGCCACCGGCAATGCTGACCATGCCCACGCCGCTGATTTGCGCAAGCTTTTGCGCCACGCGGGTATCGACCAGGTCGTTGAGCTTGGGCAGCGGCATGGTCTTGCTGGAGATGGCCAGGGTCAGCACCGGGGTGTCGGCCGGGTTGACCTTGTTGTATACCGGCGGTGCCGGCAGGTCGCTGGGCAGCAGGTTGCTGGCGGCGTTGATCGCGGCCTGCACCTGTTGCTCGGCAACGTCCATGTTCATGTCGAGGTTGAAACGCAGGGTCAGCACCGACGCGCCGCCAGAACTGGTCGAGGCCATCTGTTCCAGGCCCGGCATCTGCCCGAACTGGCGCTCCAGTGGCGCGGTGACGGCGCTGGTCATCACCTGCGGGCTGGCGCCGGGGTACAGGGTCATGACGCGAATGGTCGGGTAATCCACCTGCGGCAAGGCGGAAACCGGCAGCAACTTGTAGGCGATCAGGCCGGCCAGCACGATGGCCAGCATGCTCAGCGTGGTGGCGACCGGGCGCAGGATGAACAGGCGCGAGAGGTTCATGCGCCCGCCTTGCCTGCTGCGTTGCCGGGTTGTGCTTCACCTGTTGTTTGGGCCGCGCCCTTGGCTTCCTGCCCTTGCAGGTGCTGGCCTGGGCTGGTCGGCACTTGCGAGCTGTCTTCGACCACTTCCACCTTGGTGCCTTCGCGCAGGCGGTCGGTGCCTTCCAGCACCAGGCGGTCGCCGGCCTTCAGGCCGTCGAGAATGACGCTGTTCTCGCCATCGCTGGCGCCCACCTTCAGCTTGCGGACATTGACGGTGCTCTGCTCGTTGACCACATAGGCGAAGGTGCCATCGTTGCCAAACTGGATGGCCGCGGCCGGCGCCATGACCACCTGCTTGAGGGTGTCGGCCAGCAAGCGCACGTTGACGAACTGGTTGGGGAACAGGGCCAGGTCCTTGTTCTCGAAACGGCCTTTGAACTTGAGTGTGCCAGTGGTGGTGTCGATCTGGTTGTCGATGCTGCCCAGCACACCGGTGGACTGCAGCTTGCTGTCACTGCGGTCCCAGGCCTCGACCGGCAGGCTGGCGCCACTGCGGTAGCGCTCCAGCACCGTGCTCAGTTCGGTTTCCGGCAGGGTGAAGGCGACGTTGATCGGCTCGGTCTGGGTAATCACTACCAGCGCGGTGGTGTCGTTGGCGGCCACCAGGTTGCCCAGATCGAGCTGGCGCAGGCCCACCCGGCCACTGATCGGCGCACGGATCTGGGTGAAATCGAGGTTCAGGCGGGCGTCGTTGACCTGTGCCTGATTGGTCTTGACCAGCCCTTGGAACTGCGCAACCTGGGCTTGGGCAGTGTCCAGGGTTTGCTTGGCGATGCTGTCTTCGGCGTACAGGCCTTTATAGCGGGCCAGGTCGACCTGAGCGTTCTTCAACTGCGCCTGGTTCTGCGCCAAGGTACCTTCGGCCTGCTGCAGGGCGATGCGATAAGGGCGCGGGTCGATTTCGGCCAGCAGGTCGCCGGCCTTGACGCGCTGGCCTTCCTTGAAGTGGATTTTCACAAGCTCGCCAGCCACACGGCTGCGCACATTGACTGTATTGGTCGCGGTGACCGTGCCCAAGGCTTTGTAGTAGAGCGGGAAGTCGCCTGTCCGCACCGGCACGACGCGTACCGGCACCGGGTCGCTGGAACCGCCAAAACCTGGGCGGCCGCCGATCATGCCCATGCCCTTGCCACCGCGCCCGCCACTGGCCTCTTTATGCGCAGGCGTCGCTGCGGGCCACAGCCACCAGGCCAGTGCAGCCACCAGCAGCAGGATCAGCAGGCCGACGAGCCAGCGACGGAGGGAACGGGAATTGGACGCTTGCATGGGTTGAACGAACCTTGTTCGGAATGACGACTTGGGGAGGATGAACGATAAGCACTGCCATCGTTTTAGCAAAGGGCCTTTACCAGAGGTTTACCTTTGCCTGACGTTGCCAAGAGGCGGAATTTTAAATGAAAACGGCCCGGAACGTGTTCCGGGCCGTTACAGGGTGTTGCTTGGAGCAGTGACGGGCCTGAAGGTTCGGTTGCCTGGTCTGGCCCTTTCGCGGGTGAACCCGCTCTTACAGGGACAACACAGGCTTTGAACACTGGCAGGAGCGGGTTGACCCGCGAAGAGGCCGAAACAGGACTCAGCCGCCCTGCCCCACGTAATCCTTACTTCAGTACAGCCAGCGCCGCGTCGTAGTTCGGCTCGTCAGCAATTTCGCCAACCAGTTCGCTGTGCAGCACCTTGTCGTTCTCGTCCAGCACCACCACGGCGCGGGCGGCCAGGCCGGCCAGCGGGCCGTCGGCGATGGCTACGCCGTAGTTTTCGAGGAACTCGCGACCACGCAGGGTCGACAGGTTATTCACGTTGTCCAGCCCCTCAGTGCCGCAGAAGCGTGCCTGGGCGAACGGCAGGTCAGCCGAGATGCACAGCACCACGGTGTTGGCGACGTCGTTGGCCTGGGCGTTGAACTTGCGCACCGAGGTGGCGCAGGTCGGGGTATCGACGCTCGGGAAGATATTCAGCACCTTGCGCTTGCCGGCGTAGTCTTTCAGCGACTTGTCAGCCAGGCCTTCACCTACCAGGGAGAAAGCCGGAGCCTGGGCGCCGGCCTGTGGCAGGTTGCCGTTGACCTGGACCGGGTTGCCTTTGAGAGTCACTTGAGCCATGACGAAATCCTTATGCGGGGTTTGAAAAGGACACTGAGTTAAGCATGAAGGCAGCCGGGTGCCTATGGGTGGCAGGTGAAATTGTTCCATTGCCGGACGAATTTTGTGGACAAAAAATGCCGATAGCCGCGGTTACGGCCAGTTGCCTCACAGTTCACAACCGCCCATCCACACCTCCCACTCCGAGTGCGGAGCACAGTGAGCTAATTGATATGGGCGGTACAACGCTGCTCCCAAAATCGCTGTGAGGTTTGTGCCAGAGGCTTTACGACGCAGTTGGATTGGCACCTCGTGACTATAAGGGTAACAAATCCTACAACTTCATCGGAAGTTTCGCTACAAAGTTTGCCTTGTACATCTTCAAAGTGACGCTAACATCAGACAAGTCGCAATACCGCGACGCATAAATGGAGATTCAAATATGAAAACCATCAAGATGGAGTCTACAAAACTGGCCAACCTGGCCCTTCTGGTCAAAAAGAGCCAGTAAGCCTTATCCGATGAATGCTGAAGCGCAGTGCCGGCCTGCGCTTTAGCCAAAGGAGGAAAAATGGTAAGCAGAGACTGTTTTTTTATCGCCAAGGATAACGCTCTGATCTGCTGGGACTTCAACAATCACAAGCAGTATGAACTTTCAGCCGAGCACGCAGAAAAACTGATATCGATCATTTACGGCCAACCCTGCAATGACCCAACTGATCCCACACTCAAAGATCTGAAGCGCTGCGAGATAATCACTGACCGCACAACGGATGAAAACGCTTGGGGATGGGACATTCTCTCTAGAATCTTTCATATCGGAACCAAAAACATACCGCTAGACGATCAACCAACCAGTACGCATCAATGGGCCAACCAATACCTGGAACATTGCAATGAAGTATTGAGTGAAATATCTCCTGCCGCCGCCGATGAGCCAACAGCAGGCATCCAACTGCCAACCACAAGCAACGCCAGTGAGTTCGATAAAACTCTCGGGCGGCGGGCAACCGTGAGAAACTTTCATCGCTCATTAATTCCAATAGCTGAACTAGGGCAAATTTTACACCATACGCTAGGCTTTATTGACACTCGAGCCCTGGATCATGAAGAAGGAGGGATTGAGCAATTCAACAAGCGGCGTTGCAGTCCATCAGCAGGAGGATTGAATGCCACCGAAGGCTATGTATACATAGCGAATGTCGAAGGTATAGCGCCAGGAATTTACCGGTATGACCCTCACATGCATCAGTTATACTGGCGTAATCCGCTGCCTCCAAGATTGGGTGACTTGCTCTCTGGACAACATTTCGCCAACGATATATCAGTGGGATTATTCCTTACCTCCAGATTCGATAAGTTGTGGTGGAAGTACGAACATTCGCGTGCTTATCGGATGGCACTGATCGAGATAGGCCATGTGGCACAGACCTTTCAGCTGGCTGCTACCGCCTGCGGAATGAATACCTGGCTAACTGGCGCATTGAATGAGTGCTTGATTGAACCACTGCTGAACCCTATAAACGCGAATGAGCAGGTCCTTTTCTTTGTCGGCTGCGGCTACAGTGATGGGTCCGCCATTCCCGACTGCCTAAAGTCCATCTTGAAAAAAACCGAGGCGAGCTGACATATGAACAAGTTAGCCAACCGCAGTATAACCTTGTTTCGGAATTGGCACTCCTCCAGCGCTGTCCGTTCGCGACCCTACGCCTATCAATTCACAAAAGCGGATTTCGCTCAGACAGACCCCGGCTTATGGTTCCCCATCGCACTCAGTCCAGCACTGGCTCATGATGCAATAAAATCCCTTCCCAAAAAAGAATTGCTGATCGCACATGCATCTCATCTAGTATATTTTATGGACTATACCACAGCACTAGAGATGACGCATGTCAATGAGGCTGTACGTTGCATTGTAACTGGAAGCCTGAGCAAATACTTTGAGAACAAAGAGCGCCGCATCGCCTTAAAAATATACGCGGATGAAGCGTATCACGCATTATTTTCAAAAGATATTGCAGATCACGTAGCACAGCATTTCAACTTAGTACGCATCAGGCCCGCTCGCCTAGATAGGCTAGATCGTGTTATAGATAAAAGCCCTCCAGCGCTCGAATGTTTAACCCGCTTCTGCATCGGATTTGTGTCAGAAACCTTGATCACTCACGAACTCCTTAAGTTATCTAGCGAGGCACTCGTTGGCCCAGTGACGAACATGCTGAGGGATCACTTGCATGATGAAGGCCGCCATGCAGTCTTCTTTTCCGAGTGCTTCGTCAGCTTGTGGCGAAATATTTCCAAGATGGAGAAGGACTATGTGGCTCAAATTTTACCTGAGGTGCTCATAGCTTTCTGCCAGCCCGACCTATCATGCTTGCGAATGCTACTCAGAAACCGACCAGACCTAGGAGACGAAATTTCTGCTTATATGGAGGCAAACTGGACGATCCGAATGATCGAGATTTGCGGGCCGACACTTCGAGCAATTCAGCACACTGATTTGCTGGATGATGAAGGCTATTTCTTGCAATTCCAATCGGCGGGGTTGATAGCATGAACCGCCCCATTGGTTCGCTTCGGCGCCACCTGTGCTCGACGTTGCTGATTTTGTTATGTCTGCTGGGTGTGTTTCCTCTGGACGTGATCCTCCCATCATTCCCGGCGCTCTCAGATGAGTTTCGGGTCGACACAAAACAGATTGCGTACTCAGTGAGCTTTTTTGCTGTCGGTGTGGCCATGGCGCAAATCGTGATCGGCCCACTGTCGGATGGCATCGGGCGCAAGCGTTTGTTGCTCGCTGGGTTGAGCGTATCCATTGTGGGGGCGCTCGGTTGCGTATTTTCAACTCATTATGAAACGTTCATGGCCTTTCGCTTGGTGCAGGCCCTGGGTTGCGGCAGCCTCGTGCTAGGCCAGGCGCTTGTGCAGGACCTCTACAGCGGTACACAACGCAATGCCATGCGCATCCTGTTAACAAGCGCGAGCGGGTTGTTCATCTCACTGTCACCGCTGGCAGGTGCTTTTCTTCAACAGTCGTTTGGCTGGAAGGCAAGCTTTACGGTATTCGTGATCATCGCTGCAATCGTTTCACTTCTATCGTGTGTGCTGCTTCATGACACACCTGCGACGCGCGACCGGGCGCCCAGTATGTCCAGTTATCGGGTGATGCTGCGAGACACGGACTATCTCGCGCATTCCATGCTGTCCAGCCTCGCCTTTGCCTGCCATTTTTCCTTTATCGTCATAGCGCCCTTGCTGCTGATGGGCAGGCTGGAGCTGACGGCCTATCAATTCTCTCTGGTCTTTATCGGCTATGGGTTGGCATACATCGTCGGCGGCATGGCTGCGACCTACTTGAACAGTCGCGTAAGCCCGCAAGCTCAAATAAAAGCAGGCTTGCTGCTTATAAGTGCTGCGGGCATCACCCTTTTGATGTGGCAATGGGTGGCAGATTTATCTGTGCTGGGGGTTCTACTGCCGATGATTGTCTGTACCACCGGGACAACCCTGGTACGCCCCGCCGCAACGACCCAGGCTTTGGCGCGCTATCCACGTCAGGCAGGTGCGGCAGCGTCGCTCAATACGACGCTGCTGTTCGCCGGTGCCGGTTTGACGAGCAGTGTGGTCGCAGGTTTGGAAAGCGCGCTACCGGCAGGCTTGGGCGTGCTGTTCGTGGTGGCCAGCCTGTGCGGGTGGTGGCTGCTTGCATGCACCAAGGACGATGGAATGCAACGCTGCTGAAACTTTGATCAGGCAAAAAAATGCCCGGGTGACGACAAGCGCCCCGGGCATTCTTGAATGAAACGGGTGAATCAGCTTACAAGGCCGTACACCACAGAGGTCAGCGCAACCAGGCCGACCACAACGACGAACACGTTGGAGGCCGCACCGCTGTACTTGCGCATCGATGGCACACGGCGAATGGCGTACATCGGCATGAGGAACAACAGCACCGCGAGGATCGGGCCGCCGAGCGACTCGATCATGCCGAGAATGCTCGGGTTGAGCGTGGCAACGATCCAGCACACCACCAGCATCAGTGCAGCGACCACGCGGTCCAGGGCCTTGGCGCCCGGGCGCGCGCCGGTCTTGGCGATGATGCCCTTCAGGCCTTCGCTAGCACCGATATAGTGGCCGAGGAACGACTTGGCGATGGCCACGAAGGCGATCAACGGCGCAGCGAACGCGATGGTCGGGTTGCTGAAGTGGTTGGCCAGGTACGACAGGATCGACAGGTTCTGCGCTTTGGCTTCGGCCAGCTGGGCGCTGCTCAGGGTGAGCACGCAGCTGAACACGAAGAACAACACCATCACCACCATCAGCAGGTGGGCACGACGCAGGATCTGGCCGCTGCGCTCGTCGGCGTGCGCGCCGTAACGGCGCTTCTGATCGACGGCAAAGGCCGAAATGATCGGCGAATGGTTGAACGAGAACACCATCACCGGAATGGCCAGCCACAGGGTATGCAGGAAGGCCGAGGCCGGCGGCACCTGAGTGGCGCTGTCGAGAATGCCACCGGTCCAGTGCGGCACCAGGTACAGGCCCAGCAACGCCAGCGCAACGATGAACGGGTAGACCAGCAGGCTCATGACCTTGACCGTGGCCTGCTCCCCGCAGCGCACGATGGCCAGCAGACCGAGGATCAGCACGAATGACAGGATTGCCCGAGGCGGCGGCTGCATGTGCAGCTGGTGCTCCATGAAGCTGGACACGGTGTTGGTCAGTGCCACGCTGTAGATAAGCAGGATCGGAAAAATCGCGAAAAAGTACAGCACGGTGATCGAGGCGCCGGCGGTGACGCCGAAATGCTCCTTGACCACTTCGGTGATGTCGCCCCCATCGCGCCCGGAAAGGACGAAACGGGTCAGCCCGCGATGGGCGAAATAGGTCATCGGGAAGGCCAGCACGGCCAGGATCAGCAGCGGCCAGAAGCCACCAAGGCCCGCGTTGATCGGCAGGAACAGTGTCCCGGCGCCGATGGCTGTGCCGAACAGGCCCAGCATCCAGGTAGTGTCTTGACGCGCCCAGGTGCCTAGGGTGGCGGGGGTCGATTCTGCAAAGCGTTGTTCAACGCTTGGGGCCTGCTCATTCATTCCGGTGAAGCTCCACTCGCAAGACTGCAACAGGCTGAGAATGGCGAAATAGACCTTTCGCCCAACTCAACCGGAAAAGAGGGGCGCGATTGTGCACGGAAAGGTTGCACTTGCGAAGCCCTTTTCCGAGGAGCGGTTGCACTTGTCTTTACAAGCGGGTTATACCAACAGGCTGCGGGGTGGGGCTGGCTGGGTGTTGGCCGTGGCTCTTTCGGCGCCTGTGAAATCGAGCGCCGCCCGCGCGGCGCATCGCGAGCTGCGCTCGCTCCTACGTTTGTTTCGGGCCAGTTATTTCTGTGGGATTTGCGCGCGTACGCCTTGGCGCATGGCTCGATATCGTGTCGTACAAACAAGGGGGTCGCGCGCGCCTGTCACAAGCGTCACTGGCCCGAAACAAACGTAGGAGCGAGCACAGCTCGCGATGCGCCGCGCGGGCGGCGCTCGATTTCACAGGCGATGCAAATGCCACGCCCAACACCTACCAGCCCCACCCCGGCGAACTGACTGGCATTACGCTACGCCCCCCTTTCGCGACGCAAGGCCGCTTCCACAGAGGGGCCGCGCAGGCCCTTGGTGGTGTTACTTCTGAACGGCAGCGAACGCTTCGGCAACCCGTTGCAGGTTGGCCGGGCGCAGGCCGGACATGCACACACGGCCGCTGTCGATCAGGTAAACGCCGAACTCGTCACGCAGGCGACGTACCTGCTCGACGCTGAAGCCGGTGTAGCTGAACATGCCGCGCTGGCGCAGGAAGAACTGGAAGTCCTGGCCCGGCAGCAGCACGGCCAGGGCATCGACCAGCGCCTGGCGCATGTCAAGGATACGCTTGCGCATCACTTCGACTTCTTCGGCCCACTGGGCATTCAGGCCAGCATCGCTCAGTACACCGGCAACCAGCTGGGCGCCGAAGTTGGGCGGGCTGGAGTAGTTGCGGCGCACGGTGGCCTTCAGCTGGCCAAGCACGCTCTGGGCAGTGGCCTCGTCATCGCACACCACCGACAGGCCGCCCACCCGCTCACCATACAGCGAGAAGATTTTCGAGAAGGAGTTGCTGACCAGGCACGGAACGCCCGCACGGGCCATTTCGCGGATAGCGTAGGCATCTTCTACCAGGCCTTCGGCGAAGCCCTGGTAAGCGATGTCGAGGAATGGGATCAGCTGGCGCGCCTTGACCACTTCGACCACTTGTTGCCACTGGTGCTGCTCCAGATCGGCACCGGTAGGGTTGTGGCAGCACGGGTGCAGCAGCACCACGCTGTTGGCCGGCAGGCTTTGCAAGGTGGCCAGCATGCCGTCGAAGTCCACGCCACGGGTGGCCTGGTCGAAGTACGGGTAGGTGTGCACCTTGAAGCCCGCACCTTCGAAGATGGCGCGGTGGTTGTCCCAGGTCGGGTTGCTAACCCAGACTTCGGACTGCGGGAAGTAGCGCTTGAGGAAGTCGGCACCGACCTTCAGGGCGCCGGAGCCACCCACGGTCTGTACGGTGGCCACACGGCCGCCGGTCACGGCCGGGTGATCGGCACCGAACAGCAGCGCCTGAATGGCTTGGCGGTAGCTGGCCAGGCCTTCCATCGGCAGGTACAGGGAGGCTTCGTGGTCCTGACCGGCAATGCGTTTTTCCACCGCATCCACCGCCGCCAGTTGCGGCACCACGCCGGCCTCATCGTAGTACAGGCCAATACTCAGGTTGACCTTGTCGGCGCGCGGGTCGGCCTTGAAGGTTTCCATCAACGAGAGGATCGGGTCGCCGGCATAGGCATCGACATGTTTGAACACAGCGTGCAGCTCCTTGGATCAGGACGGTACGGAAAGTCAGCCCTGAGCATACCCGGAGAGCGGGCTCAGGAACATCCACTATTGTGCAAGGTTGTCTATGCAACATTGCATGGCCGGGGATGAGTGCTGGATTCTTCGCGGGTAACCCGCGAAAGGGCCGGCTCAGCCAAGCAGCTCTTTCAGGCCTTGCAACTCCTGCTCGGTCACCGCCACTCCCTCCTCCTCGGCCACCTCGCGCTCACGATAGCGGCGCTCACCCGGCATGCGGGTCAGCCCGACTGCCTGCATCTGCTCCACCAGTTCGCGGCTGCGCTGGGCAAAGCGCTCGCCCTCGGCCTTGCCCGGGTCGATGACGATGATCAACTGCCCGGTCCATGGCGTTTTCGCCCCCGGATGCCCGGACCAATCGAACTCCCAGGAGAAATGACCGCCGGTCAGCGCCGCCGCCAGCAACTCGACCATCATCGATAACGCCGAGCCCTTGTGCCCGCCAAATGGCAGCAAGGCCCCGCCTTCCAGAATCGCCTTTGGGTCGGTGGTCGGCTGGCCATCGGCGTCCACCCCCATGCCCTCCGGCAATTGCTGGCCGGCACGCGCGGCAATTTGCACATCGCCATGGGCCATGGCACTGGTGGCCATGTCGAAAACAATCGGGTCATGCTCGGCGCAAGGCGCAGCAAAAGCGATGGGGTTGGTACCGAACAGTGGCTTGCGCGCACCATGCGGCACCACGCAGGTCATGCTGTTGACCACGCTGAGGGCTACCAGGCCCTCTTCGGCGAACGGCTCTACATCCGGCCACAACGCAGCGAAGTGGTGCGAGTTGTGGATCGCCAGCACGGCAATGCCTGCGTTGCGCGCCTTCGCCACCAACAGCTCACGGGCCGCCGCCAGTGCTGGCTGGGCAAAACCGCCCGCAGCATCGACACGCACATAACCGGCGGCCACGTCGCTGACCTGTGGCGTGGCCTGGCCATCGACCCAGCCGCTGGCCAAGGTCGAGACATAACCGGGCATGCGGAACACCCCATGGCTATGGGCGCCATCACGCTGGGCGCTGGCGCAGTTGTGGGCCAGCACCCGGGCTACGGCCTCGCTGCACCCATGGCGCTGGAAAATGGCCTGCAACAGGCTTTGCAGCTCGGTAAACGGCATGCGTACAACGGTGCTGGTGGAAGGTGCGGACATCTGAAGCTCCTTGTTGATTTTGGAATGGCTACAGCGTTGCAACGACAAAAACTTTCCTTCATGTGACAGCAATCTGTCAAATGTTGACTTGATGACAGAAAACATTCATTTTCTTCCCATGCCTCACCCTTGGAGCCGCAGCATGAGCCAACTGATCAAGCAACGCCTGGAAAACAGCCTCGAAGGGGCCGCTGCCTCCGGTCGCAAGATCGCCACCTACATGCTTGCCAACCTGCACGAACTGCCGTTCCAGACCTCGGCCAGCATTGCCGCCAAGCTGGGCGTCAGCGAATCCAGCGTCGGGCGCTACTGTCGCTCACTGGGTTATGCCCACCTCAAGGCGCTTAAGCAAGACCTGCAGAACGATCTGGGCGATGGCCCGTGGTTGGTAGGTGATCGCCTGCAAGATTACCGCCAGAACCAGGACGCCAGCGACAACGCCGGCAGCCTGGAACTGGAAATCGCCGCCCTGGTGCGCGTACACGAGTACCGCCAGAGCCCGGCCTGGCACAACGTGGCGCAACGCCTGGCAAGCAAACCGCGGGTGTTCATCGCCGGCTTCCAGACCGAGCGTGGCATCGCCATGTGCATGAGCCACCTGCTGCAATACCTGCGCGATAGCGTGCAACTGGTCGACATCAGCGCCGGGCACTTCGGTGAGGTGTTGCTGGGCCGTGCCGAAGACAGCGCCCTGGTGGTGTTCGAGGCGCGCCGTTATTCCCGCCATGCCCTGATGCTGTGCCAGAAGGCGCGCGAGGCTGGCATTGCGGTCACCCTGGTGACCGACACTTTCTGTGACTGGGCGGATGCCAATGCCGACGAGGTGTTCCGCATCCCCACCGAGTTCAACCTGTTCTGGGAATCCACCTCGACGATGCTGTCGTGGGTGCATCTGATGGTCAACGAGGTCTGCAAGAAGCTCGGACCGGATGTTGAAAAACGCTTGGAAGCAACTGCCGCTCTACATAACGAATTCGTCGGCTACACCTCGTGGTCGACGGGCAAACAACAATAGCAAGAGTGCAATGAGGTGCGAGATGAACAAGTCCATGGCCTTGGTGGGTGCGTGCGCCCTGCTGCTGGCGGGTGCCGCCAGCGCTGAAACCCTGCGGTTCGCCACCGAGGGTGCCTACCCGCCCTTCAACTATGTAGACGCCGATAACAAGCTGCATGGCTTCGATATCGACATCACCCACGCCCTGTGCGAGCAGATGAAAGTCGAATGCACGCTGGTGGCCCAGGACTGGGAAGGCATCATCCCCGCCCTGATGGCGCGCAAGTATGACGCCGTGGTGGCGTCGATGATCGACACCGAAGAGCGACGCAAGAAGATCGCCTTCACCAACCACTACTACCGCACGCCACTGACCGTGGCGGTTGCCAAGGACAGCAAGATCGACAGCGCCCAGACCGACTTTGTCGGCTACACCGTCGGTGCGCAGTCTTCGTCCACCCAGGCCATCTACGCCGAAGACGTGTATGGCAAGGCCGGTGCCGACGTAAAACTGTACCCGACCATGGACGAAGCCAACGCAGACCTGGCGGCCGGCCGCCTGGACGGTGTGATTGCCGACAAATTCCCGCTGCACGAGTGGATGAACAAGAACGGCGGGGATTGCTGCAAAATCCTTGGCGACGTGGCCGACACCAAAGCCGATGCCGCCATCGCTGTGCGCAAGGACGACGAAGCCCTGCGCCAGCGCCTGAATACCGCGCTGCAACAGATCGTGGCCAACGGTACCTATCAGAAAATCGCCAGCAAATATTTCGCTTTCGATATCTATAACTGACCACTGGCCTTGCGCCTCACCCTTGCAGGCACGGGCTTGCCCGCGCCTGCAAGGGTGAGCGCCCCTCCAAGTTAGGGGTTCGTCATGCTCGATCAATTGTCCTTGCTGTCTTTCGCCAGCGGAGGCTGGGGCCAGGCGTTGCTGGCCGGCGCGCTGGTTACCGTTTCCCTGGCCCTGGCCTGCCTGCCCATCGGCCTGCCACTGGGCCTGGTGGTCGCGCTGGCGGCGCGCTCACGCAAACGCCTGCCACGGGCCTGGGCCACCACCTTTTCTACCGTGTTCCGCGGCCTGCCCGAGCTACTGACGTTGCTGATCATCTATTACGGCTGCCAGATCGCCGCACAGAAGATCCTCGCCGCCATGGGTTATCAAGGTGAGTTCATCATCAACACCTTCCTCGCCGCGATGATCGCCTTCAGCCTGGTGTTCGCCGCGTTTTCCAGCGAGATCTGGCTGGCCGCCTTCAAGACCCTGCCCAAGGGCCAACTGGAAGCCTGCTCGGCGCTTGGCCTGAGCAAGCGCACCGGTTTCTTCAAGGTGCTGCTGCCGCAACTGACCCGCATCGCCCTGCCCGGTTTGTCCAACAATTGGCTGTCGCTGCTCAAGGACACCTCGCTGGTGTCGACCATCTCGCTGGTCGACCTGATGCGCCAGACCAACCTGGCGGTCAGCGTAACCAAGGAGCCGATGTTCTTCTACGGCGTCGCCTGCCTGGGCTACCTGCTGTTCGCGGCACTGTCCGGGCGCGTATTCGCCTACATCGAACGGCGCAGCAACCGCCACCTGCAAGGAGCACGCGCATGAGCTTCGATCAACTGCTGGCAATGGTGCTCGACCCCGACCTGCTGGAGCGCTACGGCCCACGCTTCATCGACGGCCTGCTGGTAACCGCCAAACTGGTGGCGATTTCCTTCAGCCTGGGCGCTGTGCTCGGCCTTCTGCTGGCCCTTGCACGCATGTCTCACAGCCTGTTGCTGCAGCGCATGGCTGCCGGCTACGTGTACTTCTTCCGTGGCTCGCCGCTGCTGGCGCAATTGTTCCTGCTGTATTACGGCCTGGGTTCGCTCAAGGGCTTCTGGCAGGACGTCGGCCTGTGGTGGTTCTTCCGCGAAGCGTGGTTCTGCACCTTGCTGGCGTTCACTCTGAACACCGCCGCCTATCAGGCCGAGATTTTCCGCGGCAGCCTGATGGCGGTTGCGCCTGGCCAGCATGAAGCGGCTCGGGCGCTGAACCTGAAACGCTCGACCACCTTCTTCAAGGTGATATTGCCACAGTCGCTGCTGGTGGCCATTGGCCCGCTGGGCAACGAACTGATCCTGATGATCAAGGCCAGCGCGATCGCCTCGCTGGTGACGATCTACGACCTGATGGGCGTGACCAAACTGGCCTTCTCGCGCAGTTTCGACTTCCAGATCTACCTGTGGGCCGCCGTGCTCTACCTGGTGATCGTCGAACTGGTGCGGCGCCTGTTGAAACACCTGGAAGCCCGCCTGGGCCGCCACCTGAACTGACCGAAGGATACGTTTCATGCATTGCCAGACCCTTGTCCTTGGCGCCGGCATTGTCGGCGTCAGCACCGCGCTGCACCTGCAGGCACGCGGGCGCCAGGTAATTCTGATCGACCGCGACGAACCGGGCAGCGGCACCAGCCATGGCAACGCCGGGCTGATCGAGCGCTCCAGTGTCATCCCCTATGCCTTTCCACGGCAATTGAGCGCACTGCTGCGCTACGGCCTGAACCGCCAGCCCGATGTGCGCTACAGCCTGGCGCACCTGCCCAAGGCCGCACCGTGGCTGTGGCGCTACTGGCGCCAGTCGGCACCCGGGCGTCTGGCTGGGGCCGCCGCCGATATGTTGCCGCTGGTGCAGCGCTGTGTCGAAGAGCATGACGCGCTGATCGCTGCTGCCGGCCTGGAAAGTCTGGTGCAAGCCAAAGGCTGGATCGAAGTGTTCCGCGACCCAGCGCTGTTCGAGCAGGCAAAAACCGATGCCAAGGGCCTGAGCCGCTATGGCTTGCAATTCGAAATCCTCGAATGCGGGCAACTGCAGGCTCGTGAGCACCAACTGGACGCCACCGTGGTCGGTGGCATTCACTGGCTCGACCCGAAAACCGTGAACAACCCCGGCGCGCTCACCCGTGGCTATGCGGCGCTGTTCCTGCAACGCGGCGGGCAGTTTGTGCATGGCGATGCGCGCAGCCTGCGCCAGGCCAATGGCCAATGGCGGGTAGAGAGCCGTCGCGGCCCGATCACTGCCGACGAAGTGGTGGCCTGCCTCGGTCCACAGTCGGCCGACCTGTTCAGCGGCCTGGGCTACCAGATCCCGCTGGCAATCAAGCGGGGCTACCACATGCACTACAGCACCCGTGACGGCGCTCAGCTGGAGCACTCGATCTGCGACACCCAAGGCGGCTATGTTCTGGCGCCGATGGCGCGCGGTGTGCGCCTGACCACCGGCATCGAGTTCGACGCAGCCAGTGCGCCCGGCAACCAGATTCAACTGGGCCGCTGCGAGGCCTTGGCGCGCAAGCTGTTCCCGGCCCTCGGCGAGCGCCTGGACGACACGCCTTGGCTGGGCCGCCGCCCCTGCCTGCCCGACATGCGCCCGGTGATCGGGCCGGCGCCGCGCCACCCAGGGCTGTGGTTCAACTTTGGCCATGCCCATCACGGTCTCACACTGGGCCCGGTCTGCGGCCGGCTGCTGGCCGAGCTGCTCACTGGCGAGCCCCCCTTCACCGACCCCGCGCCTTACAGCGCGACCCGTTTCGACTGAACCCATGCGGGAGAACAACAAGATGACCGCACCACTGAGCCTTGCCACCCTTGCCCCCGAACCCGACCCGCGTCCGGTGCTGATTCGCATCGAAGGCCTGAACAAGCACTATGGCGCGTTCCACGTGCTGCGTGACATCGACCTGCAGGTGCGCGAAGGCGAACGCATCGTGCTGTGCGGGCCGTCCGGCTCGGGCAAGTCGACCCTGATCCGTTGCATCAACCGCCTGGAAGTCGCCCAGCAGGGCAGCATCCAGGTGGACGGCATCGACCTGGCGGCCACCACGCGCGAGGCGTCACAGGTACGCAGCGACATCGGTATGGTGTTCCAGCACTTCAACCTGTTCCCGCACATGAGCGTGCTCGACAATTGCCTGCTGGCCCCCACCAGCGTGCGCGGGCTGTCACGCAAGGACGCCGAGGAGCGGGCACGCATGTACCTGAGCAAAGTCGGCATCGAAAGCCAGGCGCACAAATACCCCAGCCAGCTGTCCGGCGGCCAGCAGCAGCGCGTGGCAATCGCCCGGGCGCTATGCATGAAGCCGCGGATCATGCTGTTCGACGAGCCCACTTCGGCGCTGGACCCGGAAATGGTCGCCGAGGTGCTGGATGTGCTGGTGCAGTTGGCTGGCACGGGCATGACCATGCTGTGCGTCACCCATGAAATGGGCTTTGCCCGGCAGGTAGCCGAGCGGGTGCTGTTCCTTGAGGGGGGGCAGATCATCGAGGACAGCCCGCCGCAGGTGTTCTTCAACCAGCCGCGCACCGAGCGGGCCAAGGCGTTCCTGGCGCAGATACTGCATTGATTGAAAGCTTGTGGGGCGGGTTTACCCGCGAGGAAGACACCGCCGTGGATGGCACGGGCTTCGCCCGTGTTCGCGGGCAAGCCCGCTCCCACAGGGATCGCGCCAGCTTTTAGACGTTGAGCAAGACAGTTGCCCCACAAGGACCGAGGAGACTTCGAGCTACCTATTCATTGCACCGCTGCAATGACCCAACTGCATCGTTAAATATTATTGACCGCCGCCCCTGCCAAACCCACGCCGCCACAGGCCCGCATCGGTTTCAGCCCCCAAAAAACGGTGTATTGCCTGCGTTAAAGCCCTCTTCCGTTGTTTGACATATCGAACGGCTCTGGCAAGCTATCTACAAGCCCCGACCGGAATCGTCGCCTCTGACGAGCCGGCAGTGCTCGGGGCCACAGGCAGCAATCAGGGCCCCGCGCCGTGCGCCTGCACAACAACGACAGGTCGAACCTGTCCCAAGGTGACATATGTCCAACAGCAACATTGGCAACAAGCAACCTTCCCTGCGCAAACCTGTCGTCCTGATGACCATGGGCACCCAAGAGCGCAAAGGCCATGACTACCAGGTCATGACCCACAAATACATTAGCCCGCTGGTCGAGTTCTCCGATTGCGTCCCGGTGTTGGTACCCACCTGCTTCGGTACTGAAGACCTCGAGACCTACCTGGACATGGCCGACGGCGTGTACCTGACTGGCGCTGGCAGCAACATCGACCCAGCCCTGTATGGCCAGGAAAACCAGACTCCAGGCAAAGGCCAGGACCAGAACCGCGACCTGTTCGACATTCCGCTGGTCAAGGCGGCGATCAAGCGTGGCCTGCCCATCTTCGGCATCTGCCGTGGCATGCAGGAAATCAACGTGGCCCTGGGTGGTGACATTTACCAGAAGGTGTATGCCGAACCTGGATTCAATGACCACCGGGAAAACCCGGAAGACCCGGTCGAAGTGCAGTACGCCCAGGTGCATGGGGTGAAGATCCAGCCGGGCAGCTGGCTGCACGAAACCCTGGGTACCGACGAGATTCGCGTCAACTCGCTGCATGGCCAAGGCCTGAACAAGCTCGGCGCCGGTATTGAAGCGATCGCCCGTGCCGAAGATGGCCTGGTCGAAGCGATTCATGCGCCAAGCATTTCGCCGTTCCTGTTCGCGGTGCAGTGGCACCCTGAGTGGCAAGCGGCGAAGAACCCTGACTCGATAAAGATCTTCCAGGCTTTCGGCGATGCTTGCCGGGCCCAGGTACGCAAGGCGCAAATCAAGCGCCAGCACGCGGCCTGACCTTCAGTTTCCTCTGCTTTGATCGCGGGGCGGCGCAAGGCCGCCCCCGTTTCCCCGGTCACCCTCTGCTGGTCCCAGAACACTTCCCGTGGAATCGGGCGGCGGGCTTGTGCCTGTCTCCGCGATCCTTTTTCTTCCAAGAGATACGATGACCGTTATGTGGTTGTCGTTATGCCTTCTGCGCCGGTGCGATCGCGCGCCGCCCGCGCGGCGCATCGCGAGCTGCGCTCGCTCCTACGTTTGTTTCGGGCCAATCATTCCTGTGGGGTTCGCGCGCGAACGCCTTGGCGCATGGCGCGAAATCGCGTCGTACAAACAAGGCGGTCGCGCGCGCCTGTCACAGGCGTAACTGGCCCGAAACAAACGTAGGAGCGAGCGCAGCTCGCGATGCGCCGCGCGGGCGGCGCTGGATCTCCGCGCCACCGCCATTCTCAAACTGGCCACCTGAGCACCTAAACACCCAAACAAAAAATTCCGAAAGGGGCTAGCCACACCCGAAGTTGTACGATAACTTACCTCCAACGCAAAACAACACCCTTCACCAAGCGCCCCAGGATGCCAACAACAATGAATCCACAAGAACTCAAATCCATCCTCTCCCACGGCCTGCTGTCTTTCCCGGTCACCGACTTCAACGCCCAGGGCGACTTCAACCCGGCTGGCTACATCAAGCGCCTTGAGTGGCTGGCCCCCTACGGCGCCAGCGCGCTGTTCGCCGCCGGCGGTACCGGTGAATTCTTCTCCCTGGCCGCCAGCGAATACAGCCAGGTGATCAAGACCGCGGTTGACACCTGCGCCACTTCGGTACCGATCCTCGCCGGTGTCGGCGGCTCCACCCGTCAGGCCATCGAATACGCGCAAGAAGCCGAGCGCCTGGGTGCCAAGGGCCTGCTGTTGTTGCCGCACTACCTGACCGAAGCCAGCCAGGACGGCGTCGCCGCCCACGTCGAAGCGGTGTGCAAATCGGTAAACATCGGTGTGGTGGTGTACAACCGCAACGTCTGCCGCCTGAACGCCGACCTGCTGGAAAAACTGGCCGAGCGCTGCCCGAACCTGATCGGCTACAAGGACGGCCTGGGTGATATCGAACTGATGGTATCGATCCGTCGTCGCCTGGGCGAGCGCTTCAGCTACCTGGGTGGCCTGCCGACCGCCGAAGTGTATGCGGCCGCCTACAAGGCCCTGGGCGTACCGGTGTACTCCTCCGCGGTGTTCAACTTCGTGCCGAAAACCGCCATGGACTTCTACAACGCCATCGCCCGCGACGACCACGCCACCGTGGCCAAGCTGATCGACGATTTCTTCCTGCCGTACCTGGACATCCGCAACCGCAAGGCCGGCTACGCCGTCAGCATCGTCAAGGCTGGCGCCAGAATTGCCGGTTATGACGCAGGCCCGGTGCGTACTCCGCTGACCGACCTCACCGCCGAAGAGTACGAGATGCTCGCCGCGCTGATGGACAAGATGGGCCCGCAGTAAACGCCGCCCGCGGCCTGCCACATGCCGCGCCCGGAGTGGGCCTGCCCCACTCCGGTTACAATTCGTGAGCCCGCACAAAAATAACTAGTGGGAGTATTGCCAGCATGCAAGCGACTAAGAAGACGCATGTGCGCTACCTGATCCTGTTCATGCTGTTTCTGGTGACCACGATCAACTATGCCGATCGCGCTACCATTGCAATCGCAGGCTCCAGCCTGCAGAAAGACCTCGGCATTGACGCCGTAACCCTCGGTTATATCTTTTCCGCCTTCGGATGGGCTTACGTGGCTGGCCAGATTCCTGGTGGCTGGCTGCTCGATCGCTTCGGTTCCAAGAACGTCTACGCCTTCAGCATCTTCACCTGGTCGCTGTTCACCCTGCTGCAGGGTTTTGTCGGTGGCCTGCCGGTTGCCTGGGCCGTGGTCACCCTCTTCACCCTGCGCTTTCTGGTGGGTTTCGCCGAAGCCCCGTCGTTCCCGGGCAACGCACGCATCGTCGCCGCATGGTTCCCGACCCAGGAACGCGGCACGGCGTCAGCCATCTTCAACTCGGCGCAGTATTTCGCCACTGCACTGTTCGCCCCGATCATGGGCTGGATCGTGTTCAGCTTCGGCTGGGAGCACGTGTTCATGGTCATGGGTGTGCTCGGTATCATCTTCTCGATGGTGTGGCTGAAGACCATCTACAACCCGCGCCAACACCCGCGCATCAGCCAAGGCGAACTCGAGCACATCGAGCAGAACGGCGGCCTGGTCGACATGGACCAGAAGCGCGGCAGCGACGGCCCGAAATGGGGTTACATCAAGCAGTTGCTGACCAGCCGCATGCTGCTGGGCGTCTACCTGGGCCAGTACTGCATCAACGCCATCACCTACTTCTTCCTCACCTGGTTCCCGGTGTACCTGGTGCAGGAACGTGGCATGACCATCCTCAAGGCCGGCTTCATCGCCTCGCTGCCAGCGGTGTGTGGTTTCATCGGTGGCGTACTGGGTGGTGTGATCTCCGACTGGCTGCTGCGCCGCGGCAACTCGCTGACCTTCTCGCGCAAACTGCCGATCGTCTGTGGCCTGCTGCTGTCCACCACCATGGTGTTCTGCAACTACGTCGATGCCGAGTGGATGGTGGTTGGTTTCATGACGCTGGCGTTCTTCGGCAAGGGCATCGGTGCGCTGGGCTGGGCGGTGGTAGCGGACACTTCGCCCAAGCAGATCGCCGGGCTGTCCGGTGGCCTGTTCAACACCTTCGGCAACATCGCTTCGATCACCACCCCTATCGTGATCGGCTACATCATCAGCGCCACCGGCTCGTTCAAGTGGGCGCTTGTGTACGTGGGTGCCAACGCGCTGGTCGCGGTATTCAGCTACCTGGTTATCGTCGGCCCCATCAAGCGCATCGAGCTGCGTGATGCCGCCCCAAAGCCACACGCTGAGCCTGCCACCGACGGCGAACTGGCCAGTTCGCGTCACTGAAAGAACACGCCCGTGCCGGGTCACCCGGCGCGGGCGGATGTACAAAAGCCTGAGAATCTGACAAGTAGGGCCCAAACATGCAGTTGATCGAACATTCCGACTCGCCCCGCTACGTCCGCCTGCACGACGACGATAACGTCGTGGTGGTCGTCAACGACGGCGGCTTGGGCGAAGGCGCCCGCTTTGCCGACGGCCTGACCCTGATCGAAGGCGTGCCGCAAAGCCACAAGGTGGCCACCGTGGCCATCGCCAAGGGCGAGCCGGTACGCCGCTATGGGCAAATCATCGGCTACGCGCTGGAAGACCTGCGCCAAGGCAGCTGGGTACAGGAAAGCCAGTTGGCCATGCCGGCCGCGCCGGAACTGGACAGCCTGCCGCGCTGCGACGCCGTGCCACAGCCGCTGCCGCCGCTGGAGGGCTTCACCTTCGAGGGCTATCGCAATGCCGACGGCACTGTCGGCACCCGCAATATCCTCGGCATCACCACCACCGTGCAATGCGTGACCGGCGTGCTGGAACATGCGGTCAAGCGCATTCGCAACGAGCTGCTGCCCAAATACCCCAACGTCGACGACGTGGTGGCCATTACCCACAGCTACGGCTGCGGCGTGGCAATCAATGCCCGCGACGCTTACATCCCGATCCGCACCGTGCGCAACCTGGCGCGCAACCCCAACCTCGGCGGCGAGGCACTGGTGATCAGCCTGGGCTGTGAAAAACTGCAAGCCGGCCAGGTGATGCACGACAACGACCCGTCGGTGGACCTCAGCGACCCATGGCTGTACCGCCTGCAAGATGCCAGCCTTGGCTTTGTCGAAATGATCGAGCAGATCATGGACCTGGCCGAAACCCGCCTGAAGAAGCTGGACCAGCGCCGCCGCGAAACGGTCCCGGCCAGCGAACTGATCCTCGGCATGCAATGCGGTGGCAGCGACGCCTTCTCAGGCATCACCGCCAACCCGGCACTGGGCTATGCCGCGGACTTGCTGGTCCGCGCTGGCGCCACTGTGCTGTTCTCTGAAGTGACCGAGGTGCGCGACGCGATCTATATGCTGACCTCGCGCGCGGAAAACCAGGACGTTGCCGACGCGTTGGTGCGCGAAATGGACTGGTACGACCGCTACCTACAGCAAGGCGCCGCCGACCGCAGCGCCAACACCACGCCGGGCAACAAGAAAGGCGGGCTGTCGAACATCGTCGAGAAATCGCTGGGTTCGATCGTCAAGTCGGGCAGCGGCGCTATCCAGGGTGTGCTCGGCCCAGGCGAACGGGTCGATCGCAAAGGCCTGATTTTCTGCGCCACCCCGGCCAGCGACTTTGTCTGCGGCACCTTGCAGCTGGCAGCCGGCATGAACCTGCACGTCTTCACTACCGGCCGCGGCACCCCGTATGGCCTGGCCATGGCGCCGGTGGTCAAGGTGTGCACCCGCAGCGAACTGGCCCAACGTTGGCCCGACCTGATCGACATCGACGCCGGTCGCATCGCCAGTGGTCGCTCGACCATCGAGGAGCTGGGTTGGGAACTGTTCCATTACTACCTGGACGTGGCCAGCGGCCGCAAGCAGACCTGGGCCGAACAACACCGGCTGCACAACGACATCACCCTGTTCAACCCGGCGCCCATTACCTGATGCCGCAGCCCTGACCACGCATTCACACACTCCACCCTCAAGCCCACAGGAGCACCCCATGCCTGAAATCCTCGGCCATAACTTCATCGCCGGTCAGCGCAGTGCCGCTGGCCCTCAGCGCCTGCAGAGCCTGGACGCCAGCACTGGCGAAGCCCTGCCCTACAGCTTTGCCCAGGCCACCGAAGCCGAAGTGGACCAGGCCGCCAAGGCCGCCGCCGCTGCCTTCGCCGAGTTCCGCCAACTGGCCCCGGCACGTCGGGCCGAGTTCCTCGACGCCATTGCCGCTGAACTCGACGAACTGGATGACGCCTTCGTCGCCATCGTCTGCCGCGAGACCGCCCTGCCCGCCGCCCGTATCCAGGGCGAGCGTGGCCGCACCAGCGGGCAGATGCGCCTGTTCGCCCAGGTGCTGCGCCGCGGCGACTTCCTCGGCGCGCGCATTGACCTGGCACTGCCCGAGCGCCAGCCGCTGCCACGCGTAGACCTGCGCCAGATGCGCATCGGCGTGGGCCCGGTCGCGGTGTTCGGTGCCAGCAACTTCCCGCTGGCCTTCTCCACCGCCGGGGGGGATACCGCCGCCGCCCTGGCCGCAGGCTGCCCCGTGGTATTCAAGGCGCACAGCGGCCACATGGCCACGGCCGACCTGGTCGGTTGCGCCATCGTGCGCGCCGCTGAGCGTACCGGCATGCCCAAGGGCGTGTTCAACATGGTGTTTGGTGGCGGCGTGGGCGAGTGGCTGGTCAAGCACCCAGCGATCCAGGCGGTTGGCTTCACCGGCTCGTTGAAAGGCGGCGATGCCCTTTGCCGCATGGCCGCTGAGCGCCCGCAGCCAATCCCGGTATTTGCCGAGATGTCCAGCATCAACCCGGTCATCATCCTGCCGGGTGCCCTGGCCAAGCGTGGCGAGGCCATTGCCCGCGAGTTGTCGGGGTCTGTGTGCATGGGTGCCGGGCAGTTCTGCACCAACCCTGGACTGGTGATTGGCTTGCAGTCGCCACAGTACAGCCAGTTGCTCGCCGACCTTGGCCAGTACCTGGACCAGCAAGCCGGGCAAACCATGCTCAACGCTGGCGGCCTGCGCAGCTACGTCGGCGGCCTTGAACACCTGCATGCCCATGCCGGTATCGAGCATGTGGCCGGCCAGGCGCAGGAAGGCAACCAGGCGCGCGCTCAGCTGTTCAAGGCCGATGCACGCCTGCTGGTCGAGTCCGACCCGCTGTTGCAGGAGGAAGTATTTGGTCCCACCACCGTGGCCGTAGAGGTGCAGGACAACGACCAACTGCGCGAAGCGCTGCTAGGCCTGCGTGGCCAGCTGACCGCGACGCTGATCGGCGAGGCGGAAGACTTCGATGCGTTCGCCTGGCTGGTGCCGCTGCTGGAGGAGAAAGTCGGTCGAATCCTGGTCAATGGTTACCCGACCGGTGTCGAAGTCTGTGATGCGATGGTGCACGGTGGCCCGTACCCGGCTACCTCCGATGCGCGTGGCACCTCGGTCGGCACGTTGGCCATCGACCGCTTCCTGCGCCCGGTGTGCTATCAGAACTATCCGCAGACGCTGCTGCCTGAGGCACTGCGCGACGGCAACCCGCTGGGGCTGCGGCGGTTGGTGAACGGGCAGTGGAGTGACGGGGCGATCTGACTGGCTGCCAGAAACAGGAAAGCCCTGCGCACGGCGGGGCTTTTCTTTCTGACTGTACCGGCCTCTTCGCGGGCAAGCCCGCTCCTACAGGGCTATCTTGCCCGCGAAGAGGCCAGTACAGGCAGCAAAGGCTTCAGGTCCCTTGCGCTTCAGCCGCCTCATGCGCCTGGCGCAAGCGCTCGCGGCTGTTGCTAAGGTGCATGCGCATGGCCATCTTCGCCCCTTCGCTGTCACGCCGGGCAATCGCCTCATAGATCGCCTCGTGCTCATGCATCAGGCGACTCATGTAATGCGCCTGATCATCATGGGCCAGGCGCGCCGAATTCAGCCGGGTGCGCGGAATGATGCTGGTACCCAGGTGGTTGATGATATCGGCGAAGTAGTGGTTGCCGCTGGCCTGGGCAATGCGCAGGTGGAACTGGAAGTCCGCCGACACCGCATCAGTGGCGTGGGCCGCCCCCTCGTTGAGTTCGTCCAGCGCCGCCCGCATACCGGCCAGGGCTTCGTCGCTTCGCCGCTGGGCCGCCAGCCCGGCCGACTCGATCTCCAGGGCAATGCGCAACTCCAGCACCGCCAGCACCTCGCGCAGGGTGACCACGGTGGCCGGGTCGATACGGAAACCGCCCGTAGCCGGCGCATCCAGCACAAAGGTGCCGATGCCGTGGCGGGTCTCGACCTGCCCGGCGGCCTGCAACCGCGAAATCGCCTCACGCACCACCGTGCGGCTGACGCCCTCTTCGGCCATGATCTGCGATTCGGTCGGCAGCTTGTCGCCGCGCTTGAGCTGGCCGCTGCGAATGCGTTCGGTCAGCACCGTGACCAGTTCCTGGGCCAGACTGCGCGGCTTGCGCCGGGTCCTTGCCTGTACCTGTTGCTCTGTCATTGCCCTGTATTTCACCTTGAAAGACAGCGCTCATCATAGCGCAAGCGGTTGTACGATCACATACACCCGGTGCGGTATTTATTGTCCATCCTTGCCGACCATGCCCCATGAAAAAGCGCGCAGAATGATTGGCCCATGGTCTGCGCGAGCCTGTACTGTACGCCTTCACGCTCACTGATCCATGGAAGGAATCTGCAGTATGAAAACCCTCGACCGCCTTTTGCTCGGCAGTGGCCTGCTGATCCCCCTCTGGCTGCTGGCGGGCGTTTGGCTCACCGCCCAGGCCTACCCCGGCTACGACCACCTGCAACAGGCCATGAGCCAGCTTGGTGCGGCCGGTTCGCCAACCCACAGCTGGTCACCACGGGTCAACAACTTCCCCCTAGCCTTGCTGTTTGCCCTGTTTGCCTGGGGCCTGGTGCGGCGCTGGCGTAGCTCGACGCTGGCGCTGCTGAGTGCGGGCCTGGTGTTGCTTCATGGCATGGGCAGTTTGGGCACCGGCTGGTTCCCCTGCGACCAGGGCTGCGCACCGGCACAGCCATCTACCTCGCAGCAACTGCATAACCTGTTTGGTTTGCTGATGTTCCTCTCGCTGACTTTCGCCAGCGCCCTATGGGCATGGCTGGGCAACCGTATTGCCGGCTCCCCCGCCCTGGCGCTGTTCTCGCTGGCTTGCGTGGTGCTGGCGATTACCACCGTCGCGTTGATGGGCCAGGCGGCGCAGAGTGGCCAGTTGTTCGGCCTGTATCAACGTCTCAACTATGGCGTGTCGGTAGTCTGGGTTGCCAGCCTGGCCTGGACGAGCCTGCGCAAGCCCGCAGCCAATCCTCTGCGCGTAACCTGACGGCAAATTGCTGGCCCACAGCACCGGAAAGCGAAGGCAAACTCCGTTTTCTTTCAGAAGCTTAGGACCGCAATATGCGAGTAATTCTAGCAACGATGGCCGGCTGCGTGCTGGCCACCCTCGCTTTCGGCGCCCAGGCCAGGGCACTGAGCCAGAACGATCGCCACACCTGCGGCTGGGGTGCGCAGATAGCCGCCGAAGCCCAGCAGGCCAAGCTTTCCGGGGTAACGCTGTACGCCACACGCAAGAAGCTTCAGGTGCGTAAGTTTCCCAAGCCGTGGATGCGCATGACAGCCTTCGGCATTACCGAACAAACCTACAACAGCCGCTCGCGACTCAAGCCGGCAGCGATAAAGCGGACTTACTTTGAGCAGTGTGTTCAGCATGCGACTGCAAGAAGATAATGGTTTTTTATCAGTAAATTACAGAACAAACATAAACCCATTTAGTAGAATTCATGTGCTGTGAAGTGGCCTCTATCGCCAGCAGCTTGTAAGCGCGTGCAAGACTCAAGCATTTGTTAAGCTGATACACGTCGCCAGAATTGACCAAGGCCATTCACCCTATGGATGAACTGCGCAAGATCGACCTCAACCTGCTGCTCGCGTTGCACGCCCTGCTCAGCGAAAAGCACGTGACCCGCGCAGCCTTGCGCCTGCACCGCAGCCAACCGGCGGTGAGCCACGCCTTGGCGCAGTTGCGCAAACACTTCGACGACCCTTTGCTGGTACGCCAAGGCGGCGGCATGGCCCTCACTGCCCGCGCCCAGTCGCTGGCACAGCCACTACAGGATGCACTGAGCAATCTCGACAGCCTGTTGGCCACCCCGCTATTCGACCCAGCCCGGGCCCAGCGCCGATTCCGGCTGTCGCTATCCGACTACGCTTCGCGCATCATCCTGCCGCATTTGCTGCGCCACCTGCGCCAAGTCGCGCCCGGGGTGGACCTGGCCATCAGCCAGGCCAGCCGTGAAACCATGTTGGCGCAGTTGCTCGATGGCGAACTGGATCTGGCCCTGGGCCTGTTCCCCGAACTGCCTCAGGACATCACCGCCCAGCCCCTGTTTGCGGATCGCTTCATCAGCGTTGCCGATCGCCAGGTGCTGCCTGCCAGCGGCGGCATGGCCCTGGAAGACTGGCTGGCACGCCCACATGTATTGATGGCCATGCGCCCGGATGCTTTCGATGAAATCGAGCGCGCACTGGCCGCCCGGGGCCTGCAACGCCGTATTGCCCTGGCCTTGCCGCACTGGAGTGCGGCAGTCGAAGTGCTGGCCGGCACCGACCTGATCCTGACGGTGGCCAGCCGCGCTGTGGGATCGTTGCGCCAGCACAGGACACTGCGCCAGTTCACGCCACCACTGGCCATCCCCTCGTTCGATTATCAGCAAGCCTGGCACAACCGCAAGGACACTGACCCCGGGCACCGCTGGCTGCGCGAAACCGTATGGGCGTGCAGCCAACCAGGGCGCTGATCAGTTTTCCTGCCCTTTCACAGCTGCCGTGGAATGGACCGGTGACGCCGTCGCCCAAGTGCCCTGTACCAGCATTACTCCGCACAGGATCAGCACCACGCCGGCCACCCTGGCCAGACTGAGCGGCTTGCCACCCAACCCCATCACCCCATAGTGGTCGGCAAGCACTGCCGTGATGATCTGCCCTGCCACCACCAGTACCAGGAACCCTGCTGCGCCAAGTTTAGGGGTGAGTGCTGCGGCGCCGGCTACATACATTGCCCCCAGCACGCCACCAACCCACAACCACCAGGGCCCCTGCAGGGCCTTTCCCATGTCTGGCGCCGGCACCCGAATAATCAGCAGGGCAGCAATCACCACCAGCATGCTTACCGTCAACGATGTGAAAGCCCCCCACAGCCAGTGCCCAAGTGCCCGGCCTGCCGCAGCATTACCTGCGGCCTGAAACGGCAACACGGCACCGGCAAGCAACGCCATGGCCACAGGAAGCGCCAGTAGAAGCAATGATTTACTGAACATGGCAGTCCTCATCCAAGGTATCGATGGCCACCATGATGGTGCATTACCCAGTACTGATAGAAATCAAAATCCTGCACTTGAACTATTCGTACCACGCATAGTGAAACATCCCTTCCGTCCGGCGTGCGCATGTTGTCTTAACCCTGAAACATCTGTGCTGTTGACTTACTAAGGCACCAAGATAAACTGCGCCTTATGAATACTCTTGAGAACAAGCATCACATCATGCTCGATGCACTGGCCGAGGCCCCCGCTGACGCCAGGCAGAACGTGCGCCTGTGTTTCGAACTGCTGTCCGCTGCAGCGGCCATCAACCGGGTATGCGCCGCGCGGTTGGCCCGCCATAACCTGTCGGAAGGGCGGTTCGCAATCCTCCTGACCTTGCAAGGTGCAGGCGGCCGCCTGGCACCGCTGGAGCTGGCGACGCGCCTGGCAATCACCTCGGGCACCGTAACCGGCCTGCTCGACGGCCTGCAGGGTGATGGTTTTATCAAGCGCCGCAAGGACGCCCATGACCGTCGCAAGCTGAGCATCAGCCTTACCTCGGCAGGCATAGCGGTACTCGACGCCGTATTCGCAGAACACACTGACTGGATCGGCACGATCATGCAGTCACTGGACAACACGCAACGCGACGCCCTGTCCATCACGCTACAGGCACTCTCGGCCAGTCCTGCCCTGGCACTGCCACCGGACAAGCACTGAACCCAAGACACACCGGCAAGACCACATGGAGGTGGATAATGTTGCAGAATCAGAGCGTATTGGCCCGGCTTGGCAGGAAGCCCCGGGTACATAGCGAACACGACCGGTTAAGTCGTCGCCAACCTTGGCTCGAGGCCTGCCTGCCAGCGGCCCTTTACCGGCGCCTGTTCATCCGCCGCCTTGCCAGACAGCCACTGGCCATCGAGGGTTTCAGCTTTCGCCCGGTGCAGAACCTGTTCGAACTCGAGCAGGCCCTGCGTCTGGTCAACGAGAGCTATGCACGCCGCGGCATCGCCACCGTGTGCCGTGCGGGCATGCGGTTTTCGCCGTTTCACCTGCTACCGGGCACTACCACCTTCGTGGCTCTGAAAGACGGGCGAGTGGTTGGCACCGTATCGCTGATCGAAGACTCGGCACTGGGCCTTCCACTGGAGGATGTGCACATCAACGAGGCTGTGCTGCAGCGCCTGGGCGGTGTGCGCGTGGCCGAAGTCGGGACCTTGGCGGTATGTAGCCGCTACAAGGGCAAGGGCGTGCCACTGATGCTGTACAACGCCATGTTTCGATGGGCCATTGACCATCGTAAGGTGAGCACCTTGGTGATCGCCGTGCACCCGCGCGCCGCCAGCTTCTACCGCAATGTACTGTTCTTCTCGCCCATCGGCCCGGTACAGGCCTATACCAAACTCAACAATGCCCTGTCGCTGCCGCTGGCCGTGAATCTAGCCCGGGCGCGGGATGTGTTCGCCAAGGCCTACAGTGCGCCAGGCCTGAAGTTTACGGTCGACCAGACGTGTACCGACCTGTTCGACTTTTTTTGCTCGCGCCATTACCCACATATCCAGCTGCCCGCCGCACAGGCTCGCTGGAGTGCCGACGACGTCCTCACCCACATGGCACGTTGTGGCACCTCGCCGCACCACCTTTCGCCGCGGGTGCGACGGGCTCTGCAACTGGACTGAGCAGCCCGCCCCGCGTTCCAAACCCACACGACTTTCATGGAGGACAAGTTCATGGACACAGGATTGCTGCGCGCGATCTACAGGGAAATCACCCTCAGGCAACCGTTTGTACGTACACCTGAGCCCGACCTGGTGATGGTCGACGAAACTTGCGTCAGTGCCTACGCCGACAGTGCCGGCCAGGGCCAGGCGCTGTCCGGCACCTACTTGTACCACTGCGCACAGATGTGCGCCCTGATCAAACCCGGTGATGTCGTACTGGATATCGGTTGTGGCCCTGCCAGCCTATTGCTGCAGTTGGCCCGGCTGAACCCGCGGGCCGAGTTCATCGGTGCCGACCTGTCCACCAGCATGCTCGAGGTGGGCCGTGAATCGATCCGCCAGCAGGGCATCGACAACGTCGAACTGCGCGAAGAAGACATGACGCGCCTGGCCGGTATCGCCGACCGCAGCGTCGATGTAGTGATTTCGTCCATGGCCCTGCATCACCTGGCAGACCTCTCTCAGCTGGAAGCGACGTTCCGCAACATCGCGCGCGTGCTGCGCAATGATCGGGCCATCTACCTGAATGATTTCGGCAGGCTCAAGTCAGTGGAATCGGTGGACTACTTCGTCAGCCGCGCCAGCGACGGTGCCGACCAGGCTACCCTGCTCGACTACCGCAACTCGCTGCTGGCGGCGTTCTCGCGGGAAGAGTTCCAGACCCTTGCCGCCAGCTATCTGGGCCCATGTGCCAAGGTCTACAGCACCGCCGTCAGCCCATTGATGATGGTTGTCCGCACTCCCAAGCGGCGCTGCGTGGCGGCAATGAAGGACGAGTTCCGCCGCCGCTACCGCAGCTTGCCGCGTAGCCGCCAGGCTGATGTCGATCAGTTGCGCCTGTTCCTCGGCATGGGGGGGATGGCGAGTGCGTTCTGAGCCGCAGCGCCTGCAAGCCGCCCTGGCGGCGTGGCGCACGTTGCTGGGCGACGTCCACGTGCAGACGGATGCCGCGACGCTCGCCAGGTTGCGCCAGGACACAATGCGCTCGCCCGCCCATGCCTGCGCCCGTCTCAGGCCCGCCAACAGCGAAGAGGTGGAGGCCTGCCTGGCCATTGCCCGCCAGCACAACGTTGCGCTGCAACCTGCAAGCACCGGCAACAACTGGGGCTACGGTGGCATGGCGACTACGAATAGCCACTGCGTCCAACTCGACCTGTCGCGCATGGACAAGATTCTCGCCTTTGACGAAGCGCTGGCTGTGGTCACCCTCGAGCCTGGCGTGACCCAGGCGGCACTGGCCGACTACCTGGCCAGCCGCGACCTGCCCTTCCTCACCCCGGTCACCGGCGCCGGGCCCACGTGCAGTGTGCTGGCCAATGCGCTGGAGCGAGGGTTCGGCATCACGCCGGTAACAGACCACTGGCAGGCCGTGATGGGCCTTGAGGCCATCCTGCCTGATGGTCAGCGCTACCGCTCGCCCATGTGGGCGCCTGGCACCACCCCGTGTTTCAAGTGGGGAGTCGGGCCTTACCTTGATGGCCTGTTCGGCCAGAGCGGCCTAGGCGTGGTGACGCAAATGTCGATTGCCTTGGTCCGACGCCCGCAAGTCGTGCAACCGTTCTATTTCTGGGTCGACTCCGCGGCACAGTTACCTGCAGCACTGGACGGGGTGAAACGCATTCTTGACCGTTGCGGCAGCCAGGTGGGCGGCATCAACCTGATGAACAGCACACGCCTGCTGAGCATGGCTTATGACGCGCGCCCACTGACCCAGCTAAACCAGGCTGAGCGCGACACCGCTGCGAGGTCGCTGGCCCTGCCTGCCTGGATGGGGGTGGGCTCGATTTACTGCGAACAGGCGCAACTGGCCTCGCTGAAGGGCATTATCCGTACCGAACTGCGTCGTTTCAGCAGCCGCTATCTGTTCCGCAGCCAGCGCCAGCTGGCATGGGCAAGCCAAGCCCTGCGTCTGCTGCCAGGTGCCTGGTCCAGGCGCTGGCGGGTCATGCTGGACAAACTGCACTTGGGTATGGAACTGATGGAAGGCCGACCCAATCAGGTGGCGCTGCCGCTGGCCTATGTCGCCGGAGCACGGCCGCAGGCAGGCGCCCTGCTCGACCCGGCACGGGACAACTGCGGCCTGATCTGGTACGCACCGATCCTGCCTTTGCGTAGCCAGCAGGTGGCAACATTCGTCAGGCACATGGAGCATGTGTGCCAGACCCACCGCCTCCCCTGCCCGGTCACCCTCACCACGTTGTCTGGCCGGGCAATCGACTGCACCTTGCCACTGCTCTTCGATCGCAACGATGAAAAGGCCACAGCCCGCGCAGAGGACTGTTACCGGCACTTGTTCAACAGCGGCAAACAGCAAGGTGTACTGCCCTATCGCCTGCCTCTGGCCTTCATGCACCTGCTGACCGATACGCAGGCGCCTGCCTGGCAGCTTGGGCAGCGCCTCAAGCACGCCCTGGACCCGCAGCACCTGCTCGCACCAGGGCGTTACTGCCCACCAGCCCCGGCCACCGGATGCCATTCCTCCGCCATGGAACCCCTGCAATGAGCGACCGAAAATCCCTGATCGACCTTGGCCAACTGCCAACCCGCAACCTGGCCGAATGCCTGGCGGTGGATCAAGCCGCCCTGGTCAACGCCTTGACAGGCCAACTGCCCTCAACGTTGGTAGAGCACCTCGCTGCCAGCGCGGACCAAGCCCAGGCACTGGGCCTGTCAAAAAAAGTGGCGGCCATTGGCCTGGCGTTGGGCAAGTGGCTGGAGCAGGCCCCCGAGTCTTTGCGCCAGCAGGTGTTCGAGCAATGCTGCACGCACCCATCCGATACCGTGCGCAGTTGGGCGGCGTTTGCCCAGGCGTTCCTGTCACGCTCGCTGCCAGCGGAAGATGCCCTGCTGGCGCAGTTTCGCTTCGCCCGCGATGAGCACTTCGGTGTGCGTGAATGGGCCTGGATCGCCCTGCGACCGCGCCTGGCCCAGCACCTTGAAGCGGCCCTGGCGCTACTCGGCCGCCATACCGGCGATGCAGACCCACTGGTCCGTCGGTTCTGCATCGAGATCCTGCGCCCGCGCGGCGTTTGGTGCGAGCACATTGCCGCGCTCAAGCAACAACCAGAAGTGGCCGAGCCGTTACTGGTACCGCTACTGGCCGAAGCCGAGAAATACGCCCAGGACTCGGTCGCCAATTGGCTCAACGATGCCAGCAAGACCCGCCCCGACTGGGTACTTCAGCTGTTTCAGCGCCATCCCCCGGCCTGCAAGGCCTCGCAGCGCATCCAGACCCGGGCCACCCGAAGCCTGCCCCAGTGAACCACCACAAGGAAACAAGCATGTCACTCAAGGAAAAACTCGACGCTGTCAAACAGCAGATGGCCCAACTGCCCACCGAGGTGCTGGAAAAATTTGGCGCCTCGTTGCAAGCCCTTATCGCAAGACACCCTGAGGAGCACGTGCTCAAAGCCGGCGACAACGCCCCGCTGGCCGTGCTGGAGGATGCCGATGGCAAGGCCGTGGACCTGCGGGCCCTGCTGGCACGCGGTCCATTGGTACTGGTGTTTTACCGCGGCCTGTGGTGCCCGTTCTGCAATGTAACGCTCAGCGAATACCAGCAGATGGCAAGTGATCTGGCCGCCAGCGGTGCCACGCTGGTCGCCGTCTCTGCCCAGAGCCGCGCTGCCACCCTGAAAACCCGCGAATCCCTGGGCGTGCGCTACCAACTGCTGAGCGACCCGGGCAACCAGCTGGCGCGCCAGTACGGCATCGTCTTCGAGCTGGAGCCAGAGCTGGAAGCGGTGTATCGGGCACTCGGCGCCGACCTCAAGGCACTGAACGACTGCGACGATCTCAGCCTGCCGATGGCCAGCGCTTTCATCATTGGCCAGGATGGCCGCATTCGCCATGCATTCGTCAATGTCGACTACTCCGAACGTGCCGAACCGCAGGCCTTGATCGAAGCCGCCAGCCACTAGGACTCACTCCCCGGCACCGGGCTGCCCGGTGCCTCACCTCATCACGGACAGATGACATGAAACGTATTGCTATCATGGGTGCCGGCGTGGCCGGCCACCTGGCTGCCCTGTACCTGCGCAAACGCCTGCCGGGCGTGGAAGTGACGCTAATCGGCCGTCCGGACCGCAAGCGGCCGATCGTCGGCGAGTCGACGGTCGAACTCACTACGCACTTCTTCAAAGGCATAGGCCTGGGCAGCCTGCTCGAAGAGAAGCACTACCACAAGTACGGCCTGACCTATTACCTGAAGCTGCGCAACAACCCGGAATGCCGCAACTACGTGGTCCACGAGGCCCCCGGGGTTATCCGCATGCCAGCCTACAACCTTAACCGGTTCAGTTTCGACAAAGACCTGCGCGCCATCGTCGCCGGGCAGCAGGTGCAACTGATAGAGGCTGACGTGGCTGCGGTAGACCTGCATGAAGGTGAGCACACCCGCCATCGCCTGACCCTGCGCAACGAGGCGCAGAGCTGGCAGCTGGATGCCGACTGGGTGGTGGATGCCACAGGCCGCAATCGCTTCATGGCAAAGAAGCTCAAGCTGCACAAGGAGCCAACCTACCAGCGCAGTACCTTCTGGTTCCGCCTGCGCCAGTTCGACCGCAGCATTCTGCACAACATCAACACCCACAAGGACAAGCATCACTGCTACGACCCCTACTACGTCACCCACCATTTCTACGGCAAAGGCTACTGGATCTGGCTCATCCCCATGCGCAGTGACGACGGTGCCGACATGATCAGCATCGGCATCACCTACCGGCCCGACATGGTCAACGAGCGGATCGGCACTTTGGAGGCATTCAAGGAGCGGGTCATGGCCGATCATCCGGTGATCACCGAGTTGATGGCCTCGGGCGAAGTGGTCGACCAGCACGCCATGTACAACTACATGTACGAAGCCAACCAGTACTACTCCACCGATGGCTGGTTCCTGATCGGTGACGCGGCATTCACCTTCGACCCGGCCAACAGCGCAGGGCTGGCCTACGTGGCCCAGCAGATCCCGCAGGTGGCTGCGATGATCGAAAAGGATATCCAGGGCACCCTCACCCCGGGCTATGTCAGTTGCCTGGAGTCGCACATCCAGGCGCAGCTCGCACTGCAGGACACCTGGAGCAAATGGTACGAGGTGATGGACGACCCGTTCCTGATGGGCTGGACGCTGTTGTTCGCCAACATGGCGTACTTCCATGTGGTGCTGCCGATGTACGTCAGTGGCGACTTCCTCGACGGCCATCAGGCGCAGCAGTTCGCCGACCTGCTGCCGCGCTACACACGTGACTTACAGCCATCGCCGCTGCCATTCGCCTGCCTGCTGCGCGAAGTGCGCCGCTCCAACCCGGGCATTAGCCCACAGATGATCCCCAACCTGTACTCGCGCACCATCAACTTCGCCCTATACAAGGCCGACAACCAGGCTCGCCCGCGTTACGCCGCCAGCTACTTCCTGCGCTCGGCAATGCTGCGCCTGCGACTGATGCGCATGGTGCGCTGGAGCTTGGCACCACGCCACCTGAAGTTGCTGGCGCGGCACAGCCTGGGCACCTTGCAGGACCTGGGCCGGGCAACCAGCCTAAGGCTGATGCCCTCGTTGTTCTACAAGTACGGCGAAGCCCCCGAACTGCTCAAATCGCCATTCGGTAGCGACGGTGGTTTCCTCGACCTGGCCAAACACTGATGGTCTTGCCCAAGATGACGGCCGACCACGAACTGCTCGCCCAGAGCGGTGTGCGCCTGGCTGCGGGGGTGCGCGATGGCACGCTGTCACCGGTCGCCCTGGTCGAGGAGAGCATCGGCCGCTGCCAGGCCATACAACAACGCTGCAACGCCGTTGCAGTGGCGTTGTACGACCAGGCACGACGGGCTGCCGAGGTTGCCGAGCGCCAACGTGACCAAGGGGTTACGCTGGGCCGCCTGCATGGCGTGCCCTTTAGTTTCAAGGAAGGCCTGGGCCTGGCCGGTGCACCGAAAACCTGCGGTTCGCGCCTTCGCCAGCAACAGGTTGCACGTTTTACCGCCACTGCCGCGCAGCGCCTGATCGAGGCTGGCGCCATTCCGGTGGCACTGGGCAACCAGGCCGAGATGGCGCTCTGGCCTGAAACTGATAACCCGGTCTATGGTTGCACCGGCAGCCCTTACCGGCAGGGGCGCAGCGCCGGTGGCAGCAGTGGTGGTGATGCCGTGCTGGTGTCCAGTGCTTGCGTACCTTTCGCGCTGGGCACCGATGGTGGCGGCTCGGTGCGTATCCCGGCGGCCTGCAACGGCATCTTCGGCCTCAAGCCATCACGGGGGCTGGTGCCATTGACCGGGCATCTGCCCCTTGACGAGCGCGGTCTGGGGCAGCCGCATGCACTGGGTATCGCCCGGCATTTCACCGTGGGCCCGTTATGCCGACATGCCGAAGACCTGCCCGTTCTGCTGGAAATCATCGCTGGCCCCGACCAGCACGATCACAACATTGTCGACCACTACCAGCATTGCCAGGCGCCCGGTGCCTTGCAGCACCTATACCTGTGCCAGCCAGACCGCCTGAGCTGGGGCAGCCGGGTATCCCCGGCAGTAACCCAGGCACTGGAGGACCTGGCGCACCACTTTCAATTACAAGGCACCCAGGTCGAACGCTGGCACCCTCAGGCACTGGACGACGCATTCGCCATCTGGTTGGCCGTGCTGAAGAAGGAAGCCGGCGTTCGCCTGGCCGATATCCTCGGTGACGGCCAACCTGTGGCGCACGTGACCCAGGCCTGTCTGGCCCTGACCAGCAAACCCCTGCATGCCACCGGGCCTTGGCTGGCTACCGTACTCGACAGCCTGGGCGAATACCTGGGCAGCCCCGGGCTTACGCGTCAGCTGTCGAAACGAGATGCCCTGCAACAGGCATTGGCCGAACGCCTGGCGGGCAACAGCTTGCTGGCACTACCGGTGCTCCCCGGCATCTCCCCCAAACATGGCCATGCCCTGCGCTATCCGGGCGATATCGGCTACACCGCATTGTTCAACGTACTCGGGCTGCCAGCGCTGACGGTCCCCATGGGACGCCTTGACCAAGGTTGCCCGGTTTCCGTGCAACTGGTCGCCGGCCCAGGGCAAGAGCACCGGCTGCTGAACGCAGCCCTGGCCCTGGAACATGCATTCGGTGGCTGGCTCGCACCGCCTATCTGACTCTTTATTTTCGGGACTTCATCATGTCCAACGCCATTCATGCCAGTACCGTGCAACTCACGCCGGCACCCCAGTCACAGTCAGCCGTAGGCTCCCAGGCGGAGCACCTGACCCTGATGTTTCTGCTGCAACTCATCGTGATCTTCAGCGTCTCGCGGCTGATCGCCTGGTTCAGCACCCGCAGCCTGGGCCAGACGCCGGTCGCCGGCGAAATCCTTGCCGGGCTGGTGCTCGGCCCGAGCCTGCTGGGCTATTTCTTCCCCGAGCAACTGGCCGCGCTGTTCGTACCGCAAACGGCCACCGCCTTCGTGGTCACCGCGCAGATCGGCCTGATCCTGCTGATGTTCCAGGTCGGCCTGGAGTTCGAGTTCGGCACACACCTCAAGGGCCGCAAGCGTTCGGTCATCGTCATCAGCATGGGAGGGCTGCTGGTGCCATTTGCCAGCGGCATGCTCACTGCCGAGTACTTCTGGCAGCAGATCAGCGGGGACAAACCCTCACTGCTAGCCTTCCAGTTGTTCTTTGCCACGGCACTGTCGATCACCGCACTGCCTATCCTGGGACGGATATTCATGGAGCTTGGCCTATCCCGCTCTCGGGTCGCCACGCTCACCATTGGCGCGGCAGCAATCGACGATGTATGCGGCTGGCTGATCCTGGGCGGCGTCACTTCGTTGATCGCCTCGCAGTTCAATCCCTGGACTTCTCTGGCGAGGTTGCTGGCGCTCGGGTTGTTCTTCGTCGTCGTGATCGCCCTGGTACGGCCACTGGTCCTGCGCTGGATAATCGGCGACCTGCAGCGCCGGCCGTTGTCGACCCAAGGGATATCGCTGATGCTGATCATTCTGTTGGCCAGTGCGACAGTGACCAACCTGATCGGAGTATTTTCGATCATCGGCGGTTTCATACTTGGCGTAGCGCTGCATACCCAGCGCACCTTCGTCGAACAGTGGAATGCCAAGGTCAGCGGCGTGGTCAATGCGTTCTTCCTGCCGATCTTCTTTGCCTATACGGGCCTGCGCACCGATATTGGCGCCCTTGAGGGCAACACCGCACTGTGGAACTGCCTGTTGATCTGCCTGGTGGCCTTTGCCAGCAAGTTCTTCGGTGCTTATGGGGCCAGCCGCCTTCTGGGCGAAAACCGCCGCGATTCGGCATTGATCGGTGTATGCATGAACACCAGGGCGCTGATGGAGTTGGTGGTACTGAACGTTGGCTATGACCTGGGCGTGCTGCCCAAGGAGTACTTCACGCTGCTGGTAATCATGGCCATCATCAGTACCTTCATCGCATCGCCGCTGATTCGCTTGTTGACCGCACGCACCCGCGCCCCGCATGCGACCCCGGGGGCAACCGAGGTCAGCAACGGCTGAGGTCAGCGCGAGGTTTCGACGCGCAGTACTTCGGTGTAGATCGCGTCGACAGTCTGGCCAACCTTGAGGTTCTTCATGCGTTTCTGCAGGTCTGGATTCTCGACCTTGACCACCTGAAGCTTGCCCTCCGGTGGCAACAAGCTCACCTCATGCGTGTTGAGGTCGATCTTCTTGATCTGAGAGGTAACCTTGACCTGGCGGAACGCCTCGCCGCCCGGGTTGGGGTTTTGCTCGGTTGCACGGATGGTACCGGACTCTTCAGTCGCTTTCGGCGCCCCACCCACGTCCGGATTGAGCACATAGGCCACCGCGCGTGTCACGTAGATGTCGACTTGGTCACCGACTTTCAGGTTGGGCAGCGCCTTGGCCTTTTCGGTCAGCTGGAACGTCACATCCTTCTTATCGTCAGGGCCTTTCACCGTGACCTGGCGGGTGGCCAGATCGATAGCCGTTACCTGCGTGGTGACATGGCTTTCCAGCGCCTCGCTCCCGATTGGGATTCCGGCAGCCTGCACCGTGAAGCTGGCAGCAGAGGCCAACGTGGCAAGGGCTACAGCACGAGCGAGAGTACGAATGGGGTTCATAGGCGTGCTTCCCTGTGATCAAGTCCGAATAGGCGCGTGAAAGGTTCACGCGCTATCAAGCATAGCCATTACCTGCCGCCTTGCCGGCCCTCCCGGTGCGCGGTGCTGTACGGCCGTGGCTCCTCAGGCGGGCTGATCAACAGCATTAGCAAAAAACCAAGCTTCACGCCCAAGCGCGAAGTCGGCATGAACTTCGACAGCGAGGGCAAACGCCGAACCCAGTCCGACACCGACTGGGCCGCCCCGTAAAGCAACCAGGCCTACCGCGCTGCGCCTGAAGAACGTGTTCGACCGTGACTACTATGCCTCGGCACATGGCTCGGTCGACCTGATCACCCCAGGGGCACCGCGCACGCTGGAAGCCAGCTTCAACTACCGCTTCTGACCCGTGTGCAATGCCTGCCAGTCAGCAATTGGGCCGCTCTGCGGCCCATCGCCAGCAAGATTTGCCGATTTGACCCGAGCATTCAGCGATTCCGCGTCACCCGCCACACTGTATTCGCCAGGTCATCGGCAATGATCAACGCCCCCCGCGGGTCCACCGTCACCCCAACCGGTCGCCCCCGGGTCTTGCCATCCTCACCGCGAAAGCCCGTCGCGAAGTCGATCGGCTCCCCAGCAGGCTTGCCATTGCTGAACGGCACGAAAATCACCTTGTACCCCACCGGGTTGGGGCGGTTCCAACTGCCGTGCTCGCCCACGAACACACCGTCGGCAAAGCGCTCGCCCATTGCCGAGGTCGAGAAGTCGACACCCAGTGCAGCCACATGCGAACCCAGGCTGTAATCCGGCTTGATCGCCGCCGCCACCTTGTCCGGGTTCTGCGGCCGCACCCGCTCATCCACATGCTGCCCCCAGTAGCTGTAAGGCCAACCATAGAAGCCCCCTTCACGTACCGAAGTGAGGTAGTCCGGCACCAGGTCGGGGCCCAGCTCATCCCGCTCGTTGACCACCGTCCACAACTGCCCGGTCTGCGGCTGAATGGTCAATGCCGTCGGGTTACGCAAGCCGGTGGCATAGGGCCGGTGTGCGCCGGTCTCGGCATCGACCTGCCAGACCATGGCCCGATCGATCTCTACCTCCAGGCCGCGCTCTGTGATGTTGCTGTTCGAGCCGATACCCACATACAAGTAGCGGCCATCCGGGCTGATGGTCAGCGCCTTGGTCCAATGGTGGTTGATCTCGGCCGGCAGGTCGGTGACCTTGGTTGGCGGGCCGTCGGCCTGGGTCTGGCCTTCCTTGTAGTCAAAGCGTACCAGCGCATCCTGGTTGGCTACATACAGCTTGCCGTTGGCATAGGCCAGGCCATACGGTGCGTTGAGGTTTTCCGCAAACACGGCCTGCACCTCGTAGTTGCCATCGCCGTCAGCATCGCGCAGCAAGGTCAGGCGGTTGCCACCCTTGACCTGGGTATTGCCCTTGGCCTTGATCTGGCTGGCGATCACATCCTTGGGCTTGAGCTTGGCCGCGCTGCCACCCCTGCCCTCAGCCACCAGAATGTCGCCATTGGGCAGCACCAGGCTCTGGCGCGGGATTTTCAGGCCGGTGGCGATAGCGGTGACACTGAAGCCCTCCGGCACGGTCGGTTTCAGTTCGCCCCAGGCAGCCGGTTGCGCAATCTTCATGCTCGGCAGCAAGCCGCGCTGAGGTTCCGGCAGCTTCGGATCCGGGCCGTGGGCCTGGGTCGGCTCGCCGTCGCCACCACAGGCACTCAGCAATAGCGCCACGCCCAACAGGCTAAATGCATGCAAAGGCTTCATGCCACACCTCCTGAACGCAGGTTGCTCAAACCGATCCAGGCGGCCACCACTGCGAGCACCGTCACGATTACCGACAACACCAGCCCGGAAGGCATTACCGCCCAGGCGTCCTTGGCATGCTCAAAGGCATTGATCAGCCCAAGCACCCAGGTCACCAGCAGCAGCACGAAGTACAACGTAGCGCGCCCGCCCTTGCGCTCGGCGCGGATCAGGTTGGCCAGCGCGAACAACAGTGTCAGCCCACAGAACACCAAGGCACCGGCGATCAGCCAGGCGGCGAAGTTGCTCCACTGAATCTGGTAGCTGTTGTAGTAGGCGAGATCGCTCAACAGCGCGCCAAGGAACAACGGCACACTGCCTGCCAGCAGCAAGGCATGCAGCGGGCTGGGCGTACAGCGGTAGAGGGTTTGATCAGATGCGGTCACGGTGCCTCCTTTTCATTCAGTGACCTAGGGCTGATGGTCTTGCGCCATCAGGTAAGCGCAGGGTGCGCTTAGCAAAGGAGCCTCTTGACGCCGAGATAGTTCACCGCTTCGCTGTAATGAAATATCCTGCAAGGCATTTGCTGCCAAGCGCAGAAGGGGAATACATGAGCAGACCACATGCGTCCTGGGCACTGGCTACCCTGCTCTGCCTCAGCCTGGCATTTACCGCTGGTTGCTCCAGCAAAGCCAGCCAGACACGCTACGCCACGCCTGCAGTGGGCTCCAACTGCTTCGCCAAGGCCGTCCCCACTATCGGTGAAGGCGGCCTGGCCTGGGGCAATACACTGAGCATTGCGCAACAGAAATCGCTGAACAACTGCGTGCGTTATGCCAGCCGCTCGGGAGGCACGCCCAGGACTTGCCAGGTAGTGCTGGCCAAGTGCAAAAACTGAACATATAACAATTTTAAAGTACGAAACTTCCTACAAAGCACTGCAACTTTTCACACGACATTTCGCAAACGCAACACATATACACTCAAATAAAATCTTACACTTTCAGCCTCGACCCAAAAGCATCGATCGAGGCATTGTCTTTCACTTGAATTCCAGATACTTGATCGCCCGCTCATCTCAGCAACTAAGTAGGAAACTTCTTACAGCATAGATTCGAGCCTGAAATCCAGCACAGTATGAATAACGGTATTTCAGTCTTGTCAGTACTGAAAGTTGCCGCAGTGCGTCTCTGGTTCGAAAAGACTGTCTCTCTGAGCAAGGAGCTCGCATGACCAATGACTCCGTCAGCAGCGCCACCTCCGGCCCAGCCTGCAGCGCACGCGTGCCAATCCTGCCAGTGCGCTACGCCATCGTGCCCCGCACCGCCGACACCCCCGCCTACCGCTATGCCGATGCAGGCTTCAACCTGGAACAAGGCTTCGCCCCGCTGCAGCAATCGGCCTACACCCTCCGCGCTTTGCGCCCAGGCTATGTCTACGTGTTCATGAAAGGCCCTTTGGGCGAAAAGCTGGTCATTCACGAGCACGTCGGCGCGGGCCTGTACAAGGAGCTACGCTACCAAGGGCTGGAGGATTACCACCGGCGTGAGTGCTATCTGTCCGGCCAGAGCATCGGCTGGGTGTGGGCCGACACCTGTCAGGACTCCGCCAAGGAAGTGTGGATCGGCTACAGCCCGCACCTGTGGACCAACGCCATCACCGCCCGTATCACCGGTTCGCCAGCCCTGCGCAATCGGCACATGCGCCAGCTGGACTTGGCCGAGCTGGTGAGCGGCAACCAAACGCCGTCCACCCAGCCCCATGTGTTGCCAGTGAGTGCCCTACAAACCTGGGTCGAAGACTTCAAACCGACAGAGCGGCGCATGCCGCTGACCTGGAGCAGCGACCCGGTCACCGAAACTTTGCCCATCGGCAACCTCAATGCCATCGCCCGCCACTACCCCTGGACCCAGCCGAAAGTGCCGGTGGTGGTGGCGCTCGCCGATGCCGAAGGCATGGCCCTGGACCTGAGCCTGTCGGTCTCGGCCTACCAGCATCAACTGCGTGACCTGATGCCGGCCGAGCAACTGGAACACACAAAACCCGCCCAGCCTCCCGAGCAGGAGCGCGTGCCGGCATGCTATCGGCTGGATGCCGAACAGCTCAGCCCGCAGAGCCGCGACTTTCACCATCGCAACCTGGTCGCCATGCTGCTGAACAAGACGCTGGAAAGCCTGTACCCGGCGGATGCGCCTTCACCAGAACTGGCCGCGTTCAGGCTGGGCACGTCACGCCGGGGGCCCGCCCTGTCGCCGGCCGAGTCCCATTTCCAGGCCCTCACCCATGAAGACTATTCCCCCAATGGCGCGCGCCTGGCACAGCGCCTCGATGTCGACAAATACCGGCGCTTCCTCGCCGAACGCGACGCACTGGAACGGCGGATTGCCGCCCTGCGCAACCTGGCCTTGCAAGCCAGCAACGATCATGACGCCTGGCTAGCGACGGCCGAATCCCAACACATCGATAACCCCTACAGCCTCGCTGCGGCACTGGCCTGTTACGACCGCGACGAACGCACCTCCGCCCGCGGTCTGGAAATCTCACTGGCGTTGCTGATTCACCCGATGGGCCAGCCGACACCCGGCACCGAAGATCATGACCGACGCTTCAAACGCCTGGAGCAATGGCTGGACCAGCACGATAGCCCGCTTTACACCGCCTTGGCGCCGTTCAACCCGTTCAAGGACAAGGCCGATTCGATCGGCACCTTGTTCGGCGCCAGCGACAACGTGATCGAAGGGCTGGCCGGTCGCTTCCCGGCCATGGCAGACATCACCGACCTCACCGCCCAGTCGGTCAATACCGTGGTGCTCAAGCGCCTGCGCGGGCAGACCCGCTGGGATGCCAGCCATGGCCTGCGGCGGCAAGTGTTGTTGGCAGCGCGTGAGGCCAATGCCGAGAAAGCACTGGGATTGCTGGCGGCGCGCTATCGAATCACCGAGCAGGCCATTACGGAAAATCCCTTTAGCCAGGAGGTACAGCGGTATTTGAAAAGCGGCATGGCGCAGGTTGAAGAGATGAAAGCGTTGCGCATATCAGGAAGCCGCACGGTGTCCATCGAGCTGACCACCACTGCGCGTGTGAAACCTAACTTTCTGGGGATGCTCACCTCGGGCGGTGGTGGTGGTTTAAACGCGGGGATGCTGTGGTTCAACATCTTATCGCTCAAGACGGCTTACAACAGCCTGCAAAAGAGCAACGCACCGGAATACACCATGGGGTTCGCTTCATCTGTTTTCGGGGTGATTGGTGCAGCGGCGGCAACAATGGTCAGCGTGCGCGCAACGCATAAGGCCGTCATCCTGAGATTAAGTGCCACAGCGCCGGGCATGGCCTTTGGCAATGGGGTTATCAAGTTTTTGGGTAGCAATTTGTTCGCAAGGTTGTCCGGCTACCCGGCTATTTTCCTAGGATTCGCCTCTGACTATAAAAAATCCCAAAGGCAGAAGATGCACGGTAATACTGCCGCTTCTGATTTAACCTTCTATGGCGGGGGCGCGGTCGCAATAGGCTCCGTCTTGGTATTAGAAGGTGGATTAGCTATTGCAGGTGCCACAACATTTATCCCTTTTGCAGGGTGGACTGCAGCTGCAGTGGCCCTATTAGGTGCTGCGATCATAGCTGGAGGCACCTACCTCCATGCGAAAGCCAACGAACACCTTCACAACCCTATAGAGCTATGGGCCAGTCGAAGTATATTTGGGAACCGTCTCAATGACGGCGAAAGCCGACCAGACATAACTTTAGACACCGACAAGAAACTTCCAACCTTCGTCAACATTAAAGACGAAATAAACGCTTGGCATCAGGTATTTTACTCACCCTCGCTACTTTCAGAAAAAGAGACAAAACTGTTTGACCTAGGGCATCTGGACAGCAAATGGACTGACTTAAACACATGGACTACTCCGAATTGGACTGCCATCACACACAATCAAGTTTCTAGCATTCCCCCCACTGCTGAATTTACAGTCCTCCTACGAGGATTTCTATTGGGTCAAAGCGAATGGCAAGCCAGCCTTAGTAGTCAACTCGAGAACAATGGCATATCTGTATTCCCAGCCACACCAGACTGCTATGAAATTAGGGGCGGACTGATACTCCACTTCAAGAATCAAATTCAAAACCACCGCCACATTAAACTAAACATCAAATATCTGCCAAATCTAGGCTTAGATGAACAAGCAGGCTCCTCCCAGACTTTCAAACTTGGGGAACGATAATGGCCATTTCATGGATTTTCACACCCTCCGCACGCTCTCAGTTCACTCCACATATCTCAAGCCAACTATCAACCATAAACAAACATCACTTATCCCTCGTGAACCCATGGGTGTCCGACTCCGTATTCATGGGAAAACTATATACCGCCATGACATTAGGGTTAGCAGCCTATATCTACCCGGATATCATAGATACGGGTTTTAGAAAGTCGGCGCTAGCGGACCTTCACTCACTCGCACAATACATTGTTGCACCACTGATATTTACACCATTCATCGCCTACAGGATATTCTTCATAAAAAATCTGTCAAACATCTACCTCAATCGCGCAACTGGAAAAATTCTATACCAACGCAACAAAAAACTTATCTCATTCGATTGGACCAATATCAAAGGTGGGGTATTTAAGCGCACAGAGTTTGGTGGTTCATCCTTCAGTACTAGTTATGCACTTGCCTTTGCCCCGCCTAGGAAGGACGGTAGCCTTCACAAAAAAGACTGCCTGTGGGTCGACAGCAACGAACCCACCGAACCCGGCGTCAAGCATGTCGCCGAGGTATGGGAATACCTCCGCCACTTCATGGACCACGGCCCAGACAAACTCCCCCCGCCCGGTGAACCCAACTGGTGGCACAAGCCACTCCACGCCATCTGCCTGACCCCGGCAGAAGCCTGGCGCCACTATGCCCCCTGGCGAACCGGCGAGCCCGGTGAAATGCAGGGTAAAAAGAACTGGCAATTGCCGTTCTGGGCCGTGTTGTTCCCCTACAACCTCTCCGTAGCCATCTGTTGGTACGGCATCTGCCGCCTGTTCAACGTCCGAGCAGCGCCACCGCCACCCGAAGCATTTGAGGAGGCCCCAGCTCATTCAACCCAAAGGAAGCGTACATGAGCGACGCCTCCGTCAGTCGCGCCACCTCCGGCCCAGCCTGCAGCGCACGCACACCCATCCTGCCAGTGCGCTACGCCATCGTGCCACGCACCGCCGACGCCCCCGCCTGCCGCTATGCCGATGCAGGCTTCAACCTGGCCTCTTTGCAAGCCAGCAACGATCATGACGCCTGGCTGGCGACGGCCGAATCCCAACACATCGATAACTCCTACAGCCTGGCAGCCGCCTTGGCCTGTTACGACCGCGACGAACGCACCTCCGCCCGCGGTCTGGAAATTTCACTGGCCTTGCTGATTCACCCGATGGGCCAGCCGACACCCGGCACCGAAGATCATGACCGACGCTTCAAACGCCTGGAGCAATGGCTGGACCAGCACGACAGCCCGCTTTACACCGCCATGGCGCCGTTCAACCCGTTCAAGGACAAAGCCGATTCGATCGGCACCTTGTTCGGCGCCAGCGACAACGTGATCGAAGGGCTGGCCGGTCGCTTCCCGGCCATGGCTGACATCACCGACCTCACCGCCCAGTCGGTCAATACCGTGGTGCTCAAGCGCCTGTGTGGCCAAACCCGTTGGGATGCCAGCCAAGGCCTGCGCCAGCAAGTGTTGCTGGCTGCCCGTGAGGCCAATGCCGAGAAAACGCTGGGGTTGTTGGCGGCACGCTATCGAATGACCGAACAGGCCATTACGGAAAATCCCTTTAGCCAGGAGGTACAGCGGTATTTGAAGAGCGGCATGGCACAGGTTGAAGAGATGAAAGCGTGCCTTTGGTGACGGCATCATCAACTTTATGACGAGTAATCTTTTCGCGCGGGCATCAGGCTACCCGGCGATAATAATTGGGTTTTCCTCAGATATTTTTAAGGCAGTACGTCAATGGCAGAACGGCAATCTTATTTCAGGCTTATATACAGCGGCCGCCAGCGCGACTACTGCTTTAGGTTCGATTCTTGTTCTAGAAGGAAGCCTTGCCATCGCAGGCACGACAGTCCTCATTCCCTTTGCAGGCTGGACAGCAGCTGGAATCGCCCTGATCGGAGCAACTTTGATCGGTGGAGGTCTATTCCTCTACTCAAAAGCTCACTCCCGCCTTCACAGCCCTTTAGAATTATGGGCCAGCAGAAGCATCTTCGGGACAAGGGAAAACGATGGAGAAATACGGGAGAATATAAAGTTAGACTTTGATAAAAAATTGCCACGCTTTCGCCACATCCACGAAGAAATCAAGTCATGGCAGATTGAATTTTTCTCACCGAAAGCATTGTTGGCACCGTACTCTGAGCAGCTCGGCTTAGGCGCTCTAACGACACATTTGGATATAAATAACAAATGGCCAACACCTGACTGGGCAACAATTATCCATACCCAGGTCACTAAACAAAACGCAACACTCGAGCTAACTATACTTTTACCAGAATTCGTAGTAGGTCAAAGCGAATGGTCAGGGAGTTTAGTGAGCCAGAATCTCGACAGGCAGACAACCCCACTCCAAATAACCCCTGACTGCCATATCACCCAAGCAGGTTTATTACTTCATTACAAAACTGATGCTAGACAAATCAGGCCTGCCACGCTAACGATTAATTACCATGCCAACCAAGGGCTGGATGACGACACTCCTTCTTCTACCACTATTCACCTGGAACGCTAAACCTATGGCGACTATCTGGCTTTTTAATCAAGCCCACAATTCAGAATTCAAGCCAAAAATTTCCGGACAACTTATTCAAACAACCAGCTCACACTTATGCCTGCGCAACCCTTGGGTGTCCGACTCTGTATTCATGGGAAAAATCTACACTGCCATGTTTCTATTTACCTGGATATTATCATGTTACAATCTCATTAATGAAAATATAGACTACTCAATCAACGGCGGCGACATTTTCGTTGCCATCCTGATCTCACTCCCCTTTATTTTTACCCCATTCTTAGCCTACAGAATACTTTTCATAAAAAACTTATCGAACATACATTTAAATCGACACACAAAGAAAATCTACTATAAGCGATTCAAAAAACTCATAATATTTGACTGGAGCCAAGTCGCAGGCGGTCTTTTCAGTCGCACAGAATTCAGTGGTTCCTCCTTCACCACCAGCTATGCCCTCGCCTTCGCCCCCCGCCGGGAAGACGGCAGCCTTCACCAAAAAGACTGCCTGTGGGTGGACAGCAACGAACCCACCGAACCCGGCGTCAAGCATGTGGCCGAAGTGTGGGAATACCTCCGCCACTTCATGGACCACGGCCCGGACAAACTCCCCCCGCCCGGTGAACCCAACTGGTGGCACAAGCCACTGCACGCCATCTGCCTGACCCCGGCAGAAGCCTGGCGCCACTATGCCCCCTGGCGAACCGGCGAGCCCGGTGAAATGCAGGGCAAAAAGAACTGGCAATTGCCGTTCTGGGCCGTGCTGTTTCCCTACAACCTCTCCGTCGCCCTCTGCTGGTATGGCATCTGCCGCCTGTTCAACGTCCGAGCAGCGCCACCGCCACCCGAAGCATTTGAGGAGGCCCAAGCGCATTCAGCCCAAAGGAAGCGTACATGAGCGACACCTCTGTCAGCAGCGCGACCTCCAGGCCCTGTCTGCAGTTCACGCGTCCCATCCTGACGGTGCACTACACCAACGTGCCAGGCACCCGCGACTTCCCGGCCATGGCTGAGACCCTGTCAATTTTTCGTCTGGAGCGCTGATCGTGGCAACCATCTGGATATTCAACTCAATGTCAGACTCTGGACACAAGCCCTCTATCACAGGGCAACTATTAAGCTTATCTGACACTGTTTTATGCTTAAGGAATCCATGGGTCACAGACTCTGTCTTCATGGGAAAGCTGTATTGCGCGATAACTGCTCTGTCAATTGCCGGCTTTTACCCATATTTACTCTCCAGGGATATATGGCGCATGTACGAAACCGCTCCATTATTAGCGACTGGATTCTTGCTTATGCCTTTCACTTTCCTACCTTTCCTCATTTATCGAATATATTTCATAAAACGCTTATCAAGCTTCTGCTTCAATCGGGCGACCCAAAAAATCTACTATCAACGTTTAAGCAAGGTACTGATCTTTGAGTGGAGCAGTACCGGCGGTGGTATTTTTAAGCGCACGGAGTACGGCGGCTCATCACTCAGCACCAGCTATGCCCTCGCCTTCGCCCCTCGCCGGAAAGACGGCAGCCTGCATCAAAAAGACTGCCTCTGGGTAGACAGCAACGAACCCACCGAACCCGGCGTCAAGCATGTCGCCGAGGTATGGGAATACCTCCGCCACTTCATGGACCACGGCCCGGACAAACTCCCCCCGCCCGGTGAGCCCAACTGGTGGCACAAGCCACTGCACGCCATCTGCCTGACCCCGGCAGAAGCCTGGCGCCACTACGCCCCCTGGCGAACCGGTGAGCCCGGTGAAATGCAGGGCAAAAAGAACTGGCAATTGCCGTTCTGGGCGGTGCTGTTCCCCTACAACCTGACCGTCGCCCTCTGTTGGTACTGTGTCTGCAAGCTTTTCAATGTCCGTGCAGCGCCACCACCGGCGGAGGCTTTCGAAGGTGGGTCTGCTAAGCCCGAATAGTCACCACCTGAAATGGATAGGAAGAGAACGCTATGCGCCTGGATGGCAACGCGGCAAGACAGAATGAGGATAGCGCCCAGATCAAAGGGCTGTAGGACGGCTCCTGGCCTATCGCAGGCAAGCCAGCGTCCACAGGTTCGGCACAAATCTCAAGAGTGGTGCAATACCTGTGGCGCTGGCTTGTCGGCGATGATTGGGCGCAGCGCCTGTCAGACGAACTTGGCCCGGGCCGCGTGCAGTTTCTTGTAGCTGTCGATCAGGCGCAGGTGGCGATCAAGGCCTTCGAGCTTCATGCTGGTCGGGGTCAGACCATGGAAGCGCACACTGCCGTCCACCGAACCCAATACCGCATCCATGCGCACATTGCCGAACATACGACGGAAGTTGGCTTCGTAGTCATCCAACTCCAGTTCGTCATCCAGCTGCACTTCCAGCACCACGTTCAGCGCCTGGTAGAACAGACCGCGGTCGACAGTGTTGTCGTTGAACTGCAAGAATGCCTCAACCAGCTCCTTGGCATCCTCAAAGCGTTTAACCGCGAGGCAGATCAGCAGCTTCAGCTCCAGAATGGTCAGTTGGCCCCACACTGTGTTTTCGTCGAACTCCACACCGATCAGCGTAGTGATGGTGGTGTAGTCATCCACATCGCAGTTGTCCAGGCGCTTGAGCAGCAGCTTCAGCGAGCGGCTGTCGAGGCTGTGCAGGTTGAGGATGTCAGCACGGAACGACAAGGCGCGGTTGGTGTTGTCCCAGATAAGGTCCTCGACCGGGTAGATTTCCGAGTACCCCGGTACCAGGATGCGGCAAGCGGTGGCGCCAAGATTGTCGTACACCGCCATGTACACTTCCTTGCCCAGGTCTTCGAGGATACCGAACAGGGTCGCGGCCTCCTGCTGGTTGGAGTCCTCGCCGTGCCCGGAGAAGTCCCACTCGACGAATTCGAAGTCGGCCTTGGCGCTGAAGAAGCGCCACGACACCACGCCGCTGGAGTCGATGAAATGCTCTACGAAGTTGTTCGGCTCGGTCAGCGCATGGCTTTCGAAAGTGGGTTGCGGCAGGTCGTTCAGGCCTTCGAAGCTGCGGCCCTGCAGCAGTTCGGTGAGGCTGCGCTCCAGCGCCACTTCCAGGCTCGGGTGGGCACCGAAGGAGGCAAACACGCCACCCGTGCGCGGGTTCATCAAGGTCACGCACATGACCGGGAACTCGCCCCCCAGTGACGCATCCTTGACCAGTACCGGGAAGCCCTGCTCTTCCAGACCCTGGATGCCGGCGACGATCGCCGGGTATTTGGCCAGTACCTCTTGCGGTACGTCCGGCAGGCACAACTCGCCTTCGAGGATCTCGCGCTTCACCGCGCGCTCGAAAATTTCCGACAGGCACTGCACCTGCGCCTCGGCCAGGGTATTGCCCGCGCTCATGCCGTTGCTGAGGAACAGGTTTTCGATCAGGTTGGACGGGAAGTACACCACCTGCTGGTCGGACTGACGCACGAACGGCAGCGAACAGATGCCCCGAGCGGTGTTACCCGAGTTGGTGTCATACAGGTGCGAACCACGCAGCTCCCCGTCTGGGTTGTAGATCGCCAGGCAGTGCTCATCGAGGATCTCGGCCGGCAACGCGTCGCGCGGACCCGGCTTGAACCACTGCTCGTTCGGGTAGTGCACGAACGGCGCGTTGGCCAGGTCTTCGCCCCAGAATTGGTCGTTGTAGAAGAAGTTGCAGTTGAGGCGCTCGATGAATTCGCCCAGCGCTGAGGCCAGCGCCGCTTCCTTGGTGGCCCCTTTACCGTTGGTAAAGCACATCGGCGACTGCGCGTCGCGTACGTGCAGCGACCAGACGTTGGGCACAATGTTGCGCCAAGAGGCGATCTCGATCTTCATCCCCAGCCCGGCGAGAATACCCGACATGTTGGCAATGGTCTGCTCCAGCGGCAGGTCCTTGCCGGGGATATAGGTGCTGGTGTCCGACACCGGCATCAGCAACCCCTGGGCATCGGCATCGAGGTTGTCGACCACTTCGATCACGAACTCAGGGCCGGTCTGCACCACCTTTTTCACCGTGCAGCGGTCGATGGAGCGCAGGATGCCCTGGCGGTCCTTGTCGGAAATGTCCTCAGGCAGTTCGACCTGGATCTTGAAGATCTGGTTGTAGCGGTTTTCCGGATCGACGATGTTGTTCTGCGACAGGCGGATGTTTTCAGTGGGGATATCGCGGGTCTGGCAGTACAGCTTGACGAAGTAAGCCGCGCACAAGGCCGAAGACGCCAGGAAATAGTCGAACGGGCCGGGGGCCGAACCATCGCCTTTGTAGCGGATAGGTTGGTCGGCGATCACCGTGAAGTCATCGAATTTGGCTTCGAGACGGAGATTGTCGAGAAAATTGACCTTGATTTCCATGCGGGATTACCGTGATTTAAGCGTGCAAAACGAAATTGGCCGGCATTATCCGGGTTTTCGTTGCGCAAGTCCTGTTCAGCGCCGCCCGCAGGCTTGATTTTTCGCAGCGGGCTTGCGTATTCCACCGAATTACTTGCCTGATCCTCTGAAGCTATCCACGCCACCAGACCAGCGGTCATCCTCCTGTGCTAGCGTTTCTGCACCGGGGGACAACGTATTCCCCATGCAGAAACAACACAGCGACAACAACCGTGACGGGCAGGTGAAACCATGGAACTACGCATCAACCAGAAGACCTATCAGGTCGAGGCGGACGCCGACACGCCCCTGCTGTGGGTAATCCGCGATGACTTGGGGCTGACCGGCACCAAGTATGGCTGCGGCTTGGCTCAATGTGGCGCTTGTTCGGTGTTGGTGGACGGCAATGTGGTGCGCGCCTGCGTTACCCCCGTGGCCGGTGTGGTGGGGCGTGAGGTCACCACCATCGAGGCGATCGAGGCCGACCCCGTCGGTAAACGGGTAGTCACCGCCTGGGTCGAGCATCAGGTGGCTCAATGCGGCTATTGCCAGTCCGGCCAGGTAATGGCGGCGACGGCACTGCTCAAGCACACGCCAAAACCCAGCGATGCGCAGATCGATGCAGCCATGGTCAACCTGTGCCGCTGCGGCACCTACAACGCCATCCATGCCGCCGTGCATGAGCTGGCCCAGGGGGAGCAGGCCTGATGAACACGCCAGTTGATACACCCGCCGAACTGCTCAGGCTGCAGCGGGGCGAAACGGTCAACCTGTCACGTCGGCGCTTTCTTGCCGGCACCGCAGTCGGTGCCCTGGTACTAGGTTTCGGCTTACCCATGGGTTCGGCTCGCGTGCAGGCAGCCGCCGCCACGGCAACTGCGGAACGCGGCACCCAGGTGCCTGCATTTCTGGAAATTCGCCCGGACGGCACGGTGCGCCTGCTGAGCCCCTTCATGGAAGGCGGGCAAGGCCCTTTCACCGCCATGGCGCAGATTGTGGGTGAAGAGCTGGATGTCGACCCGGCCCATTTCGTGGTCGATAGCGCGCCACCAGGCGAAGCCTACGTGGTAATGGAGAACGGCATGCGCATCACCGGTGGCAGCATGTCGGTGCGCATGAGCTATCCGACCATGCGCCGCCTGGGCGCGCTCGCCCGGGGCATGCTGCTGCAGGCGGGCGCCGAACACCTGGGTGTACCGCTCGATGAGCTTTCTACCACGCCAGGTAACGTAGTACATACCACGAGTGGACGTTCCGTTCCTTACGGTGAACTGGCAGGTCGCGCCATGGACCTGCCGGTGCCCGACCCGGCCAGCGTCAAGCTGCGCGACCCCAGCCAGTTTCGCTGGATAGGAAAGCCCGTACGCCGCCTGGATGCCTATGACAAGTCCACCGGCAAGGCCCAGTACTGCATCGACATCAAGGTCGACGGCATGCTCCACGCTGCCGTGCAGCATGCACCGCGCCTGGGCATGACGGTCGGCAGCCTGCGCAACGAAGACCAGGTCAAGGCCATGAAAGGCGTACATTCGGTGCATCAGCTGCCAGGCGCCGTGGCCGTGGTTGCCGAACGCTGGTGGCACGCCAAGCGTGCAGTAGAGGCGATCCAGGTAGATTGGAAAGAACCGGCCGCCGACAGCAAAGTGCGACCGATGCCGGCCGATTTTTCCAGTGACGCCTGGCGCGAACACCTCGCGACGGTGCAAGGGCCGTCACGCGATGAAGAGAACGAAGGGGATATTGCCGGCGCCCTGGCCAATGCCAAGACCAAGGTCGAGGCCAGCTACCACAACCAGTACCTGAACCATGCCCAGCTCGAGCCACCGTCCGCCCTCGCCCGCTTCAACCCGGACGGCAGCCTGGACGTCTGGCTGCCTAACCAGGCGCCGGACATGTTCCGTGACGACATTGCCAGGCGCACTGGCCTGACGCCTGCACAAATCAACCTGCATTCGCCGCTGCTGGGCGGCTTCTTTGGCCGCCACTTCCTGTACGACTCTGCCAACCCCTACCCGCAAGCCATTGCCCTGGCCAAAGCGGTTGACCGACCGGTGAAGCTTATCTGGAGCCGCGAGGAGGAGTTTCTACGCGATGTACTGCGCCCCGTCGCAGTGGTGAAGTTCCGCGCCGGGCTGGACGCAGACGGTATGCCCGTGGCGCTCGAAGCGGTAAGCGCCACCGAGGGCCCAACCGAGGCCCTTGCCGGCAAACAAGGGGAAAAGATCGACCCGACTGCACTCGAGGGGCTGTCAGGCAAGTCCTACGCCATCGCCAACAAGCGCATCGCCCAGATCTATGTCAAAGGCCCGGCCATGCTCGGTTACTGGCGCTCGGTAGGTAACTCGCTGAACGACTTTTTCTACGAATCATTCCTGGACGAACTGGCGGACAAAGGTGGCAAGGACCCGTTTGAACTGCGCCTGCACCTGCTGCGCGACAACCCGAGACTGACCAACCTGCTGAACGCAGTGGCCGACTTGTCCGGCGGCTGGAAGCGCGGCCCGTTCACCGCCGAGGACGGCAGCAAGCGTGCACGCGGCGTGGCCATGGCCTCACCGTTCGGCTCGGAGGCTGCGGTCATTGCCGAGGTTTCGATCGATAACGGCCAGGTCAAGGTGCACGACATCTGGCAGGCCATCGACCCTGGCAGCATCGTCAACCCGGCGATCATCGAGCATCAGGTCAATGGCGCCGTCGCCCTCGGCCTGTCGCAGACGCTGGTGGAAGAAGCGGTGTACGTGGATGGCAAGCCGCGCGCGCGCAACTACGACCTGTACCCGATCCTGCCGCCTTCGCGCATGGCCCGGGTGCATGTGCGCATTATCGAAAGCGGGGCGAAGATGGGCGGCATCGGCGAACCACCGTTACCCGCCGTGGCCCCGGCGGTGGCCAACGCGGTCGCGCAGCTCACCGGCCAGCGCGTGCGCAGTTTGCCATTGAGCCGCCACACCTTCAGCTGATCGCAAGGGACGCCTCATGACCCATCGTTTCGCAAGAACCGCCGGCTGGCTCGCGCTGCCGTGCCTGGTCGCGGCGGGCCTGCTGGCCTGGTATGTCACACGCGAACCTGCTTCGCCGTTTGCCGATGCGCAGGCCACTGTTGCCGACCCGGCGCTGGTCAGCCGCGGTGAATACGTGGCCCGGCTCAGTGACTGCGTGGCCTGCCATAGCCTGCCGGATGGCAAACCGTTCGCCGGCGGGTTGGAAATGGCCACCCCGCTGGGGGCGATCCACGCCACCAACATCACCCCTGACCGCGACAACGGTATCGGTAACTACACCTTGGCCGACTTCGACCGCGCCGTGCGCCAGGGTGTCGCGCCCGGTGGTCGGCGGTTGTACCCGGCCATGCCTTACCCGTCCTACGCCAAGCTCAGCGATGAGGACGTCAAGGCGCTGTATGCGTTCTTCATGCACGGTGTGCAACCGGCGCGGCAGGCCAACTTGGCCAGCGACATCCCCTGGCCGCTGAACCTGCGCTGGCCCATTGCCTTGTGGAACGGCCTGTTTGCCGCCACCAGGCCTTACACCGACAAGACCGGGCAGGATGCACAGTGGAACCGTGGCGCCTATATCGTCCAGGGCCCCGGACACTGCGGCAGTTGCCACACGCCACGCGGCCTGGCCTTCAATGAAAAGGCGCTGGATGACAGCGGCAAGCCGTTCCTGTCCGGTGCACTGCTTGACGGCTGGTATGCACCCAGCCTGCGCGCCGACCACAACACAGGACTCGGGCGCTGGAGCGAGGCGGAGATCGCGCAGTTCCTGAAGACCGGGCGCAACCGGCATGCAGTGGTATTCGGTTCGATGACAGAGGCGTTCAACAACTCCACGCAATTCATGCATGACGAAGACCTGGCAGCCATCGCCCACTACCTGAAGTCGCTGCCCGGCGACCCCCAACGTGACGGCGAGCCATGGCAATACCAAGCCGAATCGGTAGCTATACGGTTGGACAGCCCTGGAGCCCGCACCTACGTGACACGCTGTGCCTCCTGCCACGGCCTGGACGGCAAGGGCCAGGACAAGTGGATGCCGCCATTGGCCGGAGCGACCTCGGCACTGGCCAAGGAGAACGCCTCGGCAATCAATATCACACTTAATGGTTCGCAGCGGGTGGTGGCTGCTGGGGTGCCGGACGCCTATCGCATGCCGGCTTTCCGCGAACAGCTGAGTGATCAGGAGATTGCCGACGTGCTTGGCTTTGTGCGTACAGCCTGGGGCAACCAGGGTGGTGCGGTGGATGCGCAGGCGGTAGGCAAGCTGCGTGGGCATACCGACCCGGCCAGCAGCAGCCCCATCATCTTGCATATGCGTTGAATAGGAGAGGTACATGTACCGACACAAGGCTGCTCCCCTAAAGACCGCGCAGCACTTGAGCTACTCTGTCACTGCCACCGCTCCAGGTTCTGTTTCAACCACTGCTCGGGCAAGGCCCCGCCAACGATCTTCGCCATCTCCCGCGCCAGCGCCTCACGCAGCGGTGGCCGGTTGCAGGGCGACTCTCGGGAGATTGCCAGGTACAACCCTTCACTGGACACGGGTGGCTGCAATACCTGCACAGTGGCTGCGATGCCCAACGTGCGCGCCAGCACCATGCCAGGAAACTGCTCGTACACCACGTAATCGCTGCGTTTGTGCATCAGCTTCTCGAACGCCTGCCTGGCACTGGGCACCGCTTCAAGGGTGAGATTGGCCTCGGCGTATTCATCGAACTGTTGGCCGTGGCTGTTGTTGACCAGAGTGCCACCCTTGCGGCCTTTGAGGTCGGCCCATTGCTGGTAGGCAAAGGCATTGTCCTGGCGCACCCAGATGACGCTGGGGGTACGCAAAAACGGCGGGGCGATGAAGTCCACATGCTGCCGGCGCGCTTCGGTCAGGAAGTACCCGGCCATCAAGTCGATCCGCCCGGTGCGCACTTCTTCCTGGGCTCGCGACCACGGCCCGGCGTAAACCACCTCTATGTCCAGCCCCAACTGCTTGCCCAGGTATTTGAGCAGGTCGGCATTGGCACCGATCAGTCGTTGAGGGTTCAGTGGGTCGCGCCACAGGTACGGGGGGTATTCCGGGTTGCCTGTGGCGGTCAGCCGTAGGCATGCATCATCCGCTGTTGCAGCCAGGGGCAGCAGTGACAGGCACATCAGGAGCAAGACGTGGCGAAAGCAACGCTCGATCATCTACGACCCTCGGCACATGAAACACCCGGCGATCCGGCGTAGTGGCCAAAGGCTGCCACTTGCCGTGGTCGCCTGCAGCTATCATCTGCGCGCTGTAGACAGTCTGGACCATCAGCAACCCGCAGACGAGCCTTTCATCGTCCCGTTGATAAATTTGCCAAAGGACACACAGTGAGCGCCTGCACGGCCGGCGACAAACTGGGCTTTTCAGGCGCCCTGCCGTCGCATCGCCAGGATCGCCGCGCCAAAACCGATAAAGGTGGTGCCCACCACCCTGTTCACCCAGCGCGACAGCGACGGCCGGGTCAGCACCCCCTTGGCCCGCGCAGCCAGGGCGGCATACGCGCTTAGCGAAGTGAGCGACAAGGCCACGAAAATCCCGGTCAAGGTCAGGAACTGCGGCAATAGCGCAGCCCCTTGGTCGATGAACTGCGGAAACAGTGCTGTAAAGAACATGGTCGCCTTCGGGTTGGTCACTGCAGTGAGAAAGGCCGATTTGAACAGTTTCAGCGGCGTAGGCCGCACCTTGGCCGCACACTCTGCGGCACCCTGCTCCAGCATCGGGCTCTTCTTCAGCAGTTGGCGCGCCCCCAGGTAGAACAGATAGCCCGCCCCCAGGATCTTCACGGCATTGAACAGTACTTCAGAACTCGCCAGCAGTGCGCCTAGCCCCAGCATGGCTGCAGCCGACAAACAGAACAGGCCCGTGCCATTGCCCAGCGACGACCAGATCGCGCTGCGCTGGCCATGGGCAAGGCTGTTGTTGATAGCCATCAGGGTGGCAGGGCCGGGGCTGGCGATCGCGATGGCGGCGACCAGGGTGAATGCGAACAGCGAGTGAGAATCCATTTCAGGCTCGTCAGACAATCAGGTGAGGCTGCGTCTATTGAGCGCAGGTTCAGTCTGTATTCTGCCGCTTTGCCGCCTTCTTGACGATAGCCTTCATTCGCGTCGCAGCCCGCTGCACAGTGGCCATCTTCTCGGGGCGCTTCATGCCCCGCCATTTGCGGATTTCGTCACGGGTACGGCCACAGCTCACGCACAGCTCGCTGCTGAGCTGGCATAACGAGACGCAGGGGTTGTCGATGTCTTTGGCCATGCCACTACTCAGCCAGGCAGTTCTGCCCGCGCATGTTCGCCAGCACTGTGGAACACCTGGCGCACTTCCTCGGCCTTGACCTTGGTTACCGACCTGGCTGCCAGCAACTCATCGACCACGCGCAAGCCCTGCTCCAGGGCTGTGGCCAGTTGATCAGCGTCGGAGGCGTCAGCGATATCACCCAGATAGGGAGCGATGAGGTACACGTAACGGTCCTGCAGCTTGAGCGCTTCCAGCGCGTCGAGGGCTTTCTGGAACCGATCGGCAGCGGCAGGGCTCATGCTCAATTTATCGAAATGAATCAGGCTCACACGGTCAGTGGCCATTATGACGAATCTCCGTTTCCTGGTGCGGCCAGGCCCGCAAGCAGCAGCACTTCTACGATGCTCGTATGTGTGGGCCCAGGTTATGGCCATCAGGGTACCAGAAGCCGAAGCAGAAAGGGCCACTGCCCCCAGAACTAAAAGTATTTGCCAAGTCGCGTAATGGACGCCCCACGACGTTATGGGGACATGAGCCGCTGTTTGCTGCACAGGATAATCCCGCCGGCAATCCACCCCGCCGAGGCCGTCATCGTGCTCGGCAGCCCACACAACAAGCCTGCGCGTCCAGGCAATACACAAATGGGGCCTCATCATACATGGCAAAGGAACACATCCCCGAAACACTCGATCTTGGCGTCACAGACCCCTCGAAAACCGCAGAAGCCCGCCAGGATCGGCATTTCGAGGGCAAGCTTGACTGGATCGTCTTTGGTTTCACCAGCCTCCTGGCCATCGCGTTCGTGCTCTGGGGCTTCCTCAACCAGGCCAGCCTGGCCAGCAGCGCCTCCAACGCGCAATCCTGGGTCATTCTCAATTTCGGCTGGTTCTTCGTGCTCACCTCCTCCCTCTTCGTGGTGTTCGTGCTGTGGCTGGCCGCAAGCCGTTACGGGCGGGTGCCGCTGGGCCGCGATGGCGAACAGCCAGAATTCCGCACGGTGTCCTGGGTAGCGATGATGTTCAGCGCCGGTATGGGGATCGGCCTGATGTTCTTCGGCGTGGCCGAGCCGCTGTCGCACTACATATCGCCGCCGCCCGGCTCGGCCAGCGGGCAGACCAGCGAAGCGATGCAGGTGGCAATGGCCACCACCCTGTTCCACTGGACCCTGCACCCTTGGGCCATGTACGCCATCGTTGGCCTGGTAATCGCCTACGGCACCTTCCGCCGTGGCCGCTCGCAGCTGATTTCTGCTGCCTTTCGGCCGCTGATCGGCAAGCACGCAAACGGCCCTCTCGGCCGCCTGATCGACATGATGGCGATCTTCGCCACACTGTTCGGCTCGGCCGCCTCGCTAGGCCTTGGCGCGTTGCAGATTGCCGGCGGCCTGGAATACAACGGCTGGATAGAAAGCCCCGGTAAACTGTTCTACATCTCGATCATCACCCTGCTGACCATTGCCTTCGTCACCTCGGCGGTGTCGGGCATCGGCAAGGGTATCCAGTGGCTGTCCAACACCAACATGGTACTGGCACTGGTGCTGGCAGTGTTCGTGTTCATGGTCGGGCCGACGCTGCTGATGCTCAATCTGTTGCCGACCTCGCTCGGCATCTACATCAAGATGCTGCCGGAGATGATGGCCCGCACCAACGCCAGCGGCGGCGAGCAGATGAACAGCTGGCTGGCCGGCTGGACCGTGTTCTACTGGGCCTGGTGGATCTCCTGGACGCCTTTCGTGGGCATGTTCATCGCCCGCATCAGCCGCGGTCGCACCATTCGCCAGTTCGTGACCGGAGTGCTGCTGGTGCCAAGCCTGGTCAGCCTGGTGTGGTTCACCATCTTCGGTGGCGCCGCCATCGAGGCCGTGCGCGAGGGCGCCTTCCAGCTGGCCAACGGTGCGGTCAACAGTAACCACGCGCTGTACCAGTTGCTGGACAGCTACCCGCTGGCCTCGGCAACCTCGGTGCTGGTGATGATCCTGGTGGGCATCTTTTTCGTTTCTGGTGCCGACGCAGCCTCGCTGGTGATGGGCACGCTCTCGGAGCACGGCACCACCGCGCCATCGCGGCGCACAGTGATTTTCTGGGGCACGCTGACCGGTACGGTGGCGGCGATCATGCTGGCGATCGGCGACCCACGTAATCCTGGCGAGGCGCTGACCGGGCTGCAGAACCTGACCATCGTCGTGGCCTTGCCATTCGTGGTGGTGATGGTACTGCTATGCCTGGCGCTGTACCGCGACCTGCGCAAGGACCCGATGATGCTGCGCCACCTGCGCGGCAACGAGCTGATCGAAAAGGCCGTGCTGTATGGGGCGGTGAAGCATGGAGAGGAGTTCTACATTGTAGTGCAGGAGAAGAAGGCATCGACCAAGACAGCGGCAGAGGCCGAAGTAACCAGCAACTGATTGCTTCAATCAGAAAACCACGGGCTGCCACGCAGCCCGATCACAGCACGAGGCCGCTGCTGCTGAAAACACAGGTCTGCTTCAACCTTTCAACGCGGCCTCTATCCTGGCCACATCGATCTTGCCCATCTGCATCATGGCCTCGAACGCACGTTTGGCCGCCGCTCGGTCGGGGTGGCTGATGGCTTCGATGAGGATGCGTGGAGTGATCTGCCACGAAATCCCCCCATTTGTCCTTGCACCAGCCGCAAACGCTGGCCTCGCCGCCGTTGCCGATAATGGCATTCCACAAGCGGTCGGTCTCTGCCTGGTCCGCGGTACTGACCTGAAATGAAAATGCCTCACAGTGCCTGAAGGCCGCCCCTCCATTGAGTCCCACGCAAGGAATGCCCATTACCGTGAACTCCACGGTGATCACATCGCCCTGTTTGCCTGAAGGGTAATCGGCGGGTGCCTGGTGCACAGCGACCACTCGGCTATCGGGGAACGTTCGGGCATAGAAGTTCGCCGCCTCTTCAGCTTCGTGGTCATACCACAGGCAGATGGTGTTCTTGGCAGTCATGGCTTCGCTCCAAGATCGAAGGTGAGCCTTGAGTCTAGCCTCATAGCCCCGGCGTACCGGTAACACCTGACCACCTGATGCCAATGCAGGTTTAATCGCGATGAGTCCGATAAAAAAAGCGCCCCAAGCGGAGCGCCAGAAAATCCACCCAGGCCAAAGGAGCAACGAGGTTGCCAAAGTGGAATCACAGAATCGACAACGGGTACTCCACGATCAGCCGCACTTCGTCCAGGTCCGACTCGAACGCCGTGGCCCGGGTGGTGGCCTGGCGAACCCGCAACGACAGGTCCTTGGCCGCGCCAGTCTGCACCACATATTTGACCTCGATGTCACGTTCCCAGCGTTTCTGGTCGGTCAGCGGGTTGCCCGCGACGTCGCGGCGCATGTAAGTGGCGTTGGCATTGGAGTAATCGGCGTCGGTACCCTTGCCGTAACGTGTCATGAACGACAGCCCAGGTACGCCGTAGGTGGCCATGTTCAGGTCATAGCGCAGCATCCATGAACGCTCCTTGGGCGCGTTGAAGTCGCTGTACTGGATGGAGTTGTCGAGGAAGATCGAGTCGGACTGACGCAGGTAGTCGAAGTCGTCGTCGCCGTTGTTGCGCTGGTGAGTCAGGGCCAGGGTGTGAGCACCAAAGCGCACACCCAGCTTGGCGCTCCAGATATCGTTGTCAAAGGCGCCCAGGCGCTGCTGCCCTTCATCAACAGCCTTGTAATAGTTGAAACCACCAATCAGGGCCAGCTTCTCGCTCAACGGCCAGCTCAGGCTGGTGCCGACGTAGTACTGGTTCCACACGTCCTTGAGCCGGCTACTGAACAGGCTGACGCCAACATGCTCATTGAGCGTGTAGTCCCCCCCGCCATAGGCGATCCACGGCGAATCGACCGGGCCGCCATAGAACGTCACGAAGTTCTCCCGCAGGTCGCTGGACATCGGTTGGCTCATGGCATGCAGACGCCCGGCTTGCAGGGCAAGGCCCTTGATGCTGGTGTTCTCCAGGGTCACCCCACGAAAGCTCTCCGGCAGCAGCCGCGAATCGCCAGCAGCCACCACCGGGTTGGCCGGGAACACATCGCCCACCTTCAGTACCGTGTCGAACAGTCGCACCTTGGCCGCGCCCCCCACCTTGGTGTATTCGTCACGTGCCTGGCCGTCGCGGTCGACCGGCAATACGTCGAAGGAACTGCGCCCGCCGTTGCGGCCGCCGCCAGTGTCGAGCTTAAGGCCAAGCATGGCAAACGCATCCACGCCAACACCTACAGTGCCCAGGGTGAAGCCCGACTCAAATCGGGTAATCACGGCGTGCCCCCAGGCTTCGGAGTAGCCGCTGTCAGGCTGTTTGCTTGAGTTGTGTGTCGGGGCCGCAGAATCGCGGTTATCGCGGTTGAAATAGAAGTTGCGATTAAGCACGCTGAGGGTACTGCCCGCCACGAATCCGTCCGCGCTTTCTTCTGCGGCAACAACCTGGCTGCCAACGCTGGCCAACGCCAGGCAAGCAGCCAATGTCAGGGGTGATCTACACGTCATCCGATACTCCTTGAACGTCGCATTTGTTGTTATGTCGGCGGGCCGAGATTGACGGCCGGCAGATAACGCCAAGGTGATCGGCGCATTACAATTGCGTCATCGGCAACGCAGCGCTCTGAGTGGAGTACTGCAACATTCTGCAGATATTTCCGACGTCAGGCAGTGAACCTGCTGACAAAAAAACGGTCTTTCGCTGACGGTCAACTCACCGACCGGTTCATTGGCCCAGTCACCGGGCCTACTTTTTGTCCTGTTCCAGCGAATTCAGCGAAGACCCAACATGCCCGATTCCCGCCCAAATGCTTCCGCCCTCCCTGCCCTGCGCATCGGCCTGATTGCCGCCCTGGTGGGTATCGCCGCCCCCGCGCACGCCGAAGAGCCTGCCAGCGACGCACGCTGGGTCAGCGACAGCCTGAGCACCTACGTGCGCAGCGGCCCGACCGACGGGCACCGCATTGTCGGCACGCTCAAGTCCGGGCAGAAGCTGACCCTGCTCGGCAGCCAGGGCAATTACAGCCAGGTGCGTGGGCAGAACGGAGATGTGGTGTGGATCCTCAGCAACGACCTGCAGACGGTACCCGGGCAGAACGAGCGCCTGCCATTGCTCGATGCCCAGGTTGCCGAACTGACCGGGCAGTTGAAGACCATCGACGACAACTGGAAGAACCGCGTGCAAGGGATGCAGGAAACACTTGATTCGCGCAAGCAGTTGATTGACGAGCTGGAGGCGCGCAACAAGGCACTGAACGAGCAACTCGATCAGAGCCAGTCGGACCTGCGCGATACCCAGGCCCGCCTGGGGGATGAGAACAAGCAGGTGATGATGCGCTACATGGTGTATGGCGGCAGCATCGCCGGTGCAGGTTTGCTGGCGGGGCTGATCCTGCCGGCACTGACCCGTGGGCGCAAGAAGAACGATCGCTGGTTCTGAGCTCGGCAAGGCGCTGGAACTGGAACGTGCAGGCCTTGCTATAGCGGAATAGTGGAGTCGTCCCTACAGCAACCGTTCCAGTGCCTCCAGCACATACCCCGTGGCGCGCTCCACTTGCCCTTCCCGACAAGCAATCCCCAACTGCCGCCACAACCCCGGCCGCAGCGGTCGACGAGCAATACGCCGGTCCAACTCGGCCGCCTCCCCCTCCTGCGGCAATAATGTCGCCCCATACCCGGCGCCGACCAGGCTCTTGATCGCATCGTTGTAATTCAGCTCGATCCGCGGCTCGGGGTACAACCCCGCCGCTGCAAACCACTCCCCGGTAACCCGCGACAGCTGGGTGGTGCTGTCGTTGAGAATCAACGCCCGTTGCGCCAGCCACTCCGGAGTGATCCTGGCCGGTGGCTGCCAGTCGGCCGGCACATACGCCATAATCGGGTCGCGCCGCCAAGGGGTGACCGTCAATCCTTTACCGGCCACCTGCGGCAAGGCTACAAGGCCGATATCCAGTGTGCCCTCACGCAAGCGCGCGAGCGACGCCTGGGAGGTCAGCACCTGGACCTGCACATCGATCCCAGGGTGCTCCACACGCAGGCGCGCCAATGCCTGCGGCAGCAAATGGGCAATGGCACCGGTGGAGGCGCCCAGGCGCACACGCCCGGTCAACCCTTCGACCTGCCGGCGTACTTCGTCCAGCGCCAGGTCAGCGTCCGCCAGCAGGCGCCGGGCACGCCCCAGCAGTGTTTCACCGATGACGGTGGGCCGCACCTGGCCGCGGGTGCGGGTGAGCAATGGGGCGCCGATACGCGCCTCCAGCTCAGCCACATGCAAGCTGATGGTGGGCGGCGCCAGGTTAAGCCGGCGGGCGGCCTCTGCAAAAGAGCCCAGGTCGCTGATGACCACCAATGTGCGGAGGCGGTCGAGGCTGATTTCGCGCATTGTCAGAGCCTGTCCTTTCGCGGGTAAACCCACAGGTTCACTACGCTTTTCAAAAAGTCATTCAGAGAACCTGAATATATTGATCATCATATTCAAATTTTCATTACCAAAGCTACGGGCGAGCATGGGCCATCTTTCCCCAACCGGACCCCGACCATGCATACCCCTGTTGTTTTCATCGACGGCGACCAAGGCACCACAGGCCTGCAGATCCATGCCCGCCTAAAGGGCCGTACCGATCTTCGCCTGCTGACCCTCCCCGAGGCCGAGCGCAAGGACCCGCAACGCCGCTGCGAAGCGATCAACAGCGCCGACATCGCCCTGCTGTGCCTGCCCGACGACGCCGCCCGCGAGGCCGTGGCCGCAATCCACAACCCGCAAGTGCGAGTGATCGACGCCAGCTCTGCGCACCGCACCACACCTGGCTGGGTGTACGGCCTGCCGGAGCTGGACGAACAGCAAGCCGAGCGTATCGCGCAAAGCAAGCGAGTCAGCAACCCCGGGTGCTATCCCACCGGGGCCATCGCGCTGCTGCACCCGCTGGTCAAGGCCGGTTTTCTGCCTGCGGACTACCCGCTGAGCATCCACGCCGTCTCTGGCTACTCCGGTGGCGGTCGCGCGGCGGTTGAGCGGCATGAACAGCCCGGCGCCGCCAAAGCCCCTGCCCTACAGTTGTATGGCCTGGAGCTGGCGCACAAGCACGTACCGGAGATCCAGCAGCATGCGGGGTTGTCGGCGCGGCCGATGTTCATGCCCGGCTATGGCGCCTACCGGCAAGGCATCGTACTGAGCATTCCCCTGCAACTTCGCCTGCTGCCTGGACACATCAGCGCCGAGCAACTGCAAGCCTGCCTGGAGCAGCATTACCAGGGTGCCCGCCATGTCCAGGTGATGCCCCTGCATCAGTGCGGCGCTGCGGCAAACCTCGATCCCGAGGCATTGAATGACAGCAATGACCTGCGCCTGGCGCTGTACGCCAACCCCGAGCATGGCCAGGTGCTGCTCACCGCAGTGTTCGACAACCTGGGCAAAGGTGCCTCTGGTGCTGCCGTGCAAAACCTCGACCTGATGCTCGGTGCCTTACAGGCACACGGCTGATACGGCAAAACCGGTTAGACTGTACAACCCGCGCCAACACCGCGCGGGTTGTATTCTCATTCGCCGGAGCCCCCCCCAGATGTTCATCCTGAGCCGCCTCGACAGCGTGCCGCCCGAATCTTTCCAGAACCAGATCCGCGAGCTGGTCATTCACAATGTCGGCGAATTGAGCAGTGTCGCCATCGCCGTCGACAACCCGCTGTACCCGTTGTACCAGTACGGCGTCGGCATGGAAGTCCACCGGTACCTGCAAGCACTGGACGGCTCCCATGGCCTGGCCGTGGCGCTTACCCTGGCGCTGGATGCCGAAGCACCTGACCAGTTGCTGGGCTTTGCTCTTTCGCTGCCAGCCCAGGACGATGGGCAGGCCTGTGCATTGGCCTTTCTGGCCGTTTCCGCCAGCCATCGCCGCCAGGGCATCGCCCGTGCCCTGCTGGGCGACCTGCAGGCGCGCTATGCCTGTGTGGAGCTGAACGCCTTTGCCAAACAGGTGCCATGGTTCGAAGCGATGGGCATGCAAGTGGTGGCCGCCAATGGACCCCAGGTGCTGATGAGCAGTACCGGCCAGGCCAGTGGAGCGCTGATCGGGCGCCTGGACATTGCGCCGATCTATCAGACGGCTGAAGTGCTGCAGATTCACACCTATCTGCTCAACCAGCAGGGTGAGGATGCGATGATCGAAGCGGAGCAAATGCGCGATGAGCGGCTGGATGAACTGGCCGCTCAAGCCCGGGAATGTGTGCGTCAGCGCAAGACTGTGCATTGATTCAAGGGCCTGTTCGCGGGTATCAAGACCCGATGATTGCAATGACTCGGCGCGAACACTTGGAAAAGCCTCAGACAATGACAGCTTTGTCAATTGCCTTGTTACATTGAATGACTGTTCAACAATGATGGCCATATGGCATCATTCAAACAAAAAACATGCACGAGGGTGAGGCAAATCTACTAATCCGCAGCGCATCAAGAGCCTGGCGCCACCTCGGCGGCCCGGCTTTCCAGCCAGCTCCTGACGCCTGCACGCCACCGGCAAGGAGCTTTCCATGCAATTACGGAATTTGAAAATCGGCATTCGCGCTGCCAGCGTATTCGCCCTGTTGGGTATCCTGGTCCTGGTCATGGGCCTTATCGCACTTTACGAAACCCGCCAGATGGACAAGGCCACTGACGAGATCCGGCTCACCTGGATGCCCTCCGTGGTAGCGCTGGGCGAGATCAGCAGCAACCTCGGGCGCGCCCGAGCCATCACCCTGCGCGCCGCGCTGGACGATAACCCCACCGAGCGCACACGCAACCTGCAGATGCTCGAAGGCATCAACGCCGAACTCCAGGGTGGCCTGAAGGACTACGCTGACACCCTCATCGCTTCCGACGACCATGCTCTGTTCAACACATTCAATGACGCGCACCAGCAGTACCTCGAACTGAAGGTGAAAGTGCTGCAGAACATTGCCGCAGGGCGTATGGACGAGGCCAAGCAGCAGATCAGCGGCCCGCTCACCCAGCGTGCCGACAGCATGATGAAGGCTTTGGTGGCGCTGATCGACTACAACAGCAAAGGTGCCGAAGATGCCTCGCAGCGCAGCAGTGACGTAGCAGACGAAGCGTTCACGGCCATCATCTCTTCATTGCTTGTGATCATGCTTGCTCTAGCCGCTATTGCTATCGTGCTTACGCGCAGCATCGTGGCGCCCCTGGCCGATGCCGTGGCCGTCGCGGAACGGGTCGCGCTCGGCGACCTCACCCAGGAAATCCGGATTGTCGGCCGCGATGAGCCAGCCCTGCTGCTACGCGCTCTGAGCCGCATGCAAAGCAGCCTGCGCGATACCATTCGCAAGATCGCCGCTTCGTCAGACCAGCTGGCCTCAGCCTCGGAAGAACTGCACACCGTCACCGAAGACACCAGCCGTGGCCTACACCAGCAAAGCGCGGAAATCGACCAGGCGGCCACGGCCGTCAACCAGATGACCGCAGCGGTCGAGGAAGTGGCAAACAATGCGGTCAGCACCGCCGACGCCTCGAAAGGCGCCGACCAGACCACCCGCGATGGCCGCGACCGGGTCAACCAGGCACTGGCCTCCATCCAGCACCTGGTGGCTGACGTGAGCGACACCTCGGGCGAGATCGAACAACTGGCCAGCAATGCCAACGAGATCAGCCGGGTTCTGGACGTGATTGGCGCGATTGCCGGGCAAACCAACCTGCTGGCACTGAATGCCGCGATCGAGGCTGCCCGCGCCGGCGAAGCGGGCCGTGGATTTGCCGTGGTGGCCGACGAGGTCCGCGCCCTCGCCCACCGTACACAGCAGTCAACGGCGGAGATCGAGCAGATGATTGCTGGTATTCAGAACGGTACCGAGCGTGCGGTAACGGCAATGCACAGCAGCCAGGGGCGTGCCAGCGGTACGCTGGAAGTGGCACAAGGCGCAGGGCTGGCGTTGGAGGTGATTGCCGAGGCGATCGCCTCCATCAACCAGCGTAACCTGGTAATTGCCAGTGCTTCTGAGGAGCAGGCACAGGTGGCACGGGAGGTGGACCGTAATCTGGTCAACATTCGTGATCTGGCGATGCAGACGTCGGCGGGTGCCAATCAGACCAGTGCGGCAGCGCAAGACTTGTCGCGGCTGGCAGTGGACTTGAACGGGATGGTGGCGCAGTTCAAGGTCTGATCGGAAATGACAGGGGCTGCAAAGCAGCCCCTGTTACAGCAACGACAATCTATCAGTCGTTGACACTCACAACTCGCCCCGCCTTCTCGGCAGCCTTGCCGCGCGTCGCCAGGCAGTAATACAGCGGCACCGTCACCAGCAAGCCGAACAGCCACGACAAGTCGGCCCCTTCCACAATATTGGAATACGGCCCCACATACAGCGACGTGTTGGCAAAGGGCAACTGCACCAGGATGCCGCAGGCATAGGCAATGATCGCGTGGTGGTTGAAGCGGCCATAGATGCCGCCGTCAGCACTGAAGATCGAGGCGATGTCGTACTGGCCCTTCTTGATCAGATAGAAGTCGATCAGGTTGATCGAAGCCCACGGCACCAGCACCAGCAGCAGCGCCAGGATCAGGCCGATGAACTGGCCGATGAAGTCCGCCGAGGCATTCAGTGCCACCATCCCGCAGCCCACCAGAATGACCGAGGCCAGGATCACCCGTACCTTGACGCTCGGCGTCCACTCGGCCACGAAGGTCTGGATTGCGGTCACGATCGACAGCACCGCGCCATACAGGTTGAGGGCGTTGTGGCTGATGATGTTAAGCAGGAACAGCACCATCAGGATCGGGCCCAGCCAGCCGGTAGCCTGCTTCACCGCGTCCATTGCGTCAGTGCCTTGCGGGACACACAACACTGCCACTGCACCAAAGCTGAAGCACAGGATGGTACCCAGGGTGGCGCCCAGGTAGGTCGCCCAGAACGGTTTGGCAATGCCCACTTCGCGCGGCAGATAACGCGAATAGTCTGACGTGTACGGCGAGAAGCTGATCTGCCAGATGGTACCCAGCGACACGGTGGCGATAAAGCCCGACAGGTTGAACGCGCCGCGGCTGAAGAAGTCTGCCGGCAATTCCTGGATGAACATCATGATGAAACCGGCCAGCAAAGCCGAACCCATCACCCAGGTGCCGATGCGGTTGAGAATGTGGATGAAACGATAGCCGATCACGCCGATGGCAGTAGCGCTCAGGGCACCTATCACGATCGCGCCGGGCATCGGCACACTCGGGGCGATACCGTGGATGGTCTTGCCTGCCAGAACAATGTTGGAAATAAAGAAGCCGACATAGATCAGCGCGGTAAAGAACACGATCAGCAAGGCGCCGTAACGGCCGAACTGGCCACGGCTTTGCACCATTTGTGGAATGCCCAACTGCGGCCCCTGCGCAGAGGCCAGGGCGATGACCACGCCCCCGACCAGATGGCCCAGGACAATGGCTATCAACCCCCACAACAGGTTCAGGTGGAACACCTGGACCACCATGGCACCGGTGACGATGGGCAGTGGTGCAATGTTGGTACTGAACCAGAGGGTGAACAGGTCGCGCGCCTTCCCATGGCGCTCGGCAGGTGGAACGTAATCGACCGTGTGATTCTCGACAAACTGGTGTTGCGACGACGGTTGGGACATGGTTTTCAGCTCGAAAGGTCGTTTTTATCTTTGTAAGGAAACCGCTTCTAGGCGGCCTCTCAGCTGCGGACCATATTATGGTATTCCAAACTTTTGACAACACTGATCCGCAGTAAAAAACGCCCGCTGATCCGCTTGCGCAACCCTGGCGGCAAACTACCTGATCGCTCAAGGCCACGATATACGTGGCCTTGAGCCGTCCATCGTGAAAAAGCCGGGTTGAAAATTCCGCTTGCAAAATAGGTATTACGGTATACCATCAGACACATCAACGATAAAAACCGCGGACCACCGCAGCCCTTCAGAGGTACTCCCGATGATCGACGCAACTGTCTACAAGAACGTTCTGGGCTCCTTCCCGTCCGGCGTTACCGTCATCACCACCCAGGACGACGACGGCTCGGTCGTCGGCCTGACCGCCAGCGCCTTCTCCTCCCTGTCGATGGACCCGCCACTGGTGCTGTTCTGCCCCAACTACACCTCCGACTCCTACCCGGTACTGATCAAACAGAAGCGCTTTGCCATTCATCTGCTCTCGGGTGAGCAGCAGGCAGAAGCGTACGCGTTCGCCAAGAAGGGCAAGGACAAGGCCAGCGGTATCGAGTGGAGCCTGAGCGAACTGGGCAACCCGATCCTGGCCGGCGCAACCGCAGTGATCGAATGTGAACTGTGGCGTGAATACGAAGGTGGCGACCACGCCATCATGGTTGGCAAGGTGCACAACCTGATCGTCCCGGCAGAAGCACCACGGCCCATGGTGTACTGCCGCGGCAAAATGGCCAGCCTACCGGCCTTTGCCTGAAGCCTGCAATTCGACGCAGACCCCTGTGGGAGCGGGCTTGCCCGCGAACACCGGCGAAGCCGGTGCCACCCACCGCGTGTTCTGTTTCGCGGGCAAGCCCGCTCCCACACTGAAGCCCGCTTTACTGACGGGTAACAACAAGCGTTGAGGAAAAACCCATGAAATTTTCGTTGTTCGTGCACATGGAACGTTGGGATGAACAGGTCAGCCACCGCCAGCTGTTCGAAGACCTGACCGAACTGACCCTGATGGCCGAGAACGGCGGTTTCAGCACCGTGTGGATCGGCGAACACCACGCCATGGAATACACCATTTCGCCAAGCCCGATGCCACTGCTGGCCTACCTGGCCGCACGCACCGAGAAGATCCGCCTGGGCGCCGGCACCATCATCGCGCCGTTCTGGAACCCGATCCGCGTTGCGGGCGAATGCGCACTGCTCGACGTGATCAGTAACGGTCGTATGGAAGTGGGCCTGGCCCGCGGCGCCTATCAGTTCGAATTCGACCGCATGGCAGGTGGCATGCCCGCCACCGATGGAGGCAAGGCGCTGCGAGAGATGGTGCCCGTCGTGCGAAAGCTGTGGGAAGGCGACTACGCCCACGATGGCGAAGTCTACAAGTTCCCGACCTCCACCAGCGTACCGAAGCCGTTCAACGCCACGCCGCCTATGTGGATCGCCGCCCGCGACCCGGACTCGCACAACTTCGCCGTTGCCAATGGTTGCAATGTCATGGTCACCCCGCTGATGAAGGGGGACGAAGAAGTGCTGGACCTGAAGAACAAGTTCCAGGCCGCCCTGGACAACAACCCAGACGTGCCGCGCCCACAACTGATGGTGCTGCGCCACACCCATGTGCACAGTCCGGCTGATCCGGAAGGCTGGAAAGTTGGCGCCCAGGCCATCTCGCGCTTCTACCGCACGTTCGATGCCTGGTTCGGCAACAAGACCACCCCGGTAAATGGCTTCCTGGAGCCGAGCCCGGAGTCGAAATTCGCCGAAGTGCCGGCGTTCCAGCTGGAGAACATCCGCAAGAACACCATGATCGGCACCCCGGAAGAAATCATCGCGCGCATCAAGTACTACCAGGAACTGGGCGTCGACGAGTTCAGCTTCTGGTGCGACAACAGCCTGCCCCACGCCGAGAAGAAAAAGTCGCTGGAGCTGTTCATCAAGGAAGTGGTGCCGGCGTTCGCCTGAATTCCCATTGCCTGAAACATTGCGGGGCACAGCCCGCTCACGTGGCCTCCGTGGCCTGCGTGAGCGGGCTTTTT
>NZ_JBICJS010000019.1:0-43563 GCF_043103305.1 Pseudomonas sp. YQ_5 | reverse complement strand
CATGCAGGTAGGGGTTTTGTCTTTGTGGGCAAAAAAGCCTGTGCCTGCTCGAATACCTGCGAGCACGCCCGCTCCCGCGGCCTGATGGCATTCGGCCGTTTCATGTACGCGTGATATCGTTCCCCTCTCAGCCATCAGCGCCTCCAGAGACCTTCCGATGCTCAACACCGCCCATCTCCACCCAGGCTTCATGATCGTCCACGGCAACCGCCTCGACGACCTGCGTAGCCTGGTAGTGAGCTGGATGCGTCGCTACCCGCTGGCGCCTCTGGAAAACGAAATTGCCCTGGTGCAAAGCAACGGTATCGCCCAATGGCTCAAGCTGGCCCTGGCCGAAGATCCGCTGGAGGATGATCTGGGTGGATGCGGCATCGCCGCTGCAATCGATGTGCAACTGCCCGGTAGCTTTATGTGGCAGCTCTACCGCAGCGTGCTGGGCCGTAGCGAAATTCCCGAAGTGTCTCTGCTCGACAAGGCACCCCTGACCTGGCGCCTGATGCGCCTGTTGCCAGCGCTCATTGAGCGGCCGCATTTCGAGCCACTGCGGCGCTTCCTCACCGACGACAGTGACTTGCGCAAGCGCTACCAGCTGGCCGAGCGCCTGGCCGACCTGTTCGACCAGTACCAGGTCTACCGCGCCGATTGGCTCAAGGACTGGGCCACTGGCGAGCATGTCATCAACACGGCCCGCGGCGAGCGCAAAGTCCTGCCGCCAGGCAACCGCTGGCAAGCCGAGCTGTGGCGAGCATTGCTGGAGGATGTTGGCGAGCAAGGCATGGCACAGAGCCGCGCCGGAGTACACCAACGCTTCATCGAGCGCATCAACAGCCTGGAGCAGGCGCCTGCAGGGCTGCCATCGAGGGTGATCGTGTTCGGTATCTCTTCGCTGCCGGCCCAGGCCCTGGAAGCGCTGGCAGGCCTGTCGCGTTTCAGTCAGGTTCTGTTGTGCGTACACAACCCATGCCGTCATCACTGGGCCGATATCGTTGCCGACAAGGACCTGTTGCGCCATCAGTACAAACGCCAGCAACGCAAGCAAGGCATGCCCTTGCAACTGGACGACCAGACGCTGCACCAGCATGCCCATCCGTTACTGGCAGCCTGGGGTAAACAAGGCCGCGACTACATCAACCTGCTCGACAGCTATGACGACCCGGGCAGCTACCAGGGCGTGTTCAGCGACGGCCGCATCGACCTGTTCAGCGACGGTTCGCCCACCACGCTGCTCAACGAACTGCAGGACGACATTCTGGAGTTGCGCCCGCTCGCCGAGAGCCGCGAACTGTGGCCGCCAGTCGACACCACAAAAGACCGCTCGATCCGCTTCCATATCGCGCACAGCCCGCAACGTGAAGTGGAGATCCTCCACGACCAGCTGTTGGCCCGCTTCAGCGCCGACCCTAGTTTGCGCCCGCGCGACGTGATCGTCATGCTGCCGGACATCGACACTTACGCGCCACATATCCGTGCCGTCTTCGGCCAGTTGCAGCGCAACGACCCGCGATACATCCCGTTCACCCTGACAGACCAGGGCCAGCGTGGCCGCGAGCCTTTGCTGATCGCGCTGGAGCACCTGCTCAAACTGCCTGACAGCCGCTTCGCGGTCAGCGAAGTGCTCGACCTGCTGGACGTGCCGGCAGTCCGCGCCCGCTTCGGCATCCGCGAAAACGACCTGCCCACGCTGCACCGCTGGATCGAGGGCGCTGGCATCCGTTGGGGCCTTGACGCCGAGCAGCGGGCGAGCCTGGGCTTGCCCGCCGGGCTTGAACAGAACAGTTGGCGTTTCGGCCTGCGCCGCATGCTGTTGGGTTATGCGGTGGGGGTGGGTGAGGCCTGTGATGGCATTGAACCCTACGATGAAATCGGTGGCCTGGACGCGGCACTGATCGGCCCGCTGGTCGCGTTGCTTGATGCGCTCGAAGTTGCCTGCCAGGCCTTGTCCGAGCCTGCTACCGTCAGCCAGTGGGGCGAGCGACTGCATGCCTTGCTGAACGTGTTCTTCCTCGCCGAGGACGAAGGTGATGAATTCCTGTTGATGCAGTTGCAGGATCTGCGCGATAGCTGGCTTGAAGTGTGCGAGACCGTCGGCCTGCACGACCCGCTACCGCTTACCGTGGTGCGTGAAGCCTGGCTGTCGGGCCTCGATCAAGGCAAGCTGTCGCAACGTTTCCTCGCCGGCTCGGTCAACTTCTGCACACTCATGCCCATGCGCGCCATCCCGTTCAGGGTGGTCTGCCTGCTGGGCATGAACGATGGCGACTACCCGCGTGCGCAGCAACCGCTGGACTTCGACCTGATGGCCAGCGACTATCGCCCCGGTGACCGCTCACGCCGCGAAGACGACCGTTACCTGCTGCTTGAAGCGCTACTGTCGGCACGTGACCAACTGTATGTCAGCTGGGTGGGGCGCAGTATCCGCGACAACAGCGAACGCCCGGCCTCGGTGCTGATCGGCCAGCTGCGCGATCACATTGCTGCGGGCTGGCATTTGGCCGACGCGCAGCAGGGGCAGCCCGCGAAACCGGGCGAGCAACTGTTGCACGCACTGACCCAGGAGCACCCGCTGCAGCCATTCAGCCCTCGGTACTTCCAGAAGGGCAGCGCACTGTTCAGCTATGCCCATGAATGGCAGGTGCTGCACCAGCAGGGCGAGGCAGACGAGCAGAGCGAGCCGGGCCTGCCGCCATATCAGGACGCTGAAGCCCTGAGTCTGCACCAGCTGAATGATTTCTTGCGCCACCCGGTGCGGCACTTCTTCAGCCAGCGCTTGAAGGTGTACTTTGAGGCGCTGGAAGCGCCCACCCCGGACGAAGAGCCCTTCGTCCTCGATACCCTGCAACGCTACGGCGCCAGTGAAAGCCTGCTTGGCGCCGCCTTGGCCGCACCTGACAACGCCGAACAGGCCTTGCGCGCCCAGGCCCGACGCCTGCAGGCCTGCGGCTTACTGCCACTAGCCGGTTTCGGCGAACTGCTGCAAAACGAGTTGATCGAACCGCTGCCGGACCTGCTGCAACGTCACCAGCAATTGCTGCAACGCTGGCCACAGCTGGTCGAGGGCGCTTTGCCGGTGCATTTCGAGCACGGTCAGCACCGTCTGGAAGGCTGGCTGGGCCGGGTGTTCCAGGCGGAAGACCAGAGCCTGCTCAGCATCACCACAGTACCCAACACCATCAGTGCCGGGCGCAACAACCTGAAGTGGCACCGCCTTATCGCGCCCTGGGTTACGCACCTGGCGGCCTGTGCAGCGGGCTACCCCTATAACAGTGCATTGGTAGCCAGTGACCTGACCCTGTTGCTTGCGCCGCTGCCGCAAGCACTGGCCGCGCAACTGCTGGGCGACCTGTTGGTGGCCCGTCAGGCGGCAATGAATGCGCCGTTGCCAGTCGCGGCCAAGACCGCGTTCGCCTGGTTGGCCCAAGACGATGCCGATAAAGCCATGGCCGCAGCAGCTCGTGCCTACGAAGGCGACGAACGCACCAGCTTTGGCGAACGGAGTGAAAGCATTGCCTTGGCCCGCCAGTTCCGGGACTTTGCAGCACTCACCGCTGACGAAACGTTTGAAGGCTGGTGCGAGACCTTGTACCGCCCGTTGTTCACCGCCCCTTGGCAGACCTTGGGCAACCCGGAGAAAGGCGCATGACCCAGGACCGTCCGCTGGCACTGAGTTTCCCCCTGCACGGTAGCCAGCTGATCGAGGCCAGCGCTGGCACGGGCAAGACTTTCACCATTTCGGCGCTGTACCTGCGCCTGATCCTCGGGCACGGTGGCGAGCAGGGCTTCGAGCGTGAGCTGCTGCCACCGCAGATCCTCGTGGTGACCTTCACCGACGCCGCCACCAAAGAGCTGCGCGAGCGCATCCGCGCCCGCCTGGCTGAAGCCGCACGGTTCTTCCGTGGTGAGCTGGAAGGCGCTGATCCGCTGTTGCACCAACTGCGTGACGATTACCCGCAAGAGACTTGGCCGCGCTGCGCCGGCCGGTTGGAAATCGCCGTGCAGTGGATGGACGAGGCTGCGGTATCGACCATCCATGGCTGGTGCCAGCGCATGCTGCGCGAGCATGCCTTCGACAGCGGCAGCCTGTTCACCCAGACCTTGGAAACCGACCACAGTGAGTTGTTGGGCCAGGTCATGCGCGATTACTGGCGGCGCTTCTGCTATGGGATGCAAGGTGACGCTTTGACCTGGGTACGCGGCAACTGGGGGAGCCCCGACGCCCTGCTGCCGCGCATTCGCCCGTTGTTCGGCCGTGTGCGCGTCCAGCAGGATGGGCCAGAGCCCGCCGCATTGATCCAGGCGTCGCTGCAGCAACGTGGCGCGCAGTTGGCGCGGATCAAGGCGCCATGGGCGCAGTGGGCCGAGGAGCTGCGGCAAATCTGCCGCGATGCGCTGGCTGCCAAGCAGGTCGACGGCCGCAAGATGCAAGCCCGTTACTTCGAGCCCTGGTTCGACAAGCTCTGCGCTTGGGCCAGCGATGAGCAACTGGTAGAGCTCGACTTGGGCACCGGCTTTACCCGGCTGACCCCGGCGGGCATGGCCGAGGCCTGGAAGGGAGAACCTCCCGAGCACCCAGCCCTCAACGCCATGCAGCACTTGCAGCAACAATTGCAGGCCCTGGACAGCCCGGATGCCCCGCTGCTCGAGCACGCGGCCAGTTGGGTATCGGCGCGTTTCGAAGTGGAGAAGCGCCGGCGTGCAGAAATGGGCTTCGACGACATGCTCGTGCGCTTGCAGCACGCACTCGCCAGCGAGGCCGGCGAGCGCCTGGCCAGTCTGATCCGTGAGCAGTTCCCGGTAGCGCTGATCGACGAATTCCAGGACACCGACCCGGTTCAGTACGGTATTTTCGAGCGCATTTACCAGATCAGCGAAAATCGCGCAGAAACCGGCCTGTTCATGATCGGCGACCCCAAGCAGGCGATCTACGCCTTCCGGGGTGCCGACATCTACACCTACCTCGCCGCGCGACGTGCCACCAGCGGCCGCCTGCACAGCCTGGACACCAACTACCGTTCCAGCAAAGCCATGGTGGCGGCGGTCAACCAGGTGTTCCTGCAGGCCGAGGCGCGTGAAGCGGGGCGGGGTGCATTCCTGTTCCGCGAGGCCGATGACAACCCGCTGCCATTCATCGAGGTGCGCGCCAAGGGGCGTGGCGAACAGCTGCTGATTGACGGTGAAGTCAGTGCAGCCCTGCAATGCTGGCAGCTGGAAAGTGAAGAGCCAGTCTCCAGCAGCGTTTACCGCCAGCAACTGGCCGCCAGTTGCGCCAGCCATATTGTTGCCTTGCTCAATGGCGGCCAGCAGGGCACGGCGGGTTTCCAGAATGCCGAAGGCGAATTGCGCGCCTGCTTGCCCTCGGACATCGCCATTCTGGTGCGCGATGGCCATGAGGCGCAGATGGTCCGCGCCGAACTGGCCGCTCGCGAGGTGCGCAGTGTGTACCTGTCCGACAAGGACTCGGTGTTTGCCGCCCAGGAAGCCCACGACCTGTTGGTCTGGCTCAAGGCCTGCGCCGAGCCTGACTCGGAGCGCCTGCTCAAGGCTGCTCTGGCCAGCCTGACACTGGGCCTGTCGCTGGCTGCGCTGGACCGGCTTAACCAGGACGAGCGGGTCTGGGAGAGCTGGGTGATGCGTTTTCGTCTTTACCGCGACACCTGGCAGCGCCAGGGGGTGTTGCCGATGTTGCGCCACCTGCTGCATGACTTCCAGCTACCGCGCACGCTGATCCGCCGCAGTGATGGCGAGCGGGTGCTGACCAACCTGCTGCACCTGGCCGAGCTGCTGCAGCAGGCTGCTGGCGAGCTGGACGGCGAACAGGCGCTTATCCGCCACCTGGCCGAGCACCTGGCCAGTTCCGGGCAGGCCGGTGAAGAGCAGATCCTGCGCCTGGAGAGCGACGAACAGTTGGTCAAGGTGGTGACCATCCACAAATCCAAGGGCCTGGAATATCCCTTGGTCTACCTGCCATTCATCTGCACCAGCAAACCGGTGGATGGCAGCCGTCTGCCGCTGGCGTGGCATGACAGCGAAGGTAACGCCCACGTCACCCTTACACCTGACCAGGAGCAGATCGAGCGCGCTGACGACGAGCGCCTGGCCGAAGACCTGCGCCTGCTCTACGTGGCCCTGACTCGCGCCCAGCATGCTTGCTGGCTGGGTGTCGCCGACCTCAAGCGCGGTAATCAGAAGAGCTCGCAGCTGCACCGCTCGGCTTTTGGCTACCTGCTGGGGGGCGGCCTTGCCTTGGCTGGCTCGGCGCAACTGACGGACTGGTTGCAGGCTTTGGCGGCAGGTTGCCCGCACATCACTTGCCCAGGCTTGCCACAGGCGGACGAGCAGATGTATCGCATGCCACACGCCGAACGTGAACTGCTGCCAGCACGCAGGCCACGTCGTGCGGCTGCCGAGCACTGGTGGATCGCTTCCTACAGTGCCCTTCGTGTCGGTGATCAGACCCTCGGCGCCGACAGCTCGCAGGCCCAGCAACTGCTGGATGACGAGGTGGCCGATGCCCAGATGTTGCGTGAAGTCCCGGCCGACAGCGGCGATATCCATCGCTTCCCGCGGGGGCCTAACCCCGGCACCTTCCTTCATGGTTTGCTGGAGTGGGCGGGCCGTGAGGGCTTCTGCGAGGTCAGCGGCAACCCTCAACTGATCGAGCGTACCGTTGGCCAGCGCTGCAATCGCCGTGACTGGGCCGGCTGGATCCCCACCCTGAGCCACTGGATGCAACGTTTGCTGGGCGAGGCATTGCCGCTGCCGGGCGGCGACCAGAGCGTAACCCTGGGCCAGCTGCGTCATTACCAGATCGAAATGGAGTTCTGGTTCGCCAGCCACCGGGTCGACGCAGAACAACTCGATCGCCTGGTGGCGCGTTACACCCATCCCGGTCTGGTGCGCCCGGCTGCGCAGCCGACAGTGCTCAACGGCATGTTCAAAGGGTTCATCGACCTGGCGTTCGAGCTGGACGGGCGTTACTACGTGACCGACTACAAGTCCAACTGGCTGGGTGCGGACATCCAGGCCTACGATGCCATGGCCATGGAAAAGGCGATTCTTGAGCACCGCTACGACCTGCAGTATGTGCTGTACCTGCTGGCCCTGCACCGCCAGTTGCGCGCGCGGCTGGCGGACTACGATTATGACCGCCATGTTGGCGGCGCCCTGTTCATCTTCCTGCGCGGTGCCAGCAGCAGCGGCCACGGTGTGTACCACGCCAAGCCACCGCGTGAGCTGATCGAAAGCCTCGATGCGCTGTTCCGTGGCGAGCACGCGCCGGTACAGCAGGACCTGTTTGCCGGAGTTGCGCCATGAGCCGAAGCCTTGTCGACCTGTTGCCCACCCCGTTGCACGCAGAGCACCTGCTGGCGCTGGCACCACAGCACAACAGCGCTGACCTGCTGCAATTGCTCGACCGCTGGGTTGAGCGGGGCTGGCTACGAGCCCTGGACCGCGCATTCGTCTCGTTCCTGGGAGAGCGCGCCCCTGGCAGTGATCCCTTGCTGTTGCTGGCGGCAGCGCTGGCCAGCCATCAACTTGGGCACGGGCATGTCTGCCTCGACCTGCAACAAACCTTGGCCGAGCCAGATTTCGCCCTGTCGTTGCCGCCGGAAGGTGATGCCCTGATCGGCCCCTTGCTATTGCCATCGCAACTGCTGGCCAACCTCGACTTGAATGCCTGGCTTCAGCGCATCATCGCTAGCCCGCTGGTGGCCGCAGGTGATACGCCTGGCCAGCAAGCGCGGCCACTGGTACGCAGTGGCGAGCGCCTTTACCTGCGCCGTTACTGGAGTTACGAACGGCGCATCGACCATGCCCTGCGCCAGCGCCTGAGTCAGGCCGAAGCACCGCCTGCAGACCTGCCAGAGCGCCTGGCGCAACTGTTCGAGGGCGGCGCACCAGCTGGCCAGGTGGACTGGCAGAAGCTCGCCTGTGCCTTGGCCACCCGTGCCGGTTTCAGCATCATCACTGGCGGCCCCGGTACTGGCAAGACGACCACCGTGGTGCGCCTGCTGGCGTTGCTGCAGGCACCGGCAGTGGAGCAGGGCAGGCCACTGCGCATCCGTCTGGCTGCACCGACCGGCAAGGCCGCTGCGCGCCTGACCGAATCCATTGGCCAGCAAGTCGAGCGCCTGCAAGTCAGCGCCGAAGTACGCGGGCAAATCCCTACTGAAGTCAGCACCGTGCATCGCCTGCTCGGTAGCCGCCCGGGCTCGCGGCACTTCCGCCACCATGCTGGCAACCCGTTGCCGTTGGATGTGCTGGTGGTCGACGAGGCGTCGATGATCGACCTGGAAATGATGGCCAACCTGCTCGATGCCTTGCCGCCGCGGGCGCGTCTGGTGCTGCTGGGCGACAAGGACCAGTTGGCTTCGGTTGAGGCCGGCGCGGTGCTGGGTGACCTGTGCCGGGATGCTGAGGAGGGCTTTTACTCGCCGGCGACTGCAGCGTGGCTTCAGCAGATCAGTGGCGAGTCGCTGGCCGGCAGTGGCCTCAAGACCGGCGATGAGCAGCGCCACCCATTGGCGCAGCAAGTGGTGATGCTGCGGTTCTCAAGGCGTTTCGGTGAAGGCAGCGGTATCGGCCAGTTGGCCAGACTGGTCAATCGTCAGGACGCTCACGCGGCGCGCAACCTGCTGGCCACGGCGCCGGCCGACGTGCACAGCCTGGCGCTCAAGCACGAGCAGGATCGTGCTTTCGACCGCCTGCTACTCGACGGCCTGAACCGCGGGACCGATGGCCCGCAAGGCTACCGCAGCTACCTGCGCACCCTTGGCCGTTACCGGCCGGTACTTGATACCGCCTTTGACGATCCCGCCTGGGAGCAATGGGCGAGCAAGGTGTTGCGCAGTTTCGAAGATTTCCAGCTGCTGTGCGCGGTGCGCCGGGGTGCCTGGGGTGTCGAAGGCCTCAACGAGCGGGTGGCTCGGGTGCTGCACAATGCCGGTCTGATCGACATCCAGCAGCCTTGGTACGAAGGGCGCCCGGTGCTGGTGACCCGCAACGACTACGGCCTGGGTCTGATGAACGGTGACATCGGCATTGCCCTGCGCCTGCCGGATGAGCATGGCCAGCCGCTGCTGCGTGTGGCCTTCCCGCGCAACGATGGCAGTGGTGGTGTGCGGTTCGTTCTGCCGAGCCGGCTCAACGAAGTGGAAACGGTATTCGCCATGACCGTGCACAAGTCCCAGGGCTCGGAGTTCAGCCACACTGCCCTGGTGCTGCCGGATGCGCTCAACCCGGTGCTGACCAAGGAACTGGTGTACACCGGCATCACCCGGGCCAAGCACTGCTTCAGCCTGGTTGAGCCACGCCAAGGCATCTTCGAAGAAGCGGTGGCGCGCAAAGTACGGCGTATTTCCGGGTTGATGCTCGAACAGGTCTAGGGCCATGAAACCCATTACACGTGGCCGCATGCTCATACAATAAAGCGGCCATGTGCTATCGTTGCGCCGATATCGGAAGGGGCTTAAAGGGATTTCCCACATGAACATGGCCGCAAGGCGAGTGACAAGCTGTGCGCTTTCGCTATTGCTGGCCGTCCTGTTCCTTTCTGCAGGCGCTGCCCAGGCAGACCCCGGTACAACTGCCGCCCAGGCACAGCAACGCGCCAAGGCAGTCACCCAGGTAGTACTGGGAATCTTCAGCTACGCCCGCTGGCCCGTTGAACCCTCTCCTTTGCGCCTGTGCCTGGTCGGCCCGACCGAGTATGCCGACGATCTCATCAAGGGCCATGTCCAGGAGTCTGGCCGGCCGCTGCAGGTGCGGCGCCTGCTGGCAGAAGACACCCAGGTAGCCCAGGCCTGCGATGCCATCTACATCGGCAAGCTTGACCAGGGCCAGCGGGATCGACTGTTCCAGCGTATCGGCGGCCGCCCGGTGCTGAGCATCAGCGAGGCGGATGACCCCTGCACGGTCGGCAGCCTGTTCTGCCTGCGGGTCAGCGACCAGCAGGTGGCCTTTGAAGTCAATCTCGACTCGGTGGCACGCTCTGGCGTGCACATTCACCCCAGCGTGCTGCAATTGTCGCGGCGCCGGGCGGGGCAGCCATGAAGCCGACCCGCAAGCGTACCGTGCGCCCGACCCTGCGCTCGGTGCTGGGCCGTGGCCACCTTAGCGTCGCCTTGCTTGCCGTTGGCCTGGCGGGTATCTCTCTTACCCTGCTGGGCGTGCTCGCCCTGCGTGTCTATGCCAACCATAACCTGCAGCTGATCGCCCGCTCGATCAACTACACCGTAGAAGCGGCGGTGGTGTTCGATGACAGCGCCGCCGCCAATGAATCGCTGGCGTTGATTGCCAGTACCGAAGAAGTGGCCGAGGCCAAGGTCTTCAACAACGAGGGCGAGCAACTGGCGCACTGGCAACGCGACAATACCGGCATGCTCGCGCAGCTGGAGGTGCAGGTTGCCACTGCCTTGCTGGAAGAGCCGGTCATTCTGCCTATCGTGCACCAGAACCAGCAGGTTGGGCACATCGAGCTGGCAGGCCAGGGCAGGAGCCTGTTGCTGTTCCTGTTCAGCGGCTTGGCCGGGATTCTGTTCTGCACGGTGCTCAGCGCTTTGGCTGCCCAGTATCTGTCGCGGCGCCTGCTCAGCGATATCACCCGCCCCCTGCGTGGCCTGGCCAGTGTCGCCCATGCCGCCCGCCGCGAGCGCCGCTTCGACCGGCGCGTACCAGAAGCGCCGATTGCCGAGCTCAACGAACTGGGTAACGACTTCAATGCGCTGCTGGATGAACTGGAGGTGTGGCATAGCCACCTGCAGAGCGAAAACCAGACCCTGGCCCACCAGGCCAGCCACGACAGCCTGACCGGCTTGCCCAACCGCGCCTTCTTTGAAGGGCGCCTGAGCCGCAGCGTGCAAAATGCGGCGCGCCAGCAAGACCATCTGGCAGTGCTGTTCCTTGACAGCGACCACTTCAAGCAGATCAACGACACCCTTGGCCACGCCGTGGGTGACGAGGTGTTGATCAGCGTGGCCGAACGTGTGCGCGCCCAGCTGCGCGAGCAAGACCTGGTGGCGCGCCTGGGGGGCGACGAGTTTGCCGTGCTGTTGACGCCTTTGCATTCGCGCGAGGACGCCGAACACATTGCCGAGAAGATCGTTGCCAGCATGAAGTTGCCGGTGCAACTGGACAGTGGCCGCAGTATCTCCACCTCGCTGAGCGTCGGTATTGCCTATTACCCGGATGACGGCGCTGACCCGGCCAGTCTCCTCAATGCCGCCGATGCGGCAATGTACCAGGCCAAGCGCAAACGCCGTGGCCATTGGCAAGTGGCGCAGACGGAACGGTCCGCCAACGAAATCAGGAACAGGAGTTGAACCCGTGATGCAAGCTTTGCGATTCCCGCTTTGGGCCTTGTTGCTCGCCATGCTGGCGCTGACCGGTTGTCAGAGCGCACCCCCCAAGGGCCTTACCCCAGAACAGATTGCTGTGCTCAAGCGCGAAGGTTTCACCCCGACCGATGAAGGTTGGGCCTACGACTTGTCTGGCAAAGTGCTGTTCGGCAGCGATCTGGACAGCCTCAACGGCCAGAGCCAGGCGATTGTCGAGCGCATCGGCAAGGCGCTGCTCGGCGTTGGTATCCAGGGCGTGCGGGTGGACGGGCATGCCGACTCGTCGGGCAAGGCTGCGTATAACCAGCAGCTGTCCGAGCGCCGCGCGCAAAGCGTGACCAAGGCGCTGGTGGGGGTTGGCATGCAGGCGCAGAACATTCAGAGCCGCGGCCTGGGCAGCAGCCAGCCGGTGGCGGACAACCGCACCAGCGCCGGGCGTACCGAGAACCGTCGGGTGTCCATCGTGGTAGCGTCCTACTGATCGTCGCCGCACGGGCTGTCACATATCCCCTGTAGGCGCGGGCAACGCGGCCTGGCACCGGCTTTGCCGGTGTTCGCGGGCAAGCCCGCTCCTACAGGGGCTGTGTTGCCTTCGGAAATGCGCAGGCCCATCATTCCTGGGCAAAGCGTATCTCGCGGGTTTGCCCCATCAACAACGGCGCATTCGCCTCGGTCACCCCACGGATGTAATCCCACAACAGGGTAATCCGCTTGAGCTTGCGAAGATCCTCCCGGCAATACATCCAGAATTGCCGCGTCACCTCGATCTCCTCCGGCAACACCGTGACCAATCGCGGGTCCTGCGCGGCGAGGAAGCACGGCAATATCGCCAGCCCGCGCCCCTGCAGCGCTGCCGTGTACTGCGCGATCACGCTGGTACTGCGCAGATGCGCGCTGGCGTTGGGGATCAGGTTGGCCAGGTACAGCAGCTCGGAGCTGAACGCCAGGTCATCCACGTAACTGATGAACGGGTGTTTGGCCAAATCCCCCACCTGGCGGATCGGCGCGTGGCTGTCCAGGTAATCCTGGGTCGCGTACAGGCGCAAGCGGTAGTCGCACAGCTTGCAGCACACATAAGGCCCATGCTCGGGCCGCTCCAGCGCGATGACGATGTCCGCCTCACGCTTGGACAGGCTGATGAAGTGCGGCAACGGCAGGATGTCCACCGAAATCGCCGGGTAGGCGTCGACGAAGTGGCTTAGCTGCGGCGTGATGAAGAAGCTGCCAAAGCCCTCGGTACAGCCCATGCGCACATGGCCCGACAATGCCACCCCCGACCCGGACACCTGCTCGCAAGCCATGTGCAGCGTGCTCTCGATGGATTCGGCATAGCCCAACAGGCGCTGGCCCTCGGCGGTCAGCACAAAGCCGTTGGTGCGCGATTTCTCGAACAGCAAGGTGCCCAGCGCCCCCTCCAGCGAGCTGATGCGTCGCGACACGGTGGTGTAGTCCACGCTCAGCCGTTTGGCAGCACTGCTGGCCTTGCGGGTGCGAGCCACTTCGAGGAAGAACTTCAAATCGTCCCAGTTGAGCGCGCTCAGGGATGTGAGGTCTTTTTGCATGATGATCCGGTTTTTTTGTGCGTTCTTGTTGGATGTTTGCACATCTATACTCGAAACAAGCCTCAGGACGCCACCTCGCGTTTGCCCGGCGCTGGCGATCTCGTCCCGACAATAATTCCAAGGAGAACGCAGATGAACGCACCGCAATCCCCTAACAGCACCAAGGTTGAGCAGGTCAAGCTGCTGATCGACGGCCAGTGGGTCGAGTCCAGAACCACCGAATGGCGTGACATCGTCAACCCGGCCACCCAAGAGGTGCTGGCGCGCGTACCGTTCGCCACCGTCGAGGAAGTCGATGCAGCCGTGGCCGCCGCACACCGCGCATTCCAGACCTGGCGTGACACCCCGATCGGCGCGCGCATGCGCATCATGCTCAAGCTGCAGGCGCTGATCCGCGAACACACCAAACGCATTGCCCAGGTACTCAGCGCCGAGCAGGGCAAGACCCTGGCCGACGCCGAAGGCGATATCTTCCGCGGCCTGGAAGTGGTCGAGCACGCGGCGTCCATTGGCACCCTGCAGATGGGCGAATTCGCCGAGAACGTCGCCGGCGGTGTCGATACCTACACCTTGCGCCAGCCGATCGGTGTGTGCGCTGGCATCACCCCGTTCAACTTCCCGGCGATGATCCCGCTGTGGATGTTCCCCATGGCCATCGTCTGCGGCAACACCTTCGTGCTCAAACCGTCCGAGCAGGACCCGCTGTCGACCATGCTACTGGTCGAGCTGGCGCTGGAAGCCGGCGTACCGGCCGGCGTGCTGAACGTGGTGCACGGCGGCAAGCAGGTGGTGGATGCCATTTGCACCCACCAGGACATCAAGGCGATTTCCTTCGTGGGCTCTACTGAAGTCGGTACGCACGTGTACAACCTCGGCAGCCAGCATGGCAAGCGTGTGCAGTCAATGATGGGCGCCAAGAACCATGCGGTGGTGCTGCCTGATGCCAATCGCACGCAAACCATCAATGCGCTGGTCGGTGCTGCCTTCGGCGCGGCGGGCCAGCGCTGCATGGCCACCTCGGTGGCAGTGTTGGTGGGCAAGGCCCGCGAATGGTTGCCGGATATCAAGGAGGCTGCCAGCAAGCTCAAGGTCAATGCAGGCTGCGAGCCGGGCACCGACGTTGGCCCGGTGGTTTCCAAGCGTGCCAAGGAGCGTGTGCTGGGCCTGATCGAAAGCGGTATCAAGGAAGGCGCCAAGCTGGAACTCGACGGCCGTGATGTCAAGGTACCGGGCTATGAGCAAGGCAACTTCGTCGGCCCGACCCTGTTCTCGGGCGTGAAGACCGACATGCAGGTGTATACCCAGGAAATCTTCGGCCCGGTGCTGGTGACCCTGGAAGTCGATACGCTTGACGAGGCCATCGCCCTGGTCAACGCCAACCCGTTTGGCAACGGCACCGGCCTGTTCACCCAGAGCGGCGCGGCAGCACGCAAGTTCCAGAGCGAAATTGATATCGGCCAGGTCGGCATCAACATCCCGATCCCGGTACCCGTACCGTTCTTCAGCTTCACCGGCTCGCGTGGTTCCAAGCTCGGTGATCTCGGGCCGTACGGCAAGCAAGTGGTGCAGTTCTACACTCAGACCAAGACTGTCACTGCTCGCTGGTTCGATGACGACAGCGTCAACGACGGTGTGAACACCACCATTAGCCTGCGCTAAGGAGTACGTCATGCGTATCGCATTCATCGGCCTGGGCAACATGGGCGCGCCCATGGCCCGCAACCTGATCAAGGCCGGGCATCAGCTGAACCTGTTCGACCTGAACAAGGTCGTGCTGGCAGAGCTGGCAGAACTGGGCGGGCAGATCAGCCCCTCGCCCAAGGACGCGGCGGCCAACAGCGAGCTGGTGATCACCATGCTGCCGGCCGCAGCCCATGTACGTAGCGTGTATTTGAACGAGGACGGCGTACTGGCCGGCATTCGCCCTGGCACGCCGACCGTTGACTGCAGCACCATCGACCCGCAGACCGCACGTGATGTGTCCAAGGCCGCAGCGGCGAAGGGCGTGGACATGGGTGATGCGCCGGTTTCCGGTGGTACTGGCGGCGCCGCGGCCGGCACTCTGACGTTCATGGTTGGCGCCAGTACCGAGTTGTTCGCCAGCCTCAAGCCGGTACTGGAGCAGATGGGCCGCAACATTGTGCACTGCGGGGAAGTCGGTACCGGCCAGATCGCCAAGATCTGCAATAACCTGCTGTTAGGCATTTCGATGATCGGCGTATCCGAGGCCATGGCCCTGGGTAACGCGTTGGGCATCGATACCAAGGTGCTGGCCGGCATCATCAACAGTTCGACCGGGCGTTGCTGGAGCTCGGACACCTACAACCCGTGGCCGGGCATCATCGAAACCGCACCGGCATCGCGTGGCTACACCGGTGGCTTTGGCGCCGAACTCATGCTCAAGGACCTGGGGCTGGCCACCGAAGCGGCACGCCAGGCACACCAACCGGTGATTCTCGGTGCCGTGGCCCAACAGTTGTATCAGGCCATGAGTTTGCGAGGTGAGGGTGGCAAGGACTTCTCGGCCATCGTCGAGGATTATCGCAAGAAGGATTGATGCAAGAGGTGGATTTCATCGCGGGCCAGGCGGCCTTCCCTCTGTAACTGCGCACCAGAGGGAAGGGCGTCTGCTTCGCGATTTTTTTTGTCCACGCTTACAGGTATTGCGTGGCCGTTGCAGGAGCGGGTTCACCCGCGAATGCTGCAGAAGCCTCACCGCCGCATTCGCGGGTAAACCCACGCCTACAAGTCAGGCGAAGACGAAATACTTGCGTACAGTCTCGACCACTTCCCAGGTACCTTTCATGCCTGGCTCAATCACGAACACATCACCCGCTTTCAGGTGCTTCGGCTCTTCGCCTTCCGGGGTGATGATGCAGTAGCCATCGAGGAAGTGGCAGAACTCCCATTTATCGTAGTTGACCTCGAACTTGCCCGGGGTGCAGATCCAGGTGCCCATGATTTTGCTGCCGTCGGCCGACAGGTAGGCATTGAGGTTGACGGTGTGCGGATCGCCGCCGATGCGCTTCCACTTGGTGGCGTCCACGACCGGCGTCGGGCAGGTTTCGCGCAGGACGGTGATGAAATCGGACATGGCACAACTCCTGGTGACTGGCTGAATGACTGGTCACCATAGGCCCAACGGCCGAGCCGCAGTTGCCTGGGCTCGACGTCCAGGTGTCTGCTCGCGCTATGCCAGGCGGTTTACCTCGACGGTGATGTGCGCCAGCTCTTCATGCACGCCCAATGCCCGGCGTACGCTGTCGGCGCTGAGGGCACCGTGGGTGACTAGGCCAAGGATGCAGGCGTATTGGTCCTTGCCCACCCGCCACACGTGCAGATCGGTGATGCTGGCCGGCACCGGCAACTGCGTGACCACTTCGCGGATTTCTTCCACCACAGGCGCGTCCATCTCCGCATCCAGCAGCACCCGCCCGGTATCGCGCAGCAGGCCGCGGGCCCACAGCGCCACCAGCAATGCACCCACCAGGCCCATGACCGGGTCGAGCCAGCTGGCGCCCCAGAACTTGCCAGCCAGCAAGGCAACGATGGCCAAGACCGAGGTGGCGGCATCGGCCAGTACATGCAGGTAGGCCGAACGCAGATTCAGGTCATGGTGATGATGGCCGTGCTCATGATGATGGCCGTGCCCATGATGGTCATGATGGTGGTGGTCATCGCGCAGCAGCCAGGCGCAGGTCAGGTTGACGGCAAGACCCACCACGGCGATGGATATTGCCTCGTCATAGTGGATTGGTCCCGGTGACAGCAGCCGCTCCACCGACTGAAACACCATAAGCCCGGCCACCCCCAGCAACAGCAGGGCGCTGGAGTAGCCGCCGAGAATCTCGATTTTCCAGGTGCCAAAGGCAAACCGTCGGTCAGCGGCATAGCGCCGTGCGGCAGCGTAGGCGAGCAAAGACAGGCCCAGGGCCAGGGCATGGGAGCTCATGTGCCAGCCATCGGCCAGCAATGCCATGGAGTTGAAGAACCACCCACCGGCAATTTCCGCCACCATCATCACGGTGGTAAGCCACACCGCCAGGCGTGTCTTGCGCTCGGCGCCCAGGTTGCTGGTGTGGAACTGATGGCTGTGCTGCCAACGGTCTGAGGTTTGTGTCGTCATGGTTTATCATGCTCCCGGAAGAACCAGAAATATACTATACCCCAGTATACCTAGCGCGGTGTGAAACCCAATGGCACATACCCTGAAGAGCAAGAAGCAGCTGTTGACCCGGGTGCGTAAAATCAAAGGCCAAGCCGCCGCTCTGGAGACGGCGCTGGAGCAGGACAAGGACTGCCTGGCGATCCTGCAGCAGATCGCTGCCGTGCGCGGTGCGGTGAACGGGCTGATGGCCGAGGTGATGGAAGGGCACATCCGCGATCACCTCGTAGCGGACGGCCTGAGTGCCGAGGAACGGCAGGACGAGGCGGACAAGGTGGCTACGTTGTTGCGGTCTTATCTCAAGTAGCCGGTACAGTGATGGTCGATACCCCAGGGGGGTATCAACGTCCGCGTTACAGTGCAGATTTTCGCTTTCACACTGATCGCAGATGCACGCATTCGCTACGCCCACCAGTACCGCACAAAGTGGAAGAACACCGGCGCGGCAAAGCACACCGAGTCCATGCGATCGAGCATGCCGCCGTGGCCTTCGATCATATGGCCCCAGTCCTTCACCCCGCGGTCGCGCTTGATCGCCGACATCACCAGCCCGCCGAAGAAGCCCATGGCGTTGACCGCCAACGCCATCAGCGCGGCCTGCCAGAAGGTGAACGGGGTGATCCAGCACAACAGGGCGCCGATCAGGGTGGCCAGTGCCACGCCGCCGGCCAACCCTTCTACGGTCTTGGACGGTGACAGGTTGGGGGCCACCTTGTGCTTGCCAAACAGCTTGCCGCACACGTATTGCAGCACGTCGCTGATCTGCACCACCAGGATCAGCCAGGCGATCAGCAGCAGGTTCCGCCCCTCGTAGCCGGGGATGTCCAGGGTCATCAAGGCGGGCACCGACGATACGCAGTACACCGCGATCATCAGCCCCCACTGCACCTTTGACGCCCGTTCGAGAAAGCGTGTGGTATCGCCGCCGAAGCTGGCCAAAATCGGCAGCAGCAGGAACAGGTACACCGGGATGAAGATGCTGAACAGGCCGTACCAGTCCATGGCGATCAGCACGTACTGCACCGGCAGTGCCACATAAAACGCTGCCACCAGCGCCGGGTAGTCGCTGCGCCGGGTCGGGGTGAGGGTCATGAACTCGCGCAGGGCGTAGAACGACACGCCATAGAACAGCACGATCACGCCGTATTTACCGAACAGGAAAGCGATGCCGATCACCAGCACCATCACCCACCAGGCGTTGATGCGAGCGTTGAGGTTGTCGATCACCGCGTGTGGCGCCGGGCCGGCGCGCCACTTCAGCAGGCGGCCGGTCACGCTGGCGAGCAGCAGCAGGGCGCCGATGCCGGCGAACAGGAAAAGGGTGTTGTCGTCCATGTCAGGCATCCTTCGGGGCCAGGGTCAGCAGGGCCTGGCTGGCCCGCTCGAGAAAGGCCTGCTTGCTTTCATCTGCGTGCAGGTGCAGCGGTTCGCCAAAGCTCAGTGTGCACAGCAACGGCAGGGGCAGGGCGCGGCCTTTGGGCATCACCCGGTTGAGATTGGCGATCCATACCGGTACCAGTTCGACGTCGGGGTTGGCCGCGGCCAGGTGGTACAACCCGCTTCTGAACGGCATCAGTGGCTCGTCGCCCAGATTACGCGTGCCTTCCGGGAAGAAGATCAGCGAGTCGCCTTGAGCCACGGCTTCAAGGATCGGCTGTAGCGGGCTGCCCTGGCCTTCGCTGCGTTGGCGGTCGATCAATACGCCGTTGAACACCTTGCGAATGAGAAAATCGCGGATGCCCGGTTTGGCCCAGTAGTCCGCGCCGGCCACCGGGCGGGTGCGTTTGCGCAAGGGCTGCGGCAGTGAAGCCCACAGCAGCACGAAGTCACCGTGGCTGCTGTGGTTGGCGAAGTACAGGCGCTGCACTGGCAGCGGCGTGCAACCCAGCCACAGGGCGCGGGCACCCGTGATCAGACGGGCGGCGGAGGTGATGAGGTAGGCGGTCAGGTTGGCGAGCATGGATCGGTGGTCATCCCTTCAAAGGCAGTGTCAGCAGGGTAGCCAAGGCCAGCGACAACTGCAGGCCCAGGCACACACCCTGGCGGCGCAACAGGTTCAGTGCGGCCTGGCTGCGATCAGGCCAGGCGCGGGCGTCCGTGGCCTGCGGTTTCAGTTTCAGCTCGAACAGGGCGCGGTCCAGGGCCTGGGTGTCCGCTGCCAGGTGGTTGCTGCTGGCGAGGTGGGTGAACAGTTCGGTATCTATGGCCACGCGGATGGCCCAGTACTTGTGCATTACGCCTAGCACCAGCAGCACGCCGCACAGCAGGCTGGCCAGCGGCTGAAGTGGGGCACCCAACAAAGGTGCAAGGCCGTAGGCCAGGGCCAGCAGGGTGAGGCCGTCGGACAAGCGTTCCAGCTGTTTGCCGCGACCCAGCAGGCTGGCTACCACACGCAGGTTCATGGCTGTGCTCCAAGCTGTTGCAAGGCCAGGCGGTGTGCCGGGTGCAGAATGCTGCCGGGGCGGGCTTTGCGGATCAATGCTTCGGCCTGCTGGGCGTCGCTGCAGCGGCCGGAGAGCAGCAGCCAGGCGGCCACGGCGCTGGCGCTGCGTGAATAGCCCAGAGCACAGCACACCAGTAAGGGGCCTTTGGCGCGCAGGCGTTCGATGGCGTTGGCGGCCTGTTGTAACAGGGCAGCGTCCGGCGCTATCAGGTCCAGGGTAGGGAAACACTGATACTCAAAGGCTGGCGCGGCCGAGGGAGCGGCCTTGTGTTGCGAAAGGGGCGCGAAGCGGCCCCGGTTTTTCAGCTTCGCAGCAGACATTGCCGGGGCTGCTGCGCAGCCCTTTCGCAACACAAGGCCGCTCCTGCAAAGGTTGGCGCTGCCTTGAGCTTTGCACGGCAACTCGGCGCACAAATCGACAATCGCAGCGAACGGCGTGCTGCGCCCTGGGATCCTCCCCAGGTACACGCCATCGCACACTTCATCGGCTTGCGGATGGTGCCGGGTCCATAGCCGCGAATTGACCCACGCACCGACCAGGTATGGTGCCAGCAGCCAGCTGGCCGCACTCGACAAGTGGCCATCGGCGCCTTTCTGAAACCCGCCTGCACCCAACACACCATAGTTCAGCGCAACCAGTGCCAGCGACACGGCCGGCCAGGCCAACCACAACCAGGCACCGCCCGACACAACGGCAGGCACAGCGCACAAAACAGCGCCCACGGCATAATAAAACGCCATCCGCCAGCGCTTGGCATCCCGTGCAAGGTGCGCCTGCTGCCAGGGCAGTTGCCCCTGATGCGGCCACAGCCAGGCGCAGGCAAACCCCGCCAATGCACCCGTGGGTACATCGATGAAATGATGCTGCCAGGTGGTCAGTACCGACACCCCGATCAACGCCATCCAGCCATGCATCAGCCATCGCCAGGGCTGGTGCTGCACATGCCGGGCAAACATCGTCCAGATGATCACCAGCAGCGCAATGTGCAGCGATGGCGCCTGGTTGAACGGTTTGTCGAAGCCCATCAGTACATCGAACAGCCAGCCGAACAGCCCATCCAGCTCCGGCCGTTCGAAGGTGAACCGCAGCGGCCACAGCAGGAAGCAGGTGACACTGATCACTTGTGCGCTGAGCAGTGCCAGCGCGTGCCGGTCCATTTCCTGGCGTGTGCGCGGCAGCAGAAAAGACAGCCCGTAAAGCAAGTCGATCGACCAGTACGGGATGATCGTCCAGGGCCACAGCGGCATGCAGCGCTCCCAGCCGAACACCAGGTTGCCGACATCACTGCGCCCGGCGGTATGGTTGTTCGCCAGCCCATAGCTGAGGAAAAACAACGGCCCCAGCAGCAGAAGCCAGAACACGCCCCGGCGGATCAGCCCTGGCTCGCGTGGTGGGTTCATTCAGCGCACTCGCTGTGCCAGGCTGACGCTGAAAATCCCCCATTCATCGATGCGCTGGGCCAGCTTGCGGAAACCGGCCGCCTCTACCAACTGGTCCATTTCGGCCTGGCTGCGGCGTCGCATCACCCAGGCCTCGCCACCCCGGTGGCTGGTAAGGGCGCGGGCGATCATCTCCAGTTGCGGGTGCCACGGCTGGCCGGTGTAGAGCAGATAACCGCCATCTTCCACGGCATCGGCCAGGCCGGCCAGCGAGTTGCCCACCAGTTGGTTGCTGGGGAACAGTTCGTAGAGCCCCGAGACCACCGCCAGGGTCGGCGGTTGCTCCAGCGTGGCCAGGCTCTGGCGGTCGAAGGCATCGCCCTGGACGAAACGGGCGATGTCGGCCAGGCCCTTCTCAGTGATCAGCGCGCTGCCTTGCTGCACGTTAAGCTCGCTGTAGTCGCGCAGCAGGATCGAGTCCGGCAACTGCTCAAGGTCTTGCAGGGCTTCGAGGATGTAGCGGCCATGGCCGGCGGCGATATCGACAATGTGCACAGGCCGCTGTTGTTCGCGCAGTCGGGCGATGGCCAGGCGCAGCAGTTCTTCGACGTGCAGCTTGCGCTGGCGAATGCCACGCCAGCCGATGGCGTCGAGGTAGTTCTGGTCGACCAGGCGGCCCAGCTGGCCCTTGCCGGTCGGTTGGTTGCGGTACACGTAGTCGAGCGTGCTGCCCGAATCGAAGCCGGTGTCGAAGCCCAGTTTCACCCCCGCAGACAACCCCTTGCCCAGGCTAAGCCCGGCGCGGGTGGCGCGCCAGTAAAGGTCACGCGGCGAGTGGCGCGGCAACGGTGCGGCCAGGCTTTCGGCTTCGGCGCAACTGGGGCCCGTCTTGTCGGCATCGAGCAGTGAGGGCCGGGCGGCGGGGCTGGTGAAGCAGTGCTCCACAAACCGTTCGATGCGCTTCAGGGCGTGCGCCCGGTCACGCTCACCGAGGGTGTCGTGGAAGAAGCCCGGCAGAATGTGCATTTCCTTGCGCGTGCTGCCCAGCCGTTCGAAAAAGCGCTCCTGCGGTTGGCGCTCGACCACGAAGTCGGCCCCGGATACCAGCAACTGGGTTGGTATCTGAATGGCCTGGGCATCCGCCACCACCCGGTCAGCGGCTTCGTACAGGCCCAGCAGCATGGTCACCGAAATCGGCCGGCTGATCAGCGGGTCGGCCACGTACGACATCACCCGCTCGGGGTCGTGAGTGAGCAGGCGTGGCTTGACGTAGCTGTTGACGAAGAAGTTGCCGCGCCAGGCCTTGAGCAGCTTCAGGCCAAGGCGGGCGAATGGCACGTACAGCTTGACCTTGAACGCGGGCGAGGCCAGCACCAGGCAGCGTACCTTGGGCGCGTAGTCGTGGGCCCAGGTGGCAATCAGCACCGCGCCGACGCTTTGCGCCAGCACCACCAGGTCGTGCTCGGCGATGCCGTGATGGGTCTGGATATGTTCGATGAAGGTTTGCACGTCGCGCACGCTGGTGGCGAACCCTGGGCTGTCGCCGCGTGCGCCTGGCGACTGGCCATGGCCGCGGGCATCCCAGGCGAAGAAGTCATAGCCCGGCATGTCCAGTTCATCGGCCAGGTGGGCCATGCGCCCGCCGTGTTCATGGCCGCGGTGGAACATCACCACGGCCCGGCGTGGCTGGTGCTCGTTGCGGGTGGCAGACCAATGACGGTAGTGCAACTCGACACCGTCATGGGTGGAGAAGTGCAGCGCTTGCGCTTGGCGCATTATCAACGTCCTTTTTGCGGCGGCTTTGGGCTCAGCGGGTTTCGGCCAGCCCCTGGCGAACCCGGTTGTAGAGGGTATAGAGCGAGAGCGCGAGGATGACCAGCAGCAGGCCATTGATCCAGCTGCCATTCAGCAGGCCAAAAGCGACCCCGGTGCCCAGCACGCCGAAGGCAAAGGCCCGGTCGCTTTTGCCCATGGGGCCGTCGTAACGGCGCGAGGCGCCAGCCAGCGGGCCCATGACGCCGGCGTATTCGCTGAAGGTGGCACACACCACCACCAGCACCACCAGCACCGGAGAAACCCCGGTCAGCAGGGCGAAGGGCAGGTACAGGGCGGCGTCGGCAATCACGTCGCAGAGTTCGTTGAGGTAGGCGCCGAGGGTAGATTGCTGGCCGAACTCCCTGGCCAGCATGCCGTCAACGGCGTTCAGTGCCATGCGCAGCAGCATCCACACCGGTATCAGGATGAACAGCCAGGTAACGTGGGGGAGGGCGGCCAGCAGCAGGCCCACCAGGACCGACACCACGGCGGCGGCGACGGTAACCTGGTTGGCGGTGACACCGCGGTCGTAAAGGCGCTGGACTGCTGGGCGCAGCAGGGCCTGGAAGCGCGGTTTGAGCTGGTAGATCGATGCCACTGGAAAATCCTTTTTCGTGGTGCGATGGGGGATTGTGTGCGACCGGCCGAAAAAATGCACTTACTGTGTAGGCACTGACGCTTCAACGGGTGAGGGTGGTCACCAATGCTGCGGCATAGCCCGGCAATGTCGCAAAATCCCGCGCGCACACCAGCAACCGGCGGTTGGCCCATGGCTCCTGCAGCGCAACCCAGTGCAACGGCAGCATGCCTTGCCAGCGCTGCACCGCTGCCAGCGGCACCACCCCGATTCCGGCCCCGCCCGCGACCATGCGGATCACCCCATCAAACCCCTCCGCACGCACCCGAACCTGCATGCGCTGCCCCTCATGCAGCGCTTGCTCTTCCAGGTACAATCCCAATGCACTGACCGCCCCCAGGCCTACATAGCCATGGGCCAGACTATCGACGAAGCTTGGCGCCAGCGCACTGGCCAGAGGGTGGCTCAGCGGAGTCACCAGCACCAGTGGGTCGTCTCGAAAAGGCCGGGTCTGCAGGTGCTCGCAAGGGGCAGCAGTGGAAACGATGCCCAGGTCGGCCATGCCTTGGGTAATTGCCTGCACGATGCGCAAACTCGGCAGCTCTTGCACGTCCACACTGACTCCCGGGTTATCAGCCAGATAGCTGGCCAGCAGTTCGGGCAGGTATTCGGTCAGCGCTGCGGTGTTGCACAGCAGGCGCACTTGGCCTTGCTGCCCTTGCGCGTATTGGCCCAGGTCGAATTGCAGGCGTTCGACCTGCTGCGTTATCAGCCGTGCATGCTGCAAGAGTGCCTGGCCAGCCGGCGTTGGTTGTACGCCACGGCGGTTACGTTCCAGCAAGGGAATGCCCAGCGATGCTTCCATGGCGCGAATGCGCGCACTGGCTGCCGGCAGCGACAGATGGCTGCGGCTGGCGCCGGCGGTAATGTTGCCGCACTCCAGGGTGTGTAGGAACAGCTTGAGGTCGATCAGGTCGAAATGCATGTGGCTCTGTCCTGGCAAGAGGCTGGCTGAGTATATGGCAGATTCTCACGTTGCCCGGGGTGCGCCATCATCGGCCCCATGACTACCTTGCTCGCTTTCTACCAGAACATTGGCCCGGCACTGTCGTTGCTGGTTGTACTGACCTTCCTGCTGGCTGGCGCAGTGAAGGGGGTCATTGGCCTGGGCCTGCCGACCATTGCCATGGGCCTGTTGGGCCTGGCTATGTCGCCAGCGCAGGCTGCCGCTTTGCTGATCGTGCCCTCGACCCTCACCAACCTGTGGCAGTTGGCCTGCGGCGGGCACCTGCGCGGGTTGTTGGTCCGCCTGGGGCCGATGCTGATATTGATCTTTGTCGGCACTTTGCTGGGCAGCGCCTGGGTGGGAATCAACAGCGGCCCATGGGCTGCGCACGCGCTGGGGGGCGCCTTGCTGGTCTATGCGTTGTATGGGTTGGTCGGCTTGGGCCTGCATGTGAAACCGGGACACGAGCGCTGGCTGGGACCGCTTTGCGGGCTGGTCACGGGAGTGGTCACGGCGTCGACCGGGGTGTTCGTGATGCCAGCGGTGCCTTACCTGCAGAGCCTGGGGTTGAACCGCGAGCAGATGATCCAGGCCCTGGGCTTGTCGTTTACGGTGTCGACCCTGGCCTTGGCCCTAGGCCTGGCCGGGCAGGATGCCTTGGGTGGCCAGGCGCTAGGAGCGTCGCTGCTGATGCTGGCGCCGGCCTTGCTCGGCATGCTGGCGGGGCAGTGGCTGCGTCAGCGGATCAGCGCGCTGCTGTTCAAGCGTTGTTTTTTCATCGGCCTGGCCGCACTCGGCGGCCATCTGCTGATCAGCGGCTAGCGGACGAAGCGCTGAGCATGTCGACCCTCTGGATATCGAAATCGCGCTCCAGGTAGTCCATGCGCTTTTCGAAGAAGGCGGCCATGTGCGGGAGGGCCGAGTGCACGTCCAGCGCGGCCTTGTCGGCCCACACTTCGAAGAACACAAACAGGCTCGGGTCCTGCTGGTCGCGCAGCATGTGGTATTCGATGCAGCCGGGTTCCTGGCGGCTTGGCTCGACGTAGGGACGGAACAGGTTTTCGAACGCATCAGCCATTTCCGGGCGGGTCTTGGCTTTGAGGATAAAGGCGAACGGCTCACTCATGGGGCGCTACTCGGTGATGGGTGGTGAGTCGATTCTACGGCAATAATGCGTTGTTCATTCGTGACTTCTGATCAATTGTATTTTGCCCTGTCACCGCTGTATCCCGCCCCCGCGAGCCTCTAACCTGCCGGCATCAATTTTTGATTCGGCCGTGGAGGCCAGCATGAAAAAGATCCTTCTGCTCAATGGTGGTAAACAGTTCGCTCACTCCGAAGGCCGTCTCAACGCGACCTTGCACGAAGCGGCCATCGCTCACCTGGACCGCGCCGGTTTCGATGTGCGCCAGACGTTCATCGACGGCGGCTACGATGCCCAGGAAGAGGTGGAGAAATTCCTCTGGGCCGATGTGGTGATCTATCAGATGCCCGGCTGGTGGATGGGCGCGCCGTGGACCGTTAAGAAGTACATCGACGAGGTATTCACTGCCGGCCACGGCAGCCTGTATGCCAATGATGGCCGTACCCGTTCGGACCACTCGCAAAAATACGGCAGCGGTGGTTTGGTGCACGGCAAGCAATACATGTTGTCGCTGACCTGGAACGCGCCGCAGCAGGCGTTCGATGACCCCAGCGATTTCTTCGAAGGCAAAGGGGTGGATGCCGTGTACTTCCCGTTCCACAAGGCCAACCAGTTCCTGGGTATGACCGGCCTGCCGACCTTCCTGGCTGTGGATGTGATGAAGCGCCCGGATGTGCCGGCGGCGTTGGCAGCTTATGAGGCCCATCTGGACAAGGTGTTTGGCAAGGCACAGTAATTTTATGCCTGTACGGGCCTATTCGCGGGCTTGCCCGCTCCCACAGGTATTACGCAGGTTTCAAGGACTTTGCAGTACTTGTGGGAGCGGGCAAGCCCGCGAATAGGCCCGTACAGGCGCCGCTGGACTTGGCCTCGACAAGCGGTTATCTAATCCTTGCACAGACCAACCACAGGCCTAGATGTGAAAACCCGATCCGAAGAACTCCAGGTATTCGTCGCCGTCATCGACTGCGGCTCGATTTCCGCTGCTGCCGAGCAGATGGGCCAGACCCCGTCTGCCGTCAGCCGCACCCTGTCGCGCCTGGAGGGCAAGCTGGGCACCACGCTGGTCAACCGCACCACCCGGCGCATGGACCTTACCGAAGAGGGTCGTTATTTTCTTGAGCGCTCGCGGCTGATCCTGCAGCAGATGGACGAGATGGAAGAGCGTCTTTCGATGAACCGCCAGACCCCGACCGGGCGATTGCGCATCAATGCTGCGGCGCCGTTCATGCTGCATGCCATCCTGCCGTGGATCGGCGAGTTCCGCCGCCAGTACCCGGGCATCGAACTGGAGCTTAACACTGACGACCTGATCATCGACCTGCTGGAGCAGAGCACCGACGTGGCGATCCGCATCGGTGAACTGGCCGACTCCAGCCTGCATGCGCGCAGCCTGGGTTGCAGTCCGGTGCAGGTGCTGGCCAGTCCGGCCTACCTGGAGCAGCACGGCACGCCACGGCAGGTCGAGGAGCTGGCCGACCACTGTCTGCTCGGCTTCAGCCAACCTGAGTCGCTCAATCATTGGCCGCTACGCCACGCTCAGGGCGATCGCTGGAGCATCCGCCCGACGCTGGTCGCTTCCAGCGGCGAAACCCTGCGCCAGCTGGCGCTGGCCGGGGAGGGCATCGTCAGCCTGTCGCACTTCATGACCCACGAAGATATCCGTACAGGGCGCCTGCAGGTGCTGCTGAGCGAGGCCAATAATGGCTACCGTCAGCCGATCCACGCGGTGTATTACCGCAACACCCAGTTGGCGCTGCGCATCCAGTGCTTCCTGGATTTCATCCAGCGCAAGCTGGCCATGTACGCCTGCTGAGTTGCCTGATCGCGACAAATCCTGTCCACAGGCGGCGAAACTTCCGACGGTTGATTGCACAGTCGAAGCGCTTCGGCCTTACTGAGTGCTCGACAAAAACAACACCAAGGAAGTGTCATGCGCATTGTCCCTTTCCAGTACCTGGCTCTCGCAGCCGCGATCCTGAGCTGTTCCTCGGTTTACGCCGCCACGCTGGAGGGCGGCGCGGTGGCCGCCCCCGATCAATATGGTGCACAGGTGGCCGCCGATATTCTGAAAAAGGGCGGCAACGCGGTAGACGCGGCAGTGGCGACCGCCTTCACCCTGGCGGTGACTTACCCGGAGGCCGGTAACATCGGCGGTGGCGGCTTCATGACCCTGTTCGTCGAAGGCAAGCCTTACTTCCTCGACTACCGCGAAGTCGCGCCCAAGGCCGCCACACGCAACATGTACCTGGACGACAAGGGCGAGGTCATCGAGAACCTCAGCCTGGTCGGGGCACGTGCCGCAGGTGTACCCGGTACGGTAATGGGCCTGTGGGAGGCGCACCAGAAGTTCGGCAAGCTGCCCTGGAGCGAGTTGCTGACCCCGGCCATCGGCTATGCGAAAAACGGCTTCAAGGTGGCAGAAAAGCAGTACCAGTACCGCAACGATGCCCAGGGCATGTTCAAGACCGCGACCAACTTCAACGATTACTTCGGCAACATGAAGGTCGGCGAGCTGTTCAAGCAGCCGGAAATGGCCCAGACCCTGGAGCGTATAGCCGACAAGGGCGTGAGCGAGTTCTATCAAGGCAAGACCGCCGATTTGCTGGTGGCGCAGATGCAGGCTGACAAAGGCCTGATTACCAAAGACGACCTTAAGGACTACAAGGCGGTATGGCGTGAACCGATGGCCGTGAGCTGGCGTGGCAATGTGGTGTATACCGCGCCGCCACCGAGCTCCGGCGGTGTGGCGCTGGCCCAGTTGCTGGGCATCAAGGAAGACCGCGCGGCCGACTTCAAAGGGGTGGCGCATAACTCGGCGCAGTACATCCACCTGTTGGCCGAGATCGAGAAGCGGGTGTTCGCCGACCGCGCCGACTACCTGGGCGACCCGGCCTTCACCAAGGTGCCGGTGGACCAGCTGGTGGCCAAGGATTACCTGGCCAAGCGCGCAGCCCAGGTCAACCCGAAGGCCATCTCCGAGACCGACAAGGTCAAGCCGGGCCTCGAACCGCACCAGACCACGCATTTCTCGATCATCGACAAGCAGGGCAACGCGGTCAGCAATACCTACACCCTCAACCTCGACTACGGCAGTGGTGTGGTGGTGAAGGGCGCCGGTTTCCTGCTCAACGACGAGATGGATGATTTCAGCGCCAAACCGGGGGCGGCGAACGCCTTTGGCGTGGTCGGTGGTGATGCCAACGCGATCGAACCGGGCAAGCGCATGCTGTCGTCGATGAGTCCCAGCCTGATGACCCGCGATGGCAAGGTCGAGCTGGTTATCGGTACCCCGGGTGGTTCACGGATCTTTACCTCGATCTTCCAGGTGATGAACAACCTGTACGACTACGGCATGCCGCTGGACAAGGCGGTGGCGACGCAGCGCGTGCACCATCAGTTGCTGCCCAAGGACACCATCTACTTCGACAGCTATGCGCCGCTGACCGGTCCTGTAGCTGACGAGCTGAAGAAGATGGGCTATGTGCTGGAGGACCAGGGCTGGGAGATGGGTGACATCCAGGCGATTCGAGTCGATGGAGCGAAGCTTGAGACCGCTTCTGATCCACGTGGGCGTGGGGTGGGGATGATCGTCAAGTGATGCTGTGCAAGCCGTGCTGACTCATTCGCGGGTAAACCCCCTGCTACATCTGTAGGGGCGGGTTTACCCGCGAATCCGGGCGGTCGGTCAGACGCGGAACTGGCTGACCAATGTCTGCAACTGCCCACCCAACCGCGCCAGCTCCACACTCGACGCTGCCGTCTCGTCACTGGCTGCCGCGGTTTGCTCTGACACATCGCGCACATTCAGGATGCTTCGGCTGATCTCTTCAGCCACCGCACTCTGCTGCTCTGCCGCCGCAGCAATCTGCTGGTTCATCGACTGGATGCTCGATACCGTACTGGTAATGCTCTCCAGCGATGACCCGGCCTTGCGCGCCAGTTCGACGCTGCTGTCGGTCAGGGTACGGCTGCCCTCCATGGCACTCGCCACTTGCTGGGTACCGTGCTGCAGGCCGGCAATCAGCTCTTCGATCTCTTCGGTAGACTTTTGCGTGCGCTGGGCCAAGCCGCGCACTTCGTCGGCAACCACGGCAAAGCCACGGCCTGCCTCGCCGGCGCGTGCCGCCTCGATCGCCGCGTTGAGCGCCAGCAGGTTGGTCTGTTCGGCCACCGACTTGATCACGTCCATCACGCTACCAATCTTCTGGCTTTCCTGCTGCAGCAGGTTCATCGCCTCGGTAGAGCGGTGCATGTCTTCGGCCAGGCGTTCGATCTGGCCAATCGCTTCGCCTACCACGCGGTCGCCGGCCCGGGCTTCGTCATCGGCACCGGTGGCTGCATGTGAGGCCTGCTCGGCATTGCGCGCCACTTCCTGTACGGTGGCGGCCATTTCGTGCATGGCGGTGGCCACCTGGTCGGTCTCGACCTTCTGACTGTTGGCGCCCGCGCTGGTCTGTTCGGTGACTGCCGACAGCTCTTCGGCGGCGCTGGCGATCTGGGTGACGCCATCGCGGATGCCGCTGATCAGCTCGCGCAGGGTGGTGCCCATGCGCGCGATGCCTTGCTGCAGCACACCCAGTTCGTCGCGGCGGGTGACGCGCATGTGCTGGGTAAGGTCGCCGCTGGCGATCTTTTCCACGGCCGCCAGGGTGTCTTGCAAGGGGCGAGTGATCTGGCGGGTGATCAGTACCGCCGCCAGCACGCCGACCAGCAGCGCCAGCAGTGTGGCAATGGCCTGCAGGCTACGGGCCTGGGTACTCTCGATGTCACGGCGCTCTAGCTGGATCTGGTACAGCGCGTCGCTGCGCTTGACGATGTCGGCGCCCTGCACGGTCATTTCGGCGCGCGAGGTGGTGATGTTGGCAACCGCGTCGCGGAACTGGCGTACCGCGTCACGATAGGCCAGTACCGCGTTTTCGAACTGCTGCAGGCGCGCGTCTTCGCTGGGCAGCTGGCGCTTGAGGTTGTCGGTATCGGCCAGTGCTGCATCCAGCTGGCGCAGCGCGGCCTGTTCGTTGGCGCTGCTGTTTTCGGCGATGTAACCACGCACATCAATACGCACCTGCAGCAGTTGCTGGCGGGCCTTGCTGATCAGCTGGTACTGGGCCAGGCGCACGCTGTCGGCCTCGGGGCGAGCCATCACTTCCTGGCTGAGCGCATCCATGGCCTGGTCGGCGAGGATGGCCGAGCTGTCCATGGAAACGCGCGCCGCGCGGGTGGCGTCGTAGCCCTGGCGCATCTTGTTCAGCGACAGCTTGTAGGCGCTGATGGTTTCGCCCAGCTCACCCAGCAGCTTGACGTTCTCCGGGCTTTTGAAGGTGGTGGCCAGGTAGGCCTGCTGCTTGCTGAATGCGTCCAGCTTGGCCAGGGTGTTGGCGGCGGCGGTATCGTCGCCGTTGGCAATCATGTACTGCAGGCGCGCAATGCGCAGATTGGTGAGGTCCTTGTTCAACTGGCCGATGTCGCCCATCCAGTTGCTGCGGTCGATCAGGCTGCCCAGGCTGGTCCAGCCGGTGAGGGCCAGCAGGCCGGTGAGGACCAGCACCAGGCCGAAGCCCAGGCCGAGTTTAAGATTGACGCTGATGTTGGCGAACCAGCTGTTCATGCACGCTCTCCAGAAGTTGATTTCGCTCTCTTGATCTTCGATCGCCAGGCGTTATTGTTCTGGATGCCCGCTGATTCGTGCAGGTGTTATCGGCAATGATTGAGGAAGCTGAAACGCTTTTTCAGCAAAAACATCAGCACGCGCTTTCACTCGTTCGCTGTTGGACCGGGTTTCAGAGGGTGCGCGCGCTGAAGGTATCGCAGCGGTTCACTTCACCTTCGGCAAACCCGGTCTTGAACCAGCGCACCCGCTGCGCCGAGGTGCCGTGGGTGAACGAGTCCGGCACCACGCGCCCGCGGCTTTGCTGCTGCAGGCGGTCGTCGCCAATGGCATTGGCCGCATTCAGGGCTTCCTCGACATCGCCTGGCTCCAGCCAGTTCAGGCGTTTCTGCGCCTGATAGGCCCATACGCCGGCCAGGCAGTCGGCCTGCAACTCCTGGCGCACCAACAGGCCGTTGTCGCCCTCCATGCGCTGGCCGGCGCGTCGTGCGGCATCGACCTTGGCCGAAACCCCCAGCAGTGTCTGCACATGGTGGCCGATTTCGTGGGCGATCACGTAGGCCTGGGCGAAGTCGCCAGCTGCAGCGAAGCGGGTTTCCATTTCGCGGAAGAACGACATGTCCAGATACACCCGCTGGTCCGCCGGGCAATAGAACGGCCCGACCGCTGCCGAGGCAAAACCACAGGCCGAGTTGACCTGGCCGCTGAACAGCACCAGTTTGGGGTCGCGGTATTGCTTGCCGGCTTCGGCAAAGAGCGCTTTCCAGGTGTCCTCGGTGTCGCCCAGCACAGAGGCAACGAACTCGGCTTGCTGGTCGTTTGCCGGTGGCGCCTTGCCGCCCGCACCACTGGGCGCCGACTGCTGTTGTTGCTGCTCCATCTGGCCGGCAAGCTGGCCAAGAATCTGCAACGGGTCCTGCCCGGTGAGCCAACCGATACCGACGATCAGCAGGATCGCCCCGAGGCCCAGCCCCTTGCCGCCGCCGAAACGCATGCCACCGCCGCCACCTTCGCCTCGGGCATCGACCACGTTGTCGCTGCGTCGGCCTTTTCGCCATTCCATGAATGCTCTCCCGAGCGTGAAACAAGAAGACAAAGATTAGTTCACGAAGGCGGTACGTGTCAGGCTGAGGTGTTGATACATAACCATCTGGTTATGGATCGAGTGGTCGATTTCAATATTCATCGCGTACCGCCTGCCGGAAACTGCAAGTCCGCCTGCCACGCCCAGGCGTTCTCACAATTCCAAGAGAGGAAACCGGCATGCCCGCCCAGGACAACAGCCGCTTCGTGATCCGTGATCGCAACTGGCACCCTAAAGCCCTTACGCCTGACTACAAGACGTCCGTTGCCCGCTCGCCGCGCCAGGCACTGGTCAGCATTCCGCAGTCGATCAGCGAAACCACTGGTCCAGACTTTTCCCACCTGGGCTTCGGCGCCCACGACCATGATCTGCTGCTGAATTTCAATAACGGTGGCCTGCCAATCGGCGAGCGCATCATCGTCGCCGGCCGTGTCGTCGACCAGTACGGCAAGCCTGTGCCGAACACCTTGGTGGAGATGTGGCAAGCCAACGCCGGCGGCCGCTATCGCCACAAGAACGACCGCTACCTGGCGCCACTGGACCCGAACTTCGGTGGTGTTGGCCGATGCCTGACCGACCGCGACGGCTACTACAGCTTCCGCACCATCAAGCCGGGCCCGTACCCATGGCGCAACGGCCCGAACGACTGGCGCCCGGCGCATATCCACTTCGCCATCAGCGGCCCGTCGATCGCCACCAAGTTGATCACCCAGTTGTACTTCGAAGGTGACCCGCTGATTCCGATGTGCCCGATCGTCAAGTCGATCGCCAACCCGCAAGCCGTGCAGCAGTTGATCGCCAAGCTCGACATGAGCAACGCCAACCCGATGGACTGCCTGGCCTACCGCTTCGACATCGTGCTGCGCGGCCAGCGCAAGACCCACTTCGAAAACTGCTGAGGACCCCGCCATGCCCATCGAACTGCTGCCGGAAACCCCTTCGCAGACTGCCGGCCCCTACGTGCACATCGGCCTGGCCCTGGAAGCCGCCGGCAACCCGACCCGCGACCAGGAAATCTGGAACTGCCTGGCCAAGCCGGACGCCCCGGGCGAGCACATTCTGCTGATCGGCCACGTATATGACGGGAACGGCCACCTGGTGCGCGATTCGTTCCTGGAAGTGTGGCAGGCCGACGCCAACGGTGAGTACCAGGATGCCTACAACCTGGAAAACGCCTTCAACAGCTTTGGCCGCACGGCTACCACCTTCGATGCCGGTGAGTGGACGCTGTACACGGTCAAGCCGGGTGTGGTGAACAACGCTGCTGGCGTGCCGATGGCACCGCACATCAACATCAGCCTGTTTGCCCGTGGCATCAACATCCACCTGCACACGCGCCTGTATTTCGATGATGAGGCCCAGGCCAATGCCAAGTGCCCGGTGCTCAACCTGATCGAGCAGCCGCAGCGGTGTGAAACCTTGATTGCCAAGCGTTGTGAAGTGGATGGGAAGACGGCATATCGCTTCGATATCCGTATTCAGGGGGAAGGGGAGACCGTCTTCTTCGACTTCTGAGGTGAAGCTTGGGGCCGCTTTGCGGCCCATTCGCGGGCAAGCCCGCTCCTACAACGATCTGCGTACACCGACGCCGATCAATGTGGGAGCGGGCTTGCCCGCGAATGGGCTGCAAAGCAGCCCCGGCGATACAACGATCAGCGCCGAACCAGCAGAACCCCACTTTCCATATGGTGGGTATACGGGAACTGGTCAAACAATGCACAGCGCTCGATACGGTGGGTGTCCTGCAACTGGGCAATGTTCGCTGCCAGTGTTTCCGGGTTGCACGAAATGTACAGGATGCGTTCGAAGCGACGGGTCAGCTCGCAGGTATCCGGGTCCATCCCCGCACGCGGTGGGTCGACGAACACTGTACCGAACTGATAACTCTTCAGGTCGATGCCTTCCAGGCGCCGGAACGGCCGCACCTCATTCAGTGCCTGGGTCAGTTCCTCTGCCGACAAACGTACCAGCCGCACGTTATCCACAGCGTTCTCGTCGAGGTTGCTCAGTGCGGCATTGACCGACGTCTTGCTGATTTCGGTGGCCAGCACCTGGCGTACACGCGTGGCCAGCGGCAGGGTGAAGTTGCCGTTGCCGCAATACAGCTCCAGCAAGTCATCCTCACGCTCGCCAATGGCCTCGAAGGCCCAGCTGAGCATCTTCTGGTTCACTGCGCCGTTGGGCTGGGTGAACGCACCCTCCGGCTGGCGGTAACTGAACACGCGGCCAGCCACATCGAGTTTTTCCACCGCGTAGTCACGGCCGATAACCAGGCGCTTGCCCTTGGAACGGCCGATAACGCTCGCGCCCAGCGCGTCAGCCAGTTGCCGGGCTTCCACTTCCCAGGCCTCGTCCAGCGGGCGGTGATAGCACATCGTGATCATCGCATCGCCAGCCAGGGTGGTGAGGAACTCAACCTGGAACAGGCGGTTGCCCAGTTCTTCGCTGGCCTGCCAGGCCGCCTTCAGGCGTGGCATCAGTGCATTGATGCGCTGGCTGGCAATGGGGAAATCGTCGATCAGGATTGCCTTGTGCTTCTCGCCCGGGGCGAACATGGCGTAATGGCGATGGCCATCCTCGCGCCACAGGCGGAACTCGGCGCGCAGGCGGTAATGCTCGCGCGGTGAGTCGAAAACAGTCGGCTCCGGCGCGCCGAACGGCGCCAGCAGCTCGCGCAACCGGGCCACTTTGGCATCCAGCTGGGTCGCGTAGGAGGAGGGGTCGAAAGCAGCACTCATGCGTTGAACCAGCCTAGCTTGATGACGAACAGGATGGAAAGGATCACCAGTGCCGGGTTCAGGTCGCGGTGGCGGCCGGAGATCAGCTTGACGGCGGTCCAGGCGATGAAGCCGAAGGCGATGCCGTTGGCGATCGAGTAGGTCAGCGGCATGGCCAGGGCGGTCACGACAACCGGCGCGGCTTCGGTCACGTCGTCCCAGTTTATTTCTGCCAGGCCAGAGGCCATCAGCACGGCGACGAACAGCAGCGCCGGGGCCGTGGCGAAGGCCGGTACGCTACCGGCCAGCGGGGCGAAGAACAGCGCCAGCAGGAACAGCACGGCAACCACGATGGCAGTCAGGCCGGTACGGCCACCGGCGCTCACACCCGCAGCAGATTCGATGTAGCTGGTGGTGGTCGAGGTGCCCAGCAGGGAGCCGGCCATGGCGGCGGTGCTGTCGGCGATCAGGGCGCGGCCCATCTTCGGCATGTGGCCGTCCTTGCCCATCAGGCCGGCGCGCTTGGCCACGGCGATCAGGGTGCCGGAGTTGTCGAACAGGTCGACGAACAGGAACGCGAAGATCACGCTGATCAGGCCCACATCGAGGGCACCGGCGATGTCCAGTTGCAGGAAGGTTGGTGCCAGCGAAGGTGGCATCGACACGATCCCGCCGAACGGCGTGACGCCCATGGCGATCGACGCAACGGTGACGGCCAGGATGCCGATCAATACCGCGCCGCGCACCTTCAGCGACTCAAGGCCGACGATCAGGAAGAAGCCCAGCGTGGCGAGAATCACCGAGGGCTGCTTGAGGTCGCCCATCCCCACCAAAGTGGCTGGGTTATCGACGACGATGCCAGCGTTATGCAGGGCGATCAATGCCAGGAACAGGCCGATGCCGGCGGCAATCGCCGAACGCAGCGGCAGCGGAATGCTGTTCACGATCCACTCGCGGATGCGGAAGATCGACAGCAGGAAGAACATAACCGCAGACAGGAACACGGCACCCAGCGCCACCTGCCAGGTGTGGCCCATGTGCAGCACCACGGTGTAGGTGAAGAACGCGTTCAGGCCCATGCCCGGTGCCAGGGCGATCGGGTAGTTGGCAATCAGGCCCATGGTGGCGGAGCCGATGGCCGCTGCCAGGCAGGTGGCGACGAAGATCGCGCCCTTGTCCATGCCGGTCTCGCCGAGGATGCTCGGGTTGACGAACAGGATGTAGGCCATGGCCAGGAAGGTGGTGACGCCCGCGAGAATCTCGGTGCGCACGTTGGTGTTGTGTGCTCTTAGTTGAAACAGCCTTTCCAGCATGCCCGCTCCCCAAGGCGCCCCCGGCGCCATGAATGTATCGACCCCATCAGCAAAGCACAGACCGTACCGGATGCCGTGGTTTTGTGTGGGGAGGAAAAAAGCCGCGCATCATACCAGCATGCATGGCGGGGGCCTATGGCCGTTGGGGAATGGGTTTTTCTTGCTCTTCGCGGGTAAGGTCCCCTGTAGGCGGGGCATGCCCGCGAAAAGGCTGGCACAGGTAACGATCACCCGCTGTGCAACCGATCCCGCTTGGCCAGGGTAGGGAACAGTTTTATCCAAACCCCGGTCACCACCAAGGTGCCCACCCCGCCCAGCACCACCGCCGGCACTGTACCAAACCAGTGCGCGGTCACCCCCGATTCGAATTCACCGAGCTGGTTCGAGGCACCGATGAACAAGCCGTTCACTGCGCTCACCCGCCCACGCATTTCATCCGGTGTCTCCAGCTGTACGAACGAACTGCGAATGACCATGCTGATCATGTCTGCCGCACCCAGTACCACCAGTACCGCCAGCGAGAACCAGAAGGAGGTCGACAGGCCGAAGGCGATGGTCGCCACGCCGAACACGCCGACCGCAGTGAACATCGTCCGCCCGACGTTGCGCTGGAACGGGAAGCGCGCCAGCCAGAGTGACATCAGCAACGCACCCACCGCTGGCGCCGAGCGCAACAGGCCAAGGCCCATCGGGCCGGTCAGCAGGATGTCCTTGGCAAATACCGGCAGCAACGCGGTGGCCCCACCCAGCAATACTGCGAACAGGTCGAGCGAGATGGCGCCGAGGATGTCGGGCCGGCTGCGAATGAAGCGGATGCCAGCCAGCAGCGATTCGATGCTGGCGCGCCCGCGCTGGGCGACCTGGCCGTGTGCCTGCAGGCTCAGGGTCAGCACGCAGGCAATGGCGTACAAGGCCACCGTCGGGCCATACACCCACATGCTGCCAAAGGCATACAGGAAACCGCCCACCGCCGGCGCCACGATGGTCGCCGACTGGGTGGCCGAGGCCGACGCCGCCACTGCCCGCGGGAACAGCCCGGCCGGTACCACATTGGGCAACAGCGCCTGGGTTGCCGGCATTTCGAATGAGCGGCTGGCGCCGAGCAGGAAGGCCAGGGCAAAGATCAGTTCGCGGGTGACATTGTCGGTGGCACTGCCCACCGCCAGCGCCAGGGCAATCAGGCCCTGAAGGCTCTGGCACAGGGCGGCGACCTTGCGCCTGTCATAGCGGTCGGCGACATGGCCGGTGTGCAACATGAACAGCACCCGTGGGGCGAACTCGACCAGGCCGACAAGGCCCAGGTCCAGTACGTTGCCGGTCAATTGGTAGAGGTGCCAGCCGATGGCCACGGTGAGCATCTGGAAGCCGCTGGCGGTGAACACGCGAGCCAGCCAGAAGGCCAGAAAAGGACGATGGTGACGCAACAACTGCGGTGCGGAATCGGACATCGGAAACCAGGGGCCTCGGCGCAGTAGAGGGGGCGCAGCGTATCATCTGTTTGTAACAAACAGTTACTGTTTGCACGGGTCGGCACTTTTCTATTGTTGATTAAAGAGGGTGAGGCAACAGGTCACGCGGCAATCCACCACACGGCCCACCGGGCCATTCGGGACTATGCTTCCTAGCATTCATTGATCTGGGTCAATCGTTCCAGATCAAAGAAATGGCCGTCTGGCCGGAATCCCTGCGATCGAACAGAACAATTCCAACACGCCGTACTCGACCCAGTGGGGGCAGTGGGCGACTGGGGCCACAAGCCCGGACGCCGGATTATCTGAAGAGGAAGCACCATGTTCGGAATAGAGGCCTTAGAGCTCGCCCGAATGCAGTTTGCCTTTACCGTGTCGTTCCACATCCTGTTCCCGGCCATCACCATTGGCCTGGCGAGCTACCTGGCAGTCCTCGAAGGCCTCTGGCTGAGGACCCACAATCAGGTCTACCGTGACCTCTATCACTTCTGGTCGAAGATCTTCGCCGTCAACTTCGGCATGGGCGTGGTCTCCGGCCTGGTCATGGCCTACCAGTTCGGCACCAACTGGAGCCGCTTCTCCGACTTTGCCGGCGCCGTCACCGGCCCGCTGCTCACCTATGAAGTACTGACTGCGTTCTTCCTCGAGGCCGGCTTCCTGGGCGTCATGCTGTTTGGCTGGAATCGCGTCGGCCGTGGCCTGCACTTCTTCTCCACAGTCATGGTTGCGCTCGGTACATTGGTATCGACCTTCTGGATTCTTGCCTCGAACAGCTGGATGCAAACCCCGCAAGGTCACGAGATCATCGATGGTCGGGTGGTGCCGGTGGACTGGTTTGCGGTGGTGTTCAATCCCTCGTTCCCCTACCGCCTGATGCACATGGCCACTGCTGCGTTCGTTTCCACCGCGTTCTTCGTCGGTGCCTCGGCGGCCTGGCACCTGCTGCGCGGGCGTGACAACCCGGCCGTTCGCAAGATGCTGTCGATGGCCATGTGGATGGCACTGATCGTCGCCCCGATTCAGGCAGTGATCGGCGATTTCCACGGTCTCAATACACTCAAGCACCAGCCGGTAAAAATTGCCGCGATCGAAGGCCATTGGGAGAACGTGCCCGGTGAGCCGACTCCACTGATCCTGTTCGGCATTCCCGATATGAAGGCCGAGACTACCCGGTTCAAGATCGAGATCCCGGCGCTCGGCAGCCTGATCCTGACCCACAGCCTGGACAAGCAGGTGCCGGCGATGAAGGAGTTTCCGCCCGAGGACCGGCCTAACTCGACCATCGTATTCTGGTCGTTCCGGATCATGGTCGGGCTTGGTTTCCTGATGATCTTCGTCGGCCTGTGGAGCCTGTGGTTGCGCAAACGCGGCACGCTGTACAGTTCGCGACCGTTCTTGTATGTGGCGCTGTGGATGGGCCCATCCGGGCTGGTCGCGCTACTGGCCGGTTGGTTCACCACCGAAATTGGCCGCCAGCCTTGGGTGGTGTACGGCCTGATGCGCACGGCGGACGGTGTTTCCAACCACAGTTACGCCCAGCTCGGCTTCACCCTTGTGGCGTTCGTGGTGGTGTACTTCGCCCTGTTTGGCACCGGCCTTGGCTACATGATGCGCCTGGTGCGCAAAGGGCCGCAGACCGGCGAGGGTGACGAGCACACACCGGGAGGCCCAGGCCAGAAACGCACGCCGGCACGGCCTTTGTCCGCCGCCGATGATGGCCGCGAGGCCACCTCTGCCAGCCTGAACGAGGGGAACTGAACCATGGGTATCGACCTTCCACTGATCTGGGCCGTGATCATCATCTTCGGCGTCATGATGTACGTGGTGATGGACGGATTCGACCTGGGGATCGGCATGCTCTTCCCCTTCGTCAAGGGCGAGCAGGACCGTGATGTAATGATGAACACTGTCGCGCCGGTATGGGACGGCAACGAAACCTGGTTGATCCTGGGCGGTGCCGGACTGTTCGGGGCCTTCCCGATGGCCTATGCCGTGGTCCTCGAGGCCCTGTACCTGCCCCTGATCCTGATGCTGATCGGCCTGATTTTCCGGGGCGTGGCCTTCGAGTTCCGCTTCAAGGCCAAAGCCGACAAGCGGCACATCTGGGACAAGGCTTTCATCTGGGGTTCGCTGATCGCCACCTTCTTCCAGGGCGTGGCGCTGGGCGCGTTCCTGGAGGGTTTCAAGGTGGTCGACCGGCATTTTGCCGGTGGCACCCTGGACTGGCTGACCCCGTTCAGCCTGTTCTGCGGGCTGGGGTTGATCGTGGCCTACACCCTGCTGGGTTGTACCTGGCTGATCATGAAGACCGAAGGGCCGCTGCAACAGAAGATGCACGATATGGCCCGGCCGCTGGCGCTGGTGCTGCTGGTGGTGATCGGTATCGTCAGCCTGTGGACGCCAATCGCCTACCCGCAGATTGCCGACCGCTGGTTCAGCATGCCCAATCTGATCTGGTTCATGCCGGTACCGCTGCTGGTGCTGGTGACGTTCTACGGGTTGCTCAAAGCGGTGGCGCGCAACGCGCACTACACGCCGTTCCTGCTCACTCTGGTATTGATCTTCCTTGGCTACAGCGGCTTGGGAATCAGCCTGTGGCCTAACATCATCCCGCCGTCGATCTCGATCTGGGATGCCGCAGCGCCACCGCAAAGCCAGGGCTTCATGCTGGTGGGTACCCTGTTCATCCTGCCGTTTATCCTCATGTATACCTTCTGGAGCTACTACGTGTTCCGCGGCAAGGTGACCCACGAAGACGGCTATCACTAGGAGGGCCGCATGATGACTGGCAAGCATGGCTTGGAAGAAAAGAAACCGCTGTGGCAGCGACTGGGTTGGCTGTTGCTGATCTGGGCGATGAGCGTGGCAGCGCTGGGTGTGGCGGCCTGGGTGATGCGGCTGTTCATGGGGGCGGCGGGATTGACCACACATTGATAAAGAGCGGCAGCGGGCTTGCCCGCGAAGCAGACAACGCGCTAGATGGCACCGGCGTTGCCGGTGTTCGCGGGCAAGCCCGCTCCTACTTGCGGGCTTTCAGGATTACGAACTTGGGCGTAGCCGCCACCTGCTCAACGCCGCGGAACAACCGCGCCAGCTTGCTGTGATAGCCCAGGTGCCGGTTACCCACGATATACAGCGCCCCGCCTACCACCAGCGCTTCACGCGCCTGCTGGAACATGCGCCAGGCCAGGAAATCACCGACCACCTGCTGTTGGTGGAACGGCGGGTTGCACAGCACCACGTCCAGCGACTGTTTCTCCAGCCCGGCCAGGCCATCGGCCGCGACGAAGGTCGCCGGGCGCTCGCCCAACGCGGACTGCCAGTTCTCCTGTGCTGATTGCACCGCCATGTACGACTCGTCGACCAGGGTGTACTCGGCGTCCGGGTTGGCCAGGGCGCTGGCAATCGCGAGTACGCCATTGCCGCAGCCCAGGTCTGCCACCCGTGCACGGCCAAGGTCGCGTGGCAGATGAGGGAGGAATGCCCGGGTACCAATATCCAGGCCTTCACGGCAGAACACGTTGGCGTGGTTGACCAATTCCAGTGCCGGCACGTCGAGGCGGTAGCGGCTAGGGTAGGGGGACTTGGCTTGCGGCCGCTCGGCAACCGTTGCTGTCAGCAAGCGGGCCTTTTTCAGCGCCAGCGAAGCCTGTACGGGGCCGATGTACTTCTCCATCAGGTCGCCGGCCGCCCGTGGCAGGTGCTTGATCATCGCCCCGGCAATCACCTGCGCACCGGGGGCCAGCTGGCCTTGCAGGCGGATCAGTTGTTCTTCGAGCAGGGCCAGGGTCTTGGGTACACGCACCAGCACCCGGTCGAACGGGCCTTGCGAGTGTTGGCTGGCTGGTACGAACGGGACACTGTCGAATGGCAGGCCATTGCGCGCCAGGTTTTTTTCCAGGGCCAGGTGCCCCAGGTGCGAGTCACCGCTGCTGACCACCTGCAGCTGGCCTGCAAGGCTTGCGGCCAGGGCACCGAAGCTGTCATTGAGCACCAGTACCCGGCAATTGGCGTCGGGTGCCTGATCGTGTAGCTGCGCAAGCAGGTACTCGTCGGCGGCATCGAAGGCCTGCAACGGGTCGTTGGCCTGCTCCGGCTGGCGGATCAGGTCGAGTTCGGCGTAGGGGGTGGTCAACAGGGGCATGGCGTCTGGCTCGGGTACGAAACTGCCCGCTGCGGTTCGCGCCGGGCTTTGCCGGACGATTCTACAGGGCTTTGCCCAAGGTCGCAGGTTTGAAGGTCAGATCCAGCCACGCAAGGCGGCAATGGCGATGGCTCCGGCTTTGTTGGCTGCATTGGTCTTGGTGATCACGCTGCGGATATGGAAGTTGACCGTGCTTTGCGACAGCGAGAGGATGCAGGCAACATCGGCAGCGGTCTTGCCGGCGGCAGACCATTTCAGCACTTCCAGTTCACGCTCGCTCATTTTCGGTTGCGGTGGGCACAGCGCGTTCAGGTGGTGCTCGCCCAGTACCGCGTGAAGGGTGTGGCACAGCCACTGCACACTACCGGCTTTGTCGTACAGCTCGAACGCATCGATGTGGCCGTTTGGCCGAGCGACACTGATCTGGCTTTCGTTGTGCTGCTGATCGTGAAGCGACTGTGTCCAGCCGTGGCGCAAGCCATGCTGGCAGGCCATTTCGCGAAATTGCGGGGCTTCCTTGTACAGTTCATCGGTCCAGAGCACTGGTGTCGTGGAGCTGTGGCTCAGGTTCGCTGCCGGGTCCTGCTTGTAGAAGTCGTCGCGCTGGTAGCGCTCGATCCACTCACTTGGGTAGTTGCTGTAGAGGTACAGCTTTGGCGTTTGCGTAGCGATCTGAATGCGGATGTTCAGCCCAAGGTAATCCATGTCCAGGTCCCGAGCCAGATGGACTGCGATGTCGAATAGCTTTTGTGGGCTGCGTTCGCTGACGAATGCATGAAGATGTTCAGGTTTCCAGTGATACATCTGAAGCACTCCTTGATGCGCGCAGAATCCAATCCGTTTGAGTACCCGGAAGATTGTAGGAAAAGACCTACCATCCTGTTGGGAATTTTTTGTTATAGCGATCAGGAATTTCTGCGACTTTGGCCCGATTGCACTTCATGAGGCCCTACAAAGCGGTGGTTTTTATCCTGGCCACTTTAGGCGACACTGTGCACACGCCAACCCTGGAGCCCGATATGACCGCTAGCGCCGAAAAGTTCACCCGCCAGACACTGCTCGATGTTCAGCCACTGACGCCGAACCTCTTCAGCCTGCGGGTTACGCGCGATGCGGGGTTCCGCTTCCGTTCCGGCCAATTCGCCCGGCTAGGTGTGACCAAGGCCGATGGTAGCGTGGTGTGGCGCGCCTATTCCATGGTCAGCGCGCCCCATGACGAGTATCTGGATTTCTTTTCCATCGTGGTGCCAGGTGGTGAGTTCACCAGTGAGCTGAGCCGTTTGGGGGCAGGCGATACGTTGCTGATCGACCGCCAGGCGTTCGGTTTCCTCACCCTCGACCGCTTCGTCGGTGGTCGTGACCTGTGGCTGCTGGCTACCGGTACCGGCATTGCGCCCTTTATGTCGATCCTGCAGGACTTCGAAGCCTGGGAGCGCTTCGACAGCATCAAGCTGGTGTATTCAGTGCGCGAAGCCAAGGAGCTGGCCTATGTGGATGAAATTGCCGGGCTGGAACAGCGCGATTATCTGGCTGAATACGCGGGCAAGTTGCAGTTCATTCCCGTGGTGACCCGTGAACAGCACCCGGGGGCGTTGAATCAGCGCATTACCACATTGATCGAGAATGGCGAGCTGGAGAAGGCGGCGGGGCTTGAACTGTCACCAGAGCATTCGCGGGTGATGCTCTGCGGTAACCCGGAAATGATCGACGAAACCCGCAAGGTCCTCAAGGCGCGAGACCTGCAACTGAGCCTGAGCAAGCGGCCCGGGCAGGTAGCAGTCGAGAACTACTGGTAAGACTACT
>NZ_JBICJS010000018.1:0-9399 GCF_043103305.1 Pseudomonas sp. YQ_5 | reverse complement strand
ATGGCACACCGCATGGCATGAGGTTGCGCAATGGCAGGGCATGTTTGCCGTGAGTTTTATGCCGTTGCTGAAATCGAGCGCCGCCCGCGCGGCGCATCGCGAGCTGCGCTCGCTCCTACGTTTGTTTCGGGCCAGTAACGCCCGTGACAGGCGCGCGCGACCGTTTTGTTTGTTCGGCGCAATATCGCGACATGCCCCAAAGCGCCCGCGCGCAAATCCCCAGAAATAACTGGCCCGAAACAAACGTAGAAGCGAGCGCAGCTCGCGATGCGCCGCGCGGGCGGCGCTCGGTCTCCCAGACGACGCACCTCTAACGCCATCCCCTTAAAGCCATGGCGCTCACCCTTTCTAAAACAATATCACTCACACCTATTAACCTGTCCCCTCCCGCACCAGGCCCCTACACTCGCAGCATCCCGCCTCAGGACCGCCACCATGCCCGAGACCTTGCTCAGCCCCCGCAACCTCGCCTTCGAGCTCTACGAAGTCCTCGACGCCGAAGCCCTGACCCAACGCCCGCGCTTCGCCGAACACAGCCGTGAAACCTTCGATGCGGCACTGACCACCGCGCGTACCGTCGCCGAGAAGTATTTCGCCCCGCACAACCGCAAGGCCGACGAAAACGAACCACGCTATGTGGATGGCCGCGCCGAACTGATTCCCGAAGTAAAACCCGCCGTCGACGCCTTCCTCGAAGCCGGCTTCCTCAACGCCAACCGGGACTTCGAGGTTGGTGGCATGCAGCTGCCCAGCCTGGTCTCGCAAGCCTGCTTCGCCCACTTCCAGGCCGCCAACGCGGGCACCACAGCCTACCCATTCCTGACCATGGGCGCGGCCAACCTGATCGAGAGCTTCGGCTCCGATGAACAGAAGCGCCTGTTCCTGCAACCGATGATCGACGGCCGCTACTTCGGCACCATGGCGCTGACCGAACCCCACGCCGGCTCGTCGCTGGCCGACATCCGCACCCGCGCCGAACCAGCAGGCGACGGCAGCTATCGGCTCAAAGGCAACAAGATCTTCATTTCCGGCGGCGACCACGAACTGTCGGAAAACATCGTGCACATGGTGCTGGCCAAGCTTCCGGACGCCCCGCCCGGGGTCAAGGGCATCTCGCTGTTCATCGTGCCCAAGTACCACGTAAACCCGGACGGTAGCCGCGGCCCGCGCAACGATGTGCTGCTGGCCGGGCTGTTCCACAAAATGGGCTGGCGCGGCACCACCTCGACCGCGCTGAACTTCGGCGACAATGGCCAGTGCGTCGGCTATCTGGTCGGCCAGCCGCACCAGGGCCTGGCCTGCATGTTCCAGATGATGAACGAGGCGCGGATAGGCGTAGGCATGGGCGCGGTGATGCTGGGTTACGCCGGCTACCTTTACTCCCTGGAATACGCTCGCCAGCGGCCGCAGGGCCGGCTGCCGGACAACAAGGACCCACACAGCCCGGCGGTACCGATCATCGAGCACACGGATGTGAAACGCATGCTCCTGGCGCAGAAGGCCTACGTAGAAGGCGCCTTTGATCTGGGCCTGTACGCCGCGCGCCTGTTCGACGACACCCATACGGCCCCTGACGAAAACGCCCGCAAACCGGCGCAGGACCTGCTCGACCTGCTGACCCCGATCGTCAAATCCTGGCCCTCGGCGTTCTGCCTCAAGGCCAATGAACTGGCGATCCAGATTCTCGGCGGCCACGGCTACACCCGCGAATACCCGGTTGAGCAGTACTACCGCGACAACCGCCTGAATCCGATCCATGAAGGTACCGAAGGTATTCAGTCGCTCGATTTGCTCGGCCGCAAGCTGGCGCAGAACAATGGTGCCGGCCTCAAGCAACTGATCCGCCTGATCGCCGCCACCGGCGAGCGCGCCAGCCATCACCCCAACCTGGACCTGCTGCGCCAGCCGCTGGAGCAGTTGGTCAACCGCCTGCAAGGCGTAACCCTGGCCCTGCTTGGCGATCTGGCCCAAGGCAAAGTCGCTGGTGCCTTGGCCAACTCTGCCTTGTACCTCAAGGCCTTCGGCCACTGCGTGATCGGCTGGCGCTGGCTTGAGCAGGCGGTTCACGCCGAGCTTGGCCTGCTCAAGGCAAGCGCTGCTGATCGCGACTTCTACCTCGGCAAGCTGCAAGCCGCACGTTATTTCCTGACCTGGGAAGTACCGGGCTGCCATAATGAGCTGGCATTGCTCGAGGCACACGACGATACCTGCCTCGCCATGCAAGACGGGTGGTTCTAGGGGGAGCCACCGTGTACACGGAGGCATCCGCATGTTCGATTCCAGCGCCCTGCTGCGCCAGCGCTTTGCCGCGCTGCGCAGTACGGCCGAGTTGTTTTCCCTGCGCCATGTAAAACAGTCGCACCAGGCGCTTTCAGTTCGCCGCAACGTCGCCGAACCACCCTTCTTCAGCCAGGATGAGGGCGCCATGCTCACCGTGCGGGTCAATGGCGTGGAGGCCTACGCTGCCACCGCCGACCTGTCCCAGGCTGGCCTGCAGCGCGCCCTTGAGCAAGCCGAGGCGCTGGCGCGGCAGATCGCCCGGCACAGCCTGCTGGACCTGCGCGAACAAGCGGTGACCAGCGCACGCCACGACCATGTTTCGCCCAACTTCGACCAACCCGTACCCAGCCTCGCCGACTGCCTTGGCCTGCTCGCCGATGAATCGGCCAGCGTGCCCAAGGACAGCCGTTTGGTGGATTGGCAGGCCAGCCTGGGGCTGAGCCTGGTCGAGCAAACCTACCTGAACTCGGCCGGCGCCGAACTGCGCCATGCCCAGCGCTTCCTGTTTCCGGGCCTGGGGGTGACCGCCAGCGACGGCCAGGACAGCCAAAGCCGCAGCCTGGGCCGCGACAACTTCGGCCAACAGGGTGGTTTCGAGATCATCGAGCGCTGCGGACTGGTCGGCGCGGCCAGTCGGGTGGCCGACGAAGCACTGCAACTGCTGCTGGCACCGAACACCCCCAATGGCCCGCGTGACCTGCTGTTGATGCCGGACCAGATGATGCTGCAGATTCACGAATCCATCGGCCACCCGTTGGAGATGGACCGCATTCTCGGCGACGAGCGCAACTACGCCGGCACCAGCTTCGTCAAAGCCAGCGACTTCGGCCACCTGCAGTACGGCTCCAGCCTGCTGAACGTGACCTTCGACCCGACCATTGGCGAAGAGCTGGCCAGCTACAGTCATGACGACGACGGCACCCCGGCCAGCAAAGCATTCCTGATACGCGACGGCCTGCTGCTGCGCCCGCTGGGTGGCGCGCTGTCTCAGTTCCGCTCTGGCCTGGACGGCGTGGCCAACAGCCGTGCCTGCGGCTGGAACCGCGCGCCGATCGACCGCATGGCCAACCTCAACATCGAGCCTGGTGAGCAAAGCCTGCCGCAACTGATCCAGGGCATCGAGCACGGCATCCTGATGCGTACCAACCGTTCCTGGTCCATCGACGATGCGCGCAACAAGTTCCAGTTCGGCTGCGAATGGGGCCAGTTGATTGAAAATGGCGAGCTCAAGGGTATCGTCAAGAACCCCAACTACCGCGGCATCTCCGCGCAGTTCTGGCGAAACCTGTCAGCGGTTGGCGACCACAGTACCTTCCAGGTGCTGGGCACGCCCAACTGTGGCAAGGGCGAACCCAATCAGGTGGTGCGGGTCGGCCACGCCTCGCCGGCCTGTGTGTTCCGCCAGATCGATGTATTCGGAGGAGACGCCTGATGAAGTACGCTTTCGAAAACCTGGTCGGGGATGTGCACGCCGCCCTTCAGGCAGGCGAGCAGTTCACCCTCGGCTACAGTGCCGAGCAATCGCAGTTCGTGCGTTTCAACCATGCCAAGGTGCGCCAGGCCGGCGAAGTCAGCCAGGCCTGTGCGCAACTGCGACTGGTGCGCAATGGGCGCCAGGCGGAACAACAGGTGACCTTGAGTGGCGACGCACAACTGGATCGCCAGCGTCTGAACGTTGCGCTCGAGCAGTTGCGCCAGACCTTGCCGCTGCTTGCCCTCGACCCTTACCTGCGCCTGGACGAAAATGCCTGGCACAGCCATAGCCTGCAGGAACACCCCCTGCCCGCACTGAGCGAAGTACTGGATCTGCTCGAGCGTGAAGCAGGCGACCTGGACCTGGTCGGCATCCATGCCGCCGGCCCGGTCTGCCGGGGTTTCGCCAGCTCGTTCGGCGCCTTCGGCTGGCACCAGGCCAACAGTTTCAACGTCGACTGGAGCCTGTTCCACGCTAATGGCCAGGCGGTGAAGGCCAACTATGCCGGCCAGGCCTGGAGTGCCGACGACTTCACCGCGCGCCTGCGCCAAGCACGAGAGCAGTTGGGTTTCCTCGGTCGCCCGGCAGTTACCCTCAAGCCCGGCACCTACCGCGCCTACCTTGCACCTGCGGCCATGGACGAAGTCGCCGGCATGCTGTGCTGGGGCGGCTTTTCCGCGCAAGCCCTGGCCACTGGCAACAGCGCTCTGCAGCGCCTGTACAACGGCGATGCACGGCTTAGCCCGCTGGTGAGTTTTACCGAGCAGGTAAGTGGCTCACTTAGCCCGGCATTTTCCGATGAAGGTGCGCCGCGCCTGGATGTGCCGCTGATCCAGCAAGGCGAAGCCCGGCAGCGGTTGATCAGTGCGCGCAGTGCGGCCGAGTTCGAACTGCAGGCCAATGGCGCCGACGGCTATGAGTCGCCCTGTGCGCTCAGCCTGGCGCCGGGCAATCTGGCCAGTGCGCAGATCCTTGAGCGGCTGGGCACCGGCCTGTACATCAGCAACCTGTGGTACCTGAACTACTCGGACCTGCCAGCGGCGCGCATGACCGGGCTGACCCGCTTCGCCACCTTCTGGGTAGAAGACGGGCAGATCCAGGGGCCGGTGAGTACCATGCGCTTCGATGACAGCCTGTACAGCTTGCTGGGCAGCCAGCTTGAGGACCTGACCCAAGAGCGCGAGATGATCCTGTCCACAAGTACTTATGGGCAGCGCAGTACTGGGTCGAGTCATTTGCCCGGGGCGCTGGTCAAAGGCCTGACCCTGACATTGTAATAGGCATTGATGGCCCTATCGCGGGCAAGCCCGCTCCTACAGGGGGCGCCAAACCCTTGCAGAAGCGGGTACCCGCGAAGAGGCTGGCACTGACAAACGAGGAAGTCATGCCCGAACGCACCCCGCTGGACCCCGTCACCGCCCGCTGGATCCCTTGGGTGGTGGCCATCGCTTTTTTCATGCAGTCCCTGGACGGCACCATCCTCAACACTGCGCTGCCAGCCATGGCCCGCTCGTTGGCCGAAGACCCATTGCGCATGCAGGGTGTGATCATTGCCTACATGCTCACCGTGGCCCTGCTGATCCCTGCCTCCGGCTGGATCGCCGACCGTTTCGGCACCAAGCGCATCTTCTTCAGTGCCATCTTGCTGTTCAGCTTTGGTTCGCTGCTGTGCGCCGTAGCCAACAGCCTTGGTTTCCTGATCTTCGCCCGCGTAGTGCAGGGCCTGGGCGGTGCACTGATGCTGCCGGTCGGGCGGCTGGTGGTGCTGCGCGCCTACCCCCGCAGCGAGCTGGTGCGGATCATGAGCTTCATCACCATCCCCGGCCTGCTCGGGCCATTGCTGGGTCCAACGGTCGGTGGCTGGCTGGTGGAAATCCTCAGCTGGCACTGGATCTTCCTGCTCAACCTGCCAGTCGGCCTGCTTGGCTGCATTGCCGTGTGGAAGTTCATCCCGGACTTGCGCGGCGCCGAGCGCACCACCTTCGACGGCCCTGGTTTCCTGCTGTTTGGCGCAGCGATGGTACTGATCACCATTGCAATGGAAGGCCTGGGCGAGCTGCACCTGCCGCACTTGCGGGTAATGTTGCTGCTGTTCGCCGGCATGGCCTGCCTGGCCGCGTACTGGCTGCGAGCCGGGCGCGACCCGGAGCCGCTGTTCTCGCCCAGCCTGTTCCGCGTGCGCACCTTCGCCATCGGCATCCTCGGCAACCTGTTCGCCCGCCTGGGCAGCGGCGCTCTGCCCTTCCTGGTGCCTTTGCTGCTGCAGGTCGCGCTGGGCTACTCACCCGCCCAGGCAGGCATGAGCATGATCCCGCTGGCGGTGGCGGCCATGCTGGCCAAGTCCATTGCCCGACCGCTGATCGAACGGTTCGGATATCGCATCATTCTGACCGGTAATACCTTGCTGCTGGGCATCCTGCTGGCAAGCCTCGGCCTGGTGGACGAGCAGACGCCCTATTGGCTGCTGTTGGTGCAACTTGGCCTTCTGGGTGCCGTGAACTCCATGCAGTTCACGGCGATGAACACAGTGACGCTCATCGATCTCGACGATGCCAGCGCCAGCAGCGGTAACAGCCTGCTGTCGGTGGTCGCGCAACTTTCGCTGAGCCTGGGCGTGGCCTGCGCCGGCGCACTGTTGGGTGGCTTTACTGCGGCAGGCAGCGCCGAGGGCGTGGAAACCACCCTGGGCGCGTTCCAGCTGACCTTCGTCACCATCGGTGTAATGGCCATGCTGGCGGCGGCGATTTTCCTGCAACTGGCGCCGACGGACGGAAGGCGTGCCCGTCGTCCGGAACAACACATGGAGTCGTAGGGCGAATGGCCACGAGGCTGGTAGACTGTGCGGCATTTTTCGCTTCGCAACGCAGGCCCGCCTCGTGACCACCGAATCCACCGCCTTTGCTACCTTGCCGCTGTCCACTGCCATGCTGGCCAACCTGGACGCCCTCGGCTATGCCTCGATGACGCCTATCCAGGCCCAGAGCCTGCCTGTCATCCTCAAAGGCCAGGACCTGATCGCCCAGGCCAAGACCGGTAGCGGCAAGACCGCCGCCTTCGGCATCGGCCTGCTCAACCCGATCAACCCGCGCTACTTCGGCTGCCAGGCGTTGGTGCTCTGCCCTACCCGCGAGCTCGCCGACCAGGTGGCCAAGGAGCTGCGCCGCCTGGCCCGCGCCGAGGACAACATCAAGATCCTGACCCTGTGCGGCGGTGTTTCGCTTGGCCCACAGATCGCGTCGCTGGAGCACGGCGCACACATCATCGTCGGCACTCCAGGGCGCATCCAGCAGCACCTGGACAAAGGCACCCTTGTACTGGACGGGTTGAACACCCTGGTACTGGACGAAGCCGACCGCATGCTCGACATGGGCTTCTTCGACGCCATCGCCAGCATCATCGGCAAGACCCCGTCGCGCCGTCAGACCCTGCTGTTCTCTGCCACCTACCCGGCCGGCATCAAGCAACTGGCCGCCGACTTCATGCGCAACCCGCAGCAGGTCAAGGTCGAGAGCCTGCACGCCGACAACCAGATCGAGCAGCGTTTCATCGAGATTGACCCGCAACAACGTCTGGAAGCCGTCACCCGCGTGCTCGGCCACTACCGCCCGCAGTCGTGCGTAGCGTTCTGCTTCACCAAGCAGCAATGCGAGGACGTGGTTGCCCACCTGACCGCCAAGGGCATCGTCGCCCAGGCCCTGCACGGCGATCTGGAGCAGCGCGACCGTGACCAGGTGCTGACCATGTTCGCCAACCGCAGCAGCTCGGTGCTGGTGGCTACCGACGTGGCCGCCCGCGGTCTGGACATCGATGGCCTGGACATGGTCATCAACGTGGAACTGGCACGTGATGCGGAAATCCACGTGCACCGCGTGGGCCGCACCGGCCGCGCCGGCGAGAAAGGCATTGCGGTCAGCCTGGTGGCACCGGCCGAAGGCCACCGCGCCCAGGCCATCGAAGCGCTGCAGAAGAGCCCGCTGCGCTGGGACCAGCTGGACAGCCTGAAAAACAAGGGCGGCGAGCCCCTGCTGCCAGTGATGACCACGCTGTGCATTGCCGCTGGCCGCAAGGACAAGCTGCGCCCTGGCGACATCCTGGGGGCCTTGACCGGTGATGCCGGCATCCCGGGCAAGCAGGTGGGCAAGATTGCCATCTTCGACTTTCAGGCGTTTGTGGCCGTGGAGCGGGCGCTGGCCAAGCAGGCCATGCAGCGGCTGAACAGCGGCAAGATCAAGGGCCGCGCCCTGAAAGTCCGCATTATCTAAATGCCAGGCAAATCCCCTGTAGAAGCGGTTTTACCCACGAATGCGGCAGTGAATGCACCATCGCATTCGCGGGTGAACCCGCTCCCACAGGGTTCAGCATTTCAACTCTGAAGGTTCATACAGTGCACTCCACCGACGTGATCATCCTTGGCGCCGGCGCCGCCGGCCTGATGTGCGCCCAGCTCAGTGCCCGTCGCGGCCGCCGGGTGCTGCTGCTCGACCACGCCAACAAGCCAGGCAAGAAGATCCTCATGTCCGGCGGCGGGCGCTGCAACTTCACCAACATGTACACCGAGCCGGCCAACTTCCTTTCGCACAACGCACACTTCTGCAAGTCGGCGCTGGCTCGCTACACCCAATGGGACTTCATCGAGCTGGTCTGCAAGCACGGCGTGGCCTACCACGAGAAGAAACTCGGGCAACTGTTCTGCGACAACAAGGCCAGTGACATCCTCGACATGCTGCTGGCCGAGTGTGACGAGGCCGGTGCCGAGATCCGCATGCACACCAGCATCGAACAGATCGAGAAGACCGAAAGCGGCTATCTGTTGCAGACCAGCAGCGGCCAGTTCGCCTGCCAGTCGCTGGTCATCGCCACCGGCGGCCTGTCGATCCCGACCCTGGGCGCCACCGGTTTCGGCTACCAGGTGGCCCGCCAGTTCGGCCACACCCTGCTGCCAACCCGCGCCGGGCTGGTGCCATTCACCATCACCGAGCCCCAACTCAAGGCGATGTGCACCGAATTGTCCGGCACCTCGCTGGACTGTACCGCCAGTTGCAATGGCACCAGTTTCCGCGAAAACCTGCTGTTCACGCACCGCGGCCTGAGCGGTCCGGCGATCTTGCAGATCTCGTCATTCTGGGAAGCCGGTGACACGGTCGAGATCAACCTGTTGCCCGACCGCGATGCGCTGACCTGGCTGCAACAGATGCAGGCCGAGCGCGCCAACGCCGAACTGAAGACCGTGCTGGGCGAGGTCTTCACTCGCAAGCTGGCTAACTTGCTGGCCGAGCAGTGGTTCGAGTCGAAACCGATGAAGCAGTACACCCCGGCGGAACTGGCGCAAATCGCCGAAAAGCTGGCGAACTGGCAAGTTGTGCCGGCCGGCACCGAAGGCTACCGCACCGCCGAAGTGACCCTGGGCGGCGTGGATACCCGCGAGGTGTCGTCCAAGACCATGGAATCGCTGAAAAGCCCCGGTTTGTACTTCATCGGTGAAGTGCTGGATGTCACCGGCCACCTGGGCGGTTTCAACTTCCAGTGGGCCTGGGCATCAGCGAACGCCGCAGCGCAGTTCGTGTAGGGTAGAATCCTTTCAGCAGCACGGAACGCTTCTTGCTGGCCCGTGTTTGGAGCCGTTATTGGGGCCGCTTCGCGTCCCT
>NZ_JBICJS010000017.1:0-78437 GCF_043103305.1 Pseudomonas sp. YQ_5 | reverse complement strand
TTATTCCTGGGGGGAGTTGCGCGCGCCCGCCTTTGCGCATGCCGCGATATCGCGTCGTACAAACAAGGCGGTCGCGTGCGCCTGTCACAGGCATAACTGGCCCGAAACAAACGTAGGAGCGAGCGCAGCTCGCGATGCGCCGCGCGGGCGGCGCTCGCTCTATGCACCACCCCAGAACTCACGTAAGGCATCTCTTGCCCGCACCTCGCCAGGCGCGGGGGGGCGCTGAACATTCTTGGCTACACTCAGCTCGACCCCCGTGCATCGGGCGCGGAGCCAAGGAGACCACTCCATGAAAGTGCTGCAAATCCCATTACTGGCGCTGGCGGTGTTGTTCAGTGCCCAAGGTTTCGCTGCCAATACCGCGCAGCAGGAAAAGATGAAAACCTGCAACGCCGACGCCACCGCCAAGGCCCTCAAGGGCGATGAACGCAAAGCGTTCATGAGCACCTGCCTGAAAAAGAATGTGCCACAAACCCAGCAAGAGAAAATGAAGACCTGCAATGCTGACGCTACCACCAAAGCCCTGAAGGGGGACGAGCGCAAGGCCTTCATGAGCGATTGCCTGAAGAAGAAATGACCTGCGCCTATGCCTGCGCCGCCAAGGCTGGCAGACTGCGGCATTCCCGCTGTCTGCCGTCGAGGCTGTATGACCTTTACCCCCCGTCAGATCACCCTGGCCAGCCTGATCATCGTCATGGCCGGTCTGCTGCTGGCTTTGCCCCTGAAGTTGCTGCCCAGTCTGTTGGCCGGTTTGCTGGTGTTCGAACTGGTCAACATGCTGACTCCGCGCCTGCAACCGTTGCTTGCAGGTCAACGCGCGCGCTGGCTGGCCGTGGCGCTGCTCGGCACTTTGGTGGTCAGCACCCTGACACTGCTGATTGCCGGTGCCTTCAGCTTCCTGCTGCACGAGGCGGAAAACCCCGGTGCTTCGCTGGACAAGTTCATGTCCTTGGTCGAGCGAGCCCGCAGCCAGTTGCCCCCCTTCATCGAAGGCTACCTGCCTGCCAGTGCCGCAGAGTTCAAGGTGGCCATCGGCGACTGGATCAAGAGCCACCTGAGCGATTTGCAGCTGGTGGGCAAGGGCATGGCGCACATGTTCGTGACGATGCTGATTGGCATGATCCTCGGCGCTATCATCGCTTTGCAGCGCATTCCCGATATTTCCCGGCGCAAGCCCCTGGCGGCGGCGCTGTTCGAGCGTCTTAGCCTGCTGGTGAAGGCGTTTCGCAACATCGTGTTCGCGCAGATCAAGATCTCGATGCTCAACACGATCTTCACCGGCATTTTCTTGGCCGTGGTGATGCCACTGTTCGACGTGCACCTGCCGTTGACCAAGACGCTGATCGTGCTGACCTTCCTGCTGGGCCTGCTGCCGGTGATCGGCAACCTGATGTCCAATACCTTGATCACCATCGTCGGCCTGTCGCTGTCGATCTGGGTGGCGGCGGCTGCGCTGGGTTACCTGGTCGTTATCCACAAGGTCGAGTACTTCCTCAACGCGCGGATCGTGGGTGGGCAGATCAGTGCCAAGGCATGGGAATTGCTGCTGGCGATGCTGGTATTCGAGGCGGCGTTCGGGCTACCCGGTGTCGTGGCGGGGCCCATCTACTATGCCTATCTGAAGAGTGAGCTGAAGCGGGCGGAGCTGGTTTGATCATGTATTGGCCTGTACCGGCGTGTTCGCTGGTACAGGCTAAACAAACAAATCAGGCAGCGCCGTAACGCTTGCGCGCCTCGATAGCCAGCCCGCTACCAATGCTGCCAAAGATGTTGCCTTCTACATGCCGCGCATTCGGCAGCATCGCCGAAACACTGTTGCGCAGCGCTGGAATGCCGCTGGAACCACCCGTGAAGAACACCGTATCGACCTGGCCTTCGCTTACCCCAGCCTTGGCCAGCAGTTCGCTCACGCTACCGCGCACGCGCTCCAGCAAGCCTTCGATCGCCTCTTCGAACAGCGCGCGGGTCAGTTCCGCGGTCAGCTCGGGCTCGACGCGGCGCAGGTCGATGTGGCGGCTGTCACGCTCGGTCAGCTCGATCTTGCTGGCTTCCACTTCCATCGCCAGCCAGTGCCCGGCGCGTTGCTCGATCAATTTGAACAGGCGATCGATGCCGAAGCTGTCCTCGATGTCATAACGCATGCTGCCCAGCGCCAACTGCGATTTCTGCGAGTACAAGGCGTTGATGGTGTGCCAGGTGGCCAGGTTGAGGTGGTAGCTGGTCGGCATCAGCGCACCGCTCTTCATGCGGCTGCCGTAGCCAAACAACGGCATCACGCCCTGAAGGCTCAGTTGCTTGTCGAAGTCGGTACCGCCAATGTGCACACCGCCGGTGGCGAGGATGTCACTTTGGCGCTCGGCGACCAGGTGGCGCTCGGGCGACAGGCGGATCAGGGTGAAGTCCGAGGTACCACCGCCGATGTCGACGATCAGCACCAGCTCTTCGCGGCTGATGCTCGACTCATAGTCGAAGGCCGCGGCAATCGGCTCGTACTGGAACGACACGTCCTTGAAGCCGATTTTGCGCGCCACCTCGGCCAAGGTGTCCTCGGCCTCCTGGTCGGCAGCCGGGTCTTCGTCGACGAAGAACACCGGGCGGCCCAGCACCACCTGGTCGAATTCACGGCCAGCGGCTGCTTCAGCGCGCTTCTTGAGCTCGCCGATGAACATGCCCAGCAGGTCCTTGAACGGCAAGGCGCTGCCCAGCACGCTGGTGTCGTGCTTGATCAGCTTCGAGCCCAGCAGGCTTTTCAGCGAGCGCATCAGGCGGCCTTCGTAGCCTTCCAGGTACTCGTGCAGCGCCAGGCGGCCATACACCGGGCGCCGCTCTTCGATATTGAAGAACACCACCGAGGGCAAGGTGATCTTGCCGTCTTCCAGGGCAATCAGCGACTCGACGCCAGGCCGGTGCCAGCCGACCGTGGAGTTGGAGGTGCCAAAGTCGATGCCCAGGGCGCGGGCCGGGGATACGTCAGACATGGGAAATGGGCTTCCGGAGGCAAAACGGCCGCGCAGTGTATGCCAGTTGGCTACAGAATCAAGACCAGTCGTCTGCCTTGAGACAAACCCAAGTCGGTCTTGAAAGGCTATGCTTGACCCCTATCTTCAGTTGCAACATGCACATTCACATTGGTGATCCATAAATGGACTTCAAAGACTATTACAAGATACTCGGCGTAGAGCCCACTGCGGACGACAAGGCGATCAAGGCCGCTTACCGCAAACTGGCGCGCAAGTATCACCCCGATGTCAGCAAGGAGCGCGACGCCGAAGAAAAATTCAAGGAGGCCAACGAGGCCTATGAGGTGCTGGGCGACGCGCAGAAACGTGCCGAGTTCGACGAAATTCGCAAGTACGGCGGCCAGCATGGCCGGCCGTTCCAGGCACCGCCGGGTTGGGAAAACCGTGGCGGTGGCGGCGGCTTCGAAGGCGGCGACTTCTCCGACTTCTTCAGCTCGATCTTCGGTGGGCGCAGTGCTGGTGGCAACCCCTTCGGTGGCGCCCGGCAGCAGCAACGCAGTGCCGGCAGGCGGGGGCAGGACGTGGAGCTTGAACTGGCAGTATTCCTTGAAGAGACCCTGAGCAAGGAGTCCAAGCAGATCAGCTTCCAGGTGCCGCAGACCAATGCCATGGGCCAGCGCACCGGCTTCACCACCAAGACCTTGAACGTGAGGATTCCGGCCGGGGTGACCGACGGCGAGCGCATCCGCCTCAAGGGCCAGGGCGCGCCGGGCAGCGGTGGCGGGGCCAACGGTGACCTGTTCCTGACCATCCGCATGGCACCCCACCCGCTGTTCGATGTCGAAGGTCATGACCTGATCATCACTGTGCCGTTGGCACCGTGGGAGGCGGCCCTGGGCGCCAAGGTGGCGGTTCCGACCCTGGATGGCAAGATCAACCTGACCATCCGCCCTGACAGCCAGAGCGGCCAGCGCCTGCGTGTACCGGGCAAGGGCCTGGCGAACAAGCAGGGAGAGCGCGGCAACCTTTATGCGCAGCTCAAAGTGGTGATGCCACCCGCGTCGGACGAATCTGCCCGCGAACTCTGGACCAAGCTTTCCGAGAAAGCTGCGTTCAACCCGAGGACACAATGGAGTAAGTGATCATGAGCAGCACCCTGATCGTTCAACTGGACATGCGTACCCTGTGTCAGGAAGCCGATGTCACGGCTGAATGCGTGATCGAAATTGTCGAGCACGGCATTGTCGAACCTTCCGGGCGAACGCCGGAGGACTGGCTGTTTGACGATCAGGCGCCGCTGGTGGCCAAACGAGCGGTGAAGCTGCACCAGGAGCTGGAACTGGAGTGGGAAGGGGTGGCGCTGGCGCTGGAACTGTTGCAGGAAGTGCAGCAGTTGCGCAGTGAGAACAGCATGCTGAAGCAGCGGCTGGGCCGGTTTATCCAGATGTAGGCTCCCTTGCCGACATCTGTGGGGGCGACACAAGGCCGCTCCCACAATGGACCGCATTTCAGGCCGGTTCGGCGCCCGGATTCAGCACCAGCTGCATGAAGGTCAGATCCAGCCAGCGGCCAAACTTTACCCCCACCTGCGGCATCTGGCCGGTCACCACGAAGCCCAGCCGCTCGTGCAGGCGCACCGACGCTGCATTGCCACGCTCGATCGCTGCCACCATCACATGCTTGCCACACCCGCGCGCGCGCTCGACCAGCGCCGCCATCAACACCGGCCCGAGCCCTTTGCCACGCTGGTCACTGCGGACGTACACCGAGTGCTCAACGGTCAGGCGAAAGCCCTCGAACGGCCGCCAGTCGCCGAACGAGGCATACCCCAGTACGCCCGTCTCATCTGTTGCTACCAAAATCGGGTAGCCCTGCTGCGCCCGCGCTTCAAACCAGGCCTGGCGGTTGCCGAGGTCTACCGGGTTTTCGTTCCAGATCGCCGTGGTGTTGAGCACCGCGTCGTTGTAGATATCGAGTATGCCTGGCACATCGGTGGGCAGGGCATCGCGGATTTCGTAGCTCATGACAGCGTCTCGCAAGGTCGTTGCTCGCAGATTAAATGGTTACCAGCCCGCGTACACCTTCGGCTTGCATGTTTTCGCCGCGACCGCGCTGGATGATTTCGCCGCGGGCCATGACCAGGTACTGGTCAGCCAGTGCTTCGGCGAAGTCGTAGAACTGCTCCACCAGCAAAATTGCCATGTCGCCACGCTCGGCCAGGCGGCGGATGACCGCTCCGATCTCCTTGATCACCGACGGCTGGATGCCTTCGGTCGGCTCGTCGAGAATCAGCAGGCGCGGGCGGCTGGCCAGGGCGCGGCCGATGGCCAGCTGTTGCTGCTGGCCGCCAGAGAGGTCGCCACCACGGCGCTGCTTCATCTGCTCCAGCACAGGGAACAGTTCGTAGATGAAGGCCGGTACCTCGCGGGCTTCGCGGGCGGAGAAGCGCGACAGGCCCATCAGCAGGTTTTCCTCGACGGTGAGGCGCGGGAAGATTTCGCGGCCCTGGGGCACGTAGGCGATGCCGGCCTGCACCCGTTGCTGTGGTTTGAACGCGGTGATCGGCTTGCCTTCCCATTCGATGCTGCCGTCGCGGGCGGGCACCAGGCCCATCAGGCAGCGCAGCAAGGTGGTCTTGCCCACGCCGTTACGGCCCAGCAGGCAGGTCACTTCGCCGACCTTGGCTTCGAAGGACAGGCCACGCAGGATGTGGCTGCCGCCGTAGTACTGGTGCAGGGTGTCGATCTTGAGCATGTGAGAGTTCCTGAAAGGGATGCTGTGCCTGTGCCCGCCTTTTCGCTACAGGAGGCGTAATGCCATGGGGCGGTTCCCGTTGTAGGAGCGGGCTTGCCCGCGAAGAGGCCGGCACAGGCGCCAAAAATTCAAATCCGGTCAGCGGCCCAGATACACCTCGACCACCCGCTCATCCGCCTGCACCTGCTCCAGCGAGCCTTCCGCCAGCACGCTCCCCTGGTGCAGCACGGTCACATGGTCGGCAATGCTGCCGACAAAGCCCATGTCATGCTCCACCACCATCAGCGAATGCTTGCCGGCCAGGCCCTTGAACAGCTCAGCGGTAAACTCGGTCTCGGCATCGGTCATGCCGGCTACCGGTTCATCCAGCAGCAGCAGTTGCGGCTCCTGCACCAGCAGCATGCCGATCTCCAGAAACTGCTTCTGCCCGTGCGACAGCAAGCCGGCCTGGCGCTGGGCCAGCGGCAGCAGGCGCAAGGTGGCCAGCACTTCCTCGATGCGCTGGCGCTGGTCACCGCTAAGGCGCGCCGCCAGGCTGGCCCATACCGACTTGTCGGTCTTCAGCGCCAGTTCCAGGTTCTCGAATACGGTCAGCGCCTCGAACACTGTGGGCTTCTGGAACTTGCGGCCAATGCCGGCCTGGGCGATCTGGTATTCGCTCATGCGGGTCAGGTCGAGGGTATCGCCGAAGTAAGCCGTGCCGCTGTTGGGACGAGTCTTGCCGGTGATTACGTCCATCATCGTGGTCTTGCCGGCGCCGTTGGGGCCGATGATGCAGCGCAGCTCGCCCACCCCGATGTACAGGTTCAGCGTGTTGAGCGCCTTGAAACCATCGAAGCTGACGCTGATGTCTTCCAGGCTCAGCACCGTACCGTGGCGGGTGTCGAGGCCGGCCTTGCGGCTGTGGCCCAGGCCAATCGCATCGCGCCCGGCACCGAGGTTGTCGAATACCGGTTCCAGCATGAATTCCGGGTGGACTGGGGGCACGCCTCTCATGGCTGGCTCCTTTTCTTCAACAGGCCGACCACGCCCTTGGGCAGGTACAGGGTGACGAGGATGAACAACGCACCGAGGAAGAACAGCCAGAACTCGGGGAAGGCCACGGTGAACCAGCTTTTCATGCCATTGACCAGGCCGGCACCGAGCAGCGGGCCGATCAGCGTGCCGCGCCCGCCCAAGGCTACCCAGACGGCGGCTTCGATCGAGTTGGTCGGCGACATCTCGCTGGGGTTGATGATGCCCACCTGCGGCACGTACAGCGCACCGGCCAGGCCGCACAGCACGGCGCTCAGTACCCATACCAGCAGCTTGAAGCCGCGCGGGTCGTAGCCACAGAACATCATGCGGTTTTCAGCGTCACGCACGGCGGTGAGCAGGCGGCCGAACTTGCTGCGGGTCAGGCGCCAGCACAGGTACAGGCTGGCCAGCAGCAGGGCCACGGTCAGCAGGAACAACACCGCGCGGGTGCCTTGGGCCGCAATGTCGAAGCCGAGGATGGTGCGGAAGCTGGTGAAGCCGTTGTTACCGCCGAAGCCGGTTTCGTTGCGGAAGAACAGCAGCATGCCGGCAAAGGTCAGGGCCTGGGTCATGATCGAGAAGTACACGCCCTTGATCCGCGAGCGGAAGGCGAACCAGCCGAACACCAGCGCCAGCAGCCCGGGCGCCAGCACCACCAGGCACAGGGCCCAGGCGAAATGCTGGGTACCGGCCCAGTACCAAGGCAGCTCGGTCCACGACAGAAAGGCCATGAACCCGGGCAGGCCGTCGCCGGCTGCCTGCCGCATCAGGTACATGCCCATGGCATAGCCGCCCAAGGCGAAGAACAGGCCATGGCCCAGCGACAGCAGCCCGGCATAGCCCCAGACCAGGTCCAGGGCCAGGGCGACGATGGCGTAGCAGAGAATCTTGCCGACCAGGGTCAGGGTGTAGGCCGACACCTGCAGGGCGTGGTCTGCCGGCAGCAGTGAGCACAGTGGCAAGGCCACCAGCAGCAGGACGACGACGGCACCGATGGCAAGGGTCAGGCGCGGGCCGGCCTTTTGCGTAGCAGTGACAAGCAGTGGCTGGTTCATCAGTCGATTACCCGTCCCTTGAGGGCGAACAGGCCTTGCGGGCGTTTCTGGATGAACAGAATGATCAACGCAAGGATGAGGATCTTGCCGAGTACGGCACCGATCTGCGGCTCCAGCAGCTTGTTGGCGATGCCCAGGCCGAACGCGGCCCAGAGGCTACCGGCCAGCTGCCCGACGCCGCCGAGCACCACCACCAGGAACGAGTCGATGATGTAGCTTTGGCCCAGGTCCGGGCCGACATTGCCCACCTGGCTCAAGGCCACGCCGCCGAGCCCGGCGATACCCGAGCCAAGGCCAAAGGCGAGCATGTCGACGCGCCCGGTGGACACGCCGCAGCAGGCGGCCATGTTGCGGTTCTGGGTGACTGCGCGCACGTTCAGGCCCAACCGGGTACGGTTGAGCAGCAGCCAGGTGAGCAGCACCACGGCCAGGGCGAAGCCGATGATGACCAGGCGGTTGTACGGCAGCACCAGGTTGGGCAGCAGCTGGATGCCACCGGACAGCCAGGCCGGGTTGCTCACCTCGACGTTCTGCGCACCGAAAAGCAGGCGGATGGCCTGGATCAGGATCAGGCTGATGCCCCAGGTGGCCAGCAGGGTTTCCAGTGGGCGGCCGTACAGGTGGCGGATCACCGTGCGCTCTAGCGCCATGCCTACCCCGGCACTGACAGCAAACGCCACCGGCAGTGCAATCAGCGGGTAGAACTCGATGGCGCCTGGGGCGAAACGCTGCAGCAGTACCTGGACCATGTAGGTGCTGTAGGCGCCGAGCATCAACATTTCGCCATGGGCCATGTTGATCACCCCGAGCAGGCCGAAGGTGATCGCAAGGCCCAGCGCTGCCAGCAGCAGGACCGAACCCAGCGACAGGCCGCTGAAGGCCTGGCCGAGCAGTTCGCCTACCAGCAGTTTGCGTTTGACCTGGGCCAGGCTCGTTTCGGCGGCTGTACGCACGCCCGGGTCGCGTTCCGCATCGGGCTGCAGCAGGGCTTCGAGGCGGGTGCGGGCCAGCGGGTCGCCGGTTTCACCCAGCAGGCGCACGGCGGCCAGGCGTACCGCAGGCTCGCTGGCGCCCAGTTGCAGGTTGGCCAGTGCCAAGCCGAGGGCGGCCTGCACGGCGGCGTCCGGCTCGCTGGCGAAGCGCCGGTCAAGGAAGGCCATTTGCGCGGGTTTTGCGGTTTTTTGCAGTTGTTGTGCGGCGCCCAGGCGGGTGTCGCTGTTGTCGCTGAGCAACTGATGGCTAGCCAGGGCGTTGTTGATCAGGCCGCGCAGGCGGTTGTTCAGGCGTACCTTGCGCGTGTCATCGATGGCGATGCGGCCCTGGCGCAGGTTTTCCAGTAGCGGCAGGCGCGCGGCATCGGGTTGCGCCGCCCAGCCTTCGAGCAGGCGGGCTTGCTCGGCGGGCTTGGCGGTGAGAAAGAATTCACCCTCGCTGGCGTGGGTTGCCAAGGGCATTAGCAGGAGAAGTGTGAGCAGGAGTCTGAGCATGCGGGCAATCCTGGAAATCGGTGTTGGATTCTTCGCGGGTGAACCCGCTCCTACAGGGATTTCACCGGTCCAGAGGGCAGTGGGGATCCTGTGGGAGCGGGCAAGCCCGCGAATGGGCTGCAAAGCAGCCCCATGCACTCAGTTACCTTTCACGGCGTAATCTGGCCGCTTGTCATTGCCCGGAATGAACGGGCTCCATGGCTGCGCGCGCAGTGGCTGCTCGGTTTCCCACACCACGCTGAACTGCCCGTCATCCTGAATCTCGCCGATCATCACCGGCTTGTGCAGGTGGTGGTTGGTCTTGTCCATGGTCAGGGTGAAGCCCGACGGTGCCTCGAAGCTCTGCCCGGCAAGCGCTTCACGCACCTTGTCGACGTCGGTGGACTTGGCTTTTTCCACCGCTTGCGCCCACATGTGGATGCCTACGTAGGTGGCTTCCATGGGGTCGTTGGTCACGGCCTTGTCGGCACCCGGCAGGCCCTTGGCCTTGGCGTAGGCCTTCCAGTCGGCGACAAATTTCTGGTTGACCGGGTTATCCACCGATTCGAAGTAGTTCCATGCCGCCAGATGGCCCACCAGCGGTTTGGTGTCGATGCCGCGCAGTTCCTCCTCGCCCACCGAGAAGGCCACCACCGGCACGTCGGTGGCCTTCAGGCCCTGGTTGGCCAGTTCCTTGTAGAACGGCACGTTGGAGTCACCATTGACTGTGGAAATGACCGCGGTCTTGCCGCCGGCGGAGAACTTTTTGATGCTGGCGACAATGGTCTGGTAATCAGCGTGACCAAACGGCGTGTACACCTCTTCGATGTCCTTGTCGGCCACGCCTTTGCTGTGCAGGAATGCGCGCAGGATCTTGTTGGTGGTGCGCGGGTAGACGTAGTCGGTGCCCAACAGGAAGAAGCGCTTGGCGCTGCCGCCGTCCTCGCTCATCAGGTATTCCACGGCCGGGATGGCCTGCTGGTTCGGGGCGGCGCCCGTGTAGAACACGTTCGGCGACATTTCTTCGCCCTCGTACTGCACCGGGTAGAACAGCAGGCCGTTGAGTTCTTCGAACACCGGCAGAACGGACTTGCGCGACACGGAGGTCCAGCAGCCGAACACCACGGCCACTTTGTCCTGGGTCAGCAGTTGGCGGCTCTTTTCAGCGAACAGCGGCCAGTTGGAAGCCGGGTCGACCACCACCGGTTCCAGCATCTTGCCGTTCACGCCACCCTTGGCGTTGATCTGCTCGATGGTCATCAGCGCCATGTCCTTGAGCGATGTCTCGGAAATGGCCATGGTCCCGGAAAGCGAATGCAGGATACCGACCTTGATGGTCTCGGCGGCCTGGATACTCCAGCTCAGGCCCATCGCCGCGATCGATGCGCTGAGGGTAAGGGCCTTGATCAGACTGCGACGCTTCATGTGCTCTCTCCGCTGAGTTTTTTATGGTGTTGGGCAAGCGGGGAGGGCGTTGCAAGGGGTGTGCCTAGTGGAGAAAGGTGCGGGATAGAGCGGTTGTGCGAGGTGTTGGGGCGTTGGTTGGATCCAGGTTGGTGCCTGATGGATTTGTGTGCACAGGATTGGGGCCGCGGTGCGGCCCATCGCGACACAAGGCTGTTCCCACAGCGGACGGCGTACACCGTTGCCTTCGTGGGAACAGCCCCCGAGGCGATCAGCCGTTATGCACAGCCGTGCGGGGATGGCGCCTGCTGCGTACGAGCTGGTAGGTCACCGCCAGCACGACAAACCAGATCGGTGTCACCACCAGTGCTGAACGCGTATCCGCTTCCAGGCTCAGCAACACCAGGATGAACGCAAAGAACGACAGGCACACGTAGCACATGAAGCGCCCGCCCGGCATCTTGTAGTTCGACGCCTGATGCAGCGCCGCGCGGTCTTTGCGGTACTTCAGGTATGACAGCAGGATCAGCGTCCACACGAACATGAACAGCACCGCCGAGACGGTGGTGACCAGGGTGAACGCCTCGACCACGTTCGGTACTAGGTAAATCAGCACCGCACCGAGCAACAGGCAGGTGCACGAGAAGTACAGGCCGTTGGCCGGCACCGAACGGCTCGACAGTTTTTCGAAGGCCTTGGGCGCGTCACCTTCCTGCGACAGACCGTAGAGCATGCGGCTGGTGGAGAACACGCCGCTGTTGGCCGACGAGGCCGCCGAGGTCAGCACCACGAAGTTGATGATGCTCGCCGCCGCTGGCAGGCCTGCCAGCACGAACAACTCAACGAACGGGCTCTTGCCTGGCACCACGTCGCGCCACGGGGTTACGGCCATGATCGCGATCAGCGCCAGCACATAGAACACGATGATACGGATCGGGATCGAGTTGATCGCCCGCGGCAGGGTGCGTTCCGGGTTCTTCGCTTCGGCGGCGGTGGTACCCACCAGCTCGATGCCGACGAAGGCGAACACGGCGATCTGGAAACCGGCGAAGAAGCCCATCAGGCCATGGGGGAACATGCCGCCGTCATTCCACAGATTGGCCAACTGGGCGGTGCGCCCGCTGGGCGAGGTGAAGCCGGTGATGACCATGTACAGGCCGGTGGCGACCAGGCCGAGGATGGCAACGATCTTGACCAGGGCAAACCAGAACTCCAGTTCGCCGAACATTTTTACGGTTACCAGGTTCAGCGACAGTAGCAAGCCTACGCAGGTCAGCGCCGGAATCCACTGCGGCAGGTCGGGGAACCAGAACTGCGTGTAGGCGGCGATCGCGACCACGTCGGCAATGCCGGTGACCACCCAGCAGAACCAGTAGGTCCAGCCGGTAAAGTAGCCGGCCCAGGGGCCGAGCAGGTCCGCGGAAAAGTCGATGAACGATTTGTAGTTCAGGTTCGACAGCAGCAGTTCGCCCATGGCGCGCATGACGAAGAACAGCATGAAGCCGATAATCATGTAGACGAAGATGATCGATGGCCCGGCCAGGCTGATGGTCTTGCCTGAGCCCATGAACAGACCGGTACCGATCGCGCCGCCGATGGCGATCAGCTGGATGTGGCGGTTGGTCAGGTTGCGTTGCAGGTGCTGTTCATCGGGTGGAGTTGGTGAAGTTGCGGTCATAAGCTGCATTCCCTTGAAAATCGCCGGCTAGGCTAACACGGGCGTTCCAGTTCGAGATCGTGACAGATCGACACGTTTTTTGGATGGCAGCGGTGCCCCGCAGCATCAAGCCGACATATTCGCCGGCCTCTTCGCGGGTTTATCCTCGAAGAGGCCAGTACAGGCATTACAAAACTCAGGCGCTGGCCATCTCCCGGCGGCGTTTCACCACCAGGCTATCCACTCCCCACATCACCACCATCGACATCCCCACCAGCGGGAACATCACCCCCAGCACCAGCATCACTGCCACCGCCGCCTTCCAGCGCGGGAGGTCATGGCGCAAAGGCGGTACGCCCAGGCCACCTTCAGGCCGGCGCTTCCACCACATCACCAGCCCGCTCACCGAACCCAGCAGGATCATCAGGCACACCAGCAGGATGATGATCTGGTTCAGCGCCCCGAACATCTTGCCTTCGTGCAGCATCACGCCCAGCTCGGTGGCGCGGGCAACCGGGCTGTAGTCATGCCAGCGCACATCGGCCAGAACCTTGCCGGTGTATTGGTCGACATGCAGGGTGGCGTCGTTGCGCGGGTCGTCGGCGAACACGGCAATGGTGAACACGCCGTCGGCAGTGGTGGGCAGAGTAATGCTGTAGCCCGGCTCGACCTGACGCGAAGTGGCAATGTCTTCGACTTGCTGCAAGCTCACCAGGGGCGCTGCGGGCATGTCCGACATCATGTGGTGCCCGGCATGCTCAGCGTGTGCACCGGACTGCGGCATCGGCGTGTTTTCCATGGCCCAGGGCACAGTCTGACGGTGCGCGCTGTTCAGTTCACGCGCCTGCTGGTCCGACTTGGGCACGTCGTTCCACATGGCTGCCGGGAAGCGGTTCCACAAATCAGCGTACTGCTTGCCCCACAGGCCGGTCCAGGTCATGCCGCTGAGCAGCATCAACAACAGCAAGGCAGAACCCCAGAAGCCGGTTACCGCGTGCAGGTCACGCCACAGCAGCCGGCCGCGTGCCGACAGCCGCGGCCAAAGCACGCCGGCGCCATTGCGCCCGCGCGGCCACCACAGGTACAGGCCCGATACCACCAGCACGATGCCCCAGCCCGCAGCCAGTTCCACCAGCCGGTCGCCGACCGTGCCGACCATCAGTTCGCCGTGCAGGGCGCGGGCGACGGCCTGCAGGTTCTGCTTGCCGTCCTGCTCACCGAGGACCTTGCCGCTGTATGGGTCGACGAACACGTTCAGTTCACGCCCGCCGTCCTGCACCACGAACTGCGCACTACGCTCTGCATTCAGTGGCGGCAGGTATTGGCTGATGTGGCCCTTGGGGTAGGCCTGGCGCACTTCAGCCAGCATCATGTCTGCGCCCTGGCGGTGGTGGCCGGCCTCGACCACCATCAGGTCGCGGTACAGCAGCGGGTCGAGCTGGGGCTTGAACAGGTAGATGATCCCGGTGATTGCCAGCAGGATCATGAATGGGGCCACGAACAGCCCCGCATAGAAATGCCAACGCCAGGCCAGGTTATAGAATGAGACGCGTGTTCCTCTCATGGGAACCTCCTTTTTGACCAGCTGAGGGGCGCAACCGAAGCTGCGCCCGTTGTTGTCAGAAGCTGAAGTCGACCTTGGTCCAGAAGGTCCTGCCTGGCTCGTTGACCGGCTGTGGATCTGTAGCCGGGTAGCCAAACCCGGCGTTCCCGGCCAGGTTCAAGTGCTCGGCGTAGGTTTTGTCGAACAGGTTGTCGACCCCTGCGCTGAGCTTGAGGTTGTTGTTCACCTTGTAGGCGCCGTTCAGGGAGAACACGCCGAAGCCGGCGCTCTTGTCGTAGTCCTTGCCAACGACGTTCCCTTGGTTTTCGGCAATGCGGTTTTGCGCCGCCACCAACCGCCACAGTGCGCCGACGCTCCACACATCGCGGCTGTACGTCAGGCCCATGCGGCTTTCCAGGGGAGGCATTTGAGGTAGCGCTTTGCCATCGCTGCTGTTCTTGCCCCAAGCGTAGGCAAGCGTGGCGTCGGCCTTCCAGTTTTCAGTCAGCTGGTAGGCGGCGCCCAGTTCGCCACCCATGATGCGGGCGTCGATGTTCTGCGCCTGCGAGGTGCTCATGCCCATCATGCCAGTGCGATAGTCGAACAGGATGTAGTCGCGAACCTGCCCGACATAGCCCGAAGCCCAGGCCTCCAGGCGTTCAGTGCGGTACTGGATGCCGAAGTCGAGCTGGGTGGTTTTTTCTGGCTTGATGCCGTCGAAGGCGTTGGCCGAGCCGGGTGGTGCCAGCTTGGGTGAGAACAGCTCCCAGTAGTCGGGGAAGCGCTGGGCATGGCCGAGGCCGATGTAGGTGGTGGCCGGGATGGCTGCCAGGTCGTGCTCGTAACGGATGAAGCCGCTTGGCAGGGTATCGGCGCGGGTGTCGCCTTCGGTGGCGCTGTTTTTGCGGAAGTCACGCGCCGAGGCGCGGTCCAGACGGGCGCCGGTAATCAAGCGGTCCTCACCGCTGACGTACCAGGTCAGTTCGCTGAAGGCGCCGTAGTTGTGGAAGTCGGCGTCCTTGGTCCAGGCCTGGCCCTTGTGTGCGTCCACACCCATACCGCCACGCTGTCGATGTTCATTGGTTTGCGCGTCGATGCCGCTGATCAGCTGCACGTCGGCCCAGCGCCAGGTGGCTTTGATGCGTGCCCCCATGGTGCGGCGGTCGACGTTGCTGACCATCGGCATGCCCATCATGCCGGTGCCCGACGGTGTGCGCAGGCTGTAGTTGTCCATCACATGGTCGGCGTAGTTGTAGTAGACCTGCGCCTCGACCTTGTCGAGCACCTCGCCGAGGTTGGATTTCTCAAAGCGCAGGCCCAGGCTTTCGCGCTTGAACTGCGAGCCGTCCATACCGCGCCCGGCGTAGCGGGCTTCGCCATCACCCTTGCCGGCAGTCAGCTCCAGCAAGGTGTCCTGGTCGGGTGTCCAACCGAGGGCGACATCGCCGTTCCACTTGTCCCAGCGCGACGGCACGGTGTCGTTGTTGCCGTCGTGGTAGTCATCCGAACGTGACTGGTTGCCGACGAAGCGGGCGTAGGCCTGACTGTTGCCGGCCGCGGCATCCAGCACCTTGTCGAAGCGGCCGTTGGAGCCGGCCAGCAGGCTTGCGTTGACGCGGCTGCCGAGGGTGCCGAATTTCTCCGGTTCGCGCTCGAAGAGGATGGTGCCTGCCGAGCCGCCGGGGCCCCAGATGACGCTCTGCGGGCCTTTGATCACGGTCAGGCGGTCATAGGTTTCTGGCGAAATATAGGACGTGGGCGCGTCCATGCGATTGGGGCAGGCCCCAAGCATCAGGCCTCCGTTGGTGAGGATGTTCAGACGCGAGCCGAACATGCCGCGCAATACCGGGTCGCCGTTGGTACCGCCGGCACGGATTGCCGAGAAGCCGGGGATGGTCTTCAGGTAGTCGGCCCCGTCGCTGGCCGGCACTGGCTGGCGCGGGTCTTTCGGGTTGGTGACCACGGTCAGCGGCGAACTCGGGGCCACGGCGGTGATCACCGTCGGGCTTAACTCGGGTGCGTCGTGCACATGGCCTTCATGGCCAGGTTCGGCGGCCAGGGCCATGGGTGCGAGCAGCGAGCCGCACAGGGCGGCGATGGTCCCACGCAGGGACAAGGCAAAAACAGGGGTGCAGCCGGACATAATGATTCCAGTCGATCAGTCATGAGTTAGCGCGAAGCCTCCCGGCTTCGTGCGCAAAATGTGGTTTCAGACGTTGATCGAAGAAGGCGGGGCGCGGCTGCGCGCACCAGGGAATACAGCCTGCCGGGCATGGCCCTGGTGCGTTGGCGCAAGCAGGTGGCTGGTGGGGACGATGCTGCCGGCGCTGAGCGGGCTGAGGGTCTGGGGCAGGGCCGGGCAGTTGAACAACAGGCTGCAGTAACCGCACTTTTCCCACATCACATGCAGCTGGCCATCGCCGCCGTGGCCGTGATGGGTGTCACCGCCATGCTGATGGGCAGCCGCCATCGGCATGTCCATCGGCATGTCCATCGGCATGTTCATGCCCGCGTGGTGGTCCATCGGCATCGACTGGGAAATCAGCGGGCCGATGAAGATCATCCACATGGCGAACAGGCTCAGCCATCCGCCACCGGCGCGCCTGAATTCAGGGCGGGTGGTACGGCCGATGCGGTTGCGCGGCAGGCTCATGGCGAGTGCCTGTCAGCAGGTGTCAGTGTGCGTGTTCGTGGGCTTGCGACTGGTCCGCCGGCGCCTGCTTCTGCACGGCCACTTCGACGGTGATATCGCCGGCCTTTTCGAAGTGCAGGGTCAACGGGAAGCGCTTGCCGTCGCTGAGCAGGCTACGGTCCTTGGGCTGCATCAGCATCACGTGGTACGCGCCGGGGGCAAAGGTCAGGTCCTTGCCGGCAGGCACTACCACGCTGGGCACCTGTTGCATCTTCATGGCGCCGCTGGCGCTCATGGCATGCTCGTGCAGTTGCGCGTCATCGCTGATGGGGCTGTCTACGCTGAGCAGGCGGTCATCGGCCTGGCCATTGTTGTGCACCACGAAATATGCGGCGACGTTGGGCGCGTTGGGTGGTAGTTGCAGCGACCACGGGTGGGCAATATGCAGGTCACCCACGCTGTATTCGTGGGCGTTGGCAAAGGCGCCAGGCAGCAGCAGGGCGGCCATGACGAGGGCGTGCTTGAGCATGGTGAATCTCCGTTTCCGTTCTGGTTCAGGCAGACAGCGTGATGAACTCAGGTTAGCGGAGAGGCACGAGGGTTTAGCCCAGGCCAGAGCTGGCGCGGCGTAGGCTGGTACTTTGCAGGTGGCGGCAGCAGCCCGCCGAGCAGTGTCGGCGGGTTGTGCAACTGTGGCGGGTAGCTGGGCAGGGCCAGCAGCGGCACGGCACCGGAGCAGCACCAGCAGTTCATCATGCCGGCGCTGGCATCACTTTGCGGGCCGAGGTCGATCTTGGCCAAGGCCTGGACGTCGACGTTGGCCTTGTTGGCCATGCTGGAACAGAAAGCCCCCCACAGCAGCTGCTCGGCCGGGCCCTTGGGCGCAGCAGAGGACAGCGGCATGGCCAGCAGGTTGAACAGCACTGCAAGGCAGGCTATCCAGGCAATGTGCCGACGTGGGGGCATGGAGAGATCCGGTCAGGAATCGTGGTGGCTATTGTACGGCGGAGTATAGGTAAAAATGCCGGGGTGCGGTGAAGTGACGCAGGGGCCGGGTGTCGGGGCTGCGCAGCCGCCCCTGGCATGCTCAAACCTTGCCACGCCCCATCAACCCACGCACGGTCTCCTGCAGGTCCGCGGGTAACACCACCACCTTGGCATTGCTGCTGCCCGCCAGGTTCTCCATCGCGCCCACATAGCGCTCGCCCAGCAGGTACATGGCCGGTACGGTCTCGTTGCCCACCGCTTCCTTCACCAGCGATATCGCCCGCGCCGAGGCCTCGGCCAGGCTGATCTGTGCCTCGGCATCCAGCCTGGCCGCCTGCAGGCGCGCTTCTGCTTCGAGGATTGCTGCCTGCTTGGCCCCTTCGGCGCGGGTGACGTCGGCCTTGCGCTCACGCTCGGCCGCGGCCTGGCGTTCCATGGCCAGTTGCATGTTTTCCGAAGGTTTGATGTCTTGAATTTCCACCGAGCGCACGGTCACGCCCCAGTCTTCGGTCTGCTCGGACATTGCATCGCGCAGGCGGGCCTTGATCTGCTCGCGGCTGGACAGCGCCTCGTCGAGGTCCATTGCACCGACGATGGCGCGCAGCGAGGTCATGGTCAGGCTGGTGACGGCGAACGAGAAGTCCTGCACGCCATACGAGGCTTTCTGCGGGTCGACTACCTTGGCGAAACACAGGGCATTGGCGACGATTACCGCGTTGTCCTTGGTGATGATTTCCTGCTGCTGCACATCGAGGATGATGTCCTTGGTCGGCAGGCGGTAGGCGACCACGTCCATGTAGGGGATGACAATGTTGAGGCCCGGCTTGAGGGTGCTGTTGTAGCGGCCCAGGCGTTCGACGATCCACTCCTCGCCCTGGGGCACGATGCGCACCCCCTTGAACACGGTGATCAGGACGAACAGGGCGATGGCGCTGACGACGATGAGGCTGGTCATGCTGCAAAATTCCTTTTAATGCGGATTCAGGCCCGGATAACGCGGGCGGTGTTCCCCTCGATGGCGGTCAGGCGTACCCGCTCGCCGACGGCGATCTGGCTATCGGCGATGCAGGTCCACTCTTCGTTGCCGAGGATCGGCTTCTGGAAGCGTACGCGGCCCTTCTGAAACTCCGACACGGCAGCGGTCAGCAGGCCCACTTCGCCGATCACGCTATCGGCGGTCCAGCGCACATCCGGCTGCTTGCGCCGGAACACTTTGAACCACAGTACAGTGGTGGCCGACGACAGCAGTACCCACAGCAGGACCTGCATGTCCAGTTGCAGGCTGGGTGCGGCGAGCGAGACAAGCGAGACCAGCACGGCGCCGATGCCGAACCAGAGTATGAAGAACGTTGGCAGGACCAGTTCAAGCAGGATCAGCGCGATGCCGAAGACCAGCCAGATCCACCATTGCATTTCCATATGGGTGAAACCTTCCGAGGGAGGGGCGTTGAGTTTAAGGCAGCAGGGCTGCAACAGGCCACTTGGTTAGTTGGAAGAAAAGTCTGAAATCGTTGTAGGAGCGCCTTTGGGCAGCGAAAAGGCAGCGCCTAAAGGGCGAGCGCTGTTGCCAGCTCCGCCAGTGAGTCGAATGTCCGGTCCACCTCCGGCAGCGTCGGACGTTTCAGGACAAGCACCGGCACGCCAAGCTCCCGCGCCACTTCCAGCTTCGGCTCGGTCGCCACACTGCCGCTGTTCTTGCTGATCAGCACATCGATGTGGCGGCGCTGGAACAACGCCCGCTCATCGTCGATATGGAACGGCCCACGTGCGCCAATCACTTCGCAGCGCTCGTTGCCAGGGCACGCCTCCAGCGCACGCAGGGTCCAGAACTGCTCCGGCGGAATCTCGTCCAGGTGCTGCAGCGGCTCGCGCCCCAGCGTGAACAGCGGCCTGCGGAACGGCTTCAGTGCTTCGGTCAACCCAGCCCAGTCCTCGACTTCGCGCCAGTCGTCGCCTGCTTGTGCCTGCCAGGCGGGGCGACGCAAGGCCCAGCACGGGATGCCGGCGTTGCGTGCGGCGCTGGCGGCATTGCGGCTGATTTGCGCGGCATAGGGATGGGTGGCGTCGATCAGCAGGGTGATCCCTGCTTCGCGCAGGTAGCGGGTCAGGCCCTCGACACCGCCATAGCCCCCGACCCGGACCTGGCATTGCAAGCCCTGTGGCACGCGGCCGATACCGGCCAGGCTATAGACGTGTTGAGGCCCGAGCCGGCGGGCCATAGCCAGGGCTTCAGTGACCCCCCCCAGCAACAGGATGCGCGCGGTCATTGCACACCCGCCTGGCCGACGATGCCGCCTTGGCGGTCGATGGCGAACACTTCCACTTGCACCTGCGCCGGCACGACGCTACGGGCAAAGGCCAGGGCGTGGGCACACACCGCGTCACCCAAGGCAATGCCGGCCGCATGAGCCAGGGCGAGCGCTTGCTGGCTGGTGTTGGCAGCAATGATGGCGGCCTGTAACGCTTCGTCAGCGCCAAGGTCTGCGGCCCAACCAGCCAGTTGCGGCAAGTCGATGCTGGAGTGACGACTGTGCAGGTCCATGTGCCCGGCGGCCAGTTTGCTGATCTTGCCGAAGCCGCCACACAGGGTCAGGCGTGGCACCGGTACCTTGCGCAGGTGCTTGAGCACCGCACCGACGAAATCGCCCATTTCGATCAGGGCGATTTCCGGCAGACCGTAGACGCGGCGCATGGTGTCCTCGCTGGCATTGCCGGTGCACGCGGCTATGTGCGTGTAGCCGTTGGTGTGGGCCACGTCGATGCCTTGGTTGATCGAGGCAATGTAGGCCGCGCAGGAGAACGGCCGGACGATTCCGCTGGTGCCGAGGATCGACAGCCCGCCGAGGATGCCCAGACGCGGGTTCATGGTTTTCAGGGCCAACTGCTCGCCACCTTGCACATTGACCGTGACCTCGAAGCCGCCAAGGTAGCCGCACGCGTCGGCCAGGCGTTGCAGGTGTTCACTGATCATGCGCCGAGGTACCGGGTTGATGGCCGGTTCACCCACAGCCAGCACCAGCCCCGGCCGGGTCACCGTGCCCACGCCGCTGCCGGCGACAAAACCAATGCCAGGTTCCGCCAGCAGGCGCACCTGGCTATAGAGCAGGGCACCGTGGGTCACGTCCGGGTCGTCACCCGCATCCTTGAGGGTACCGGCTTCGGCGTACTCGCCAGTCAAGCGGCAGAACTCCAGGCGCATCTGCACGACCTTGCCTTTGGGCAGGGTGATGTCCACCGCATCGTCACGCTGCCCGGTGAGCAGCAGCTTGGCCGCTGCCAGGCTGGTAGCGGTGGCGCAACTGCCGGTGGTAAGGCCGCTGCGCAGAGGTGCGGGCTGTTCGCGGGTTTCTTCACGCATCGGCGGGTTTCAATACTTCCAGGAGGGTGATCGGCAGTGCCTGGCGCCAAGTGTCAAACGCACCCAAGGGCTGGGCATGAGCGACATGGATGCGGGTCAGCTCACCACCGTGCTGTTCGCGAAAATGCGCCAGGGCCAGTTCGCTTTGCAGGGTTACGGCGTTGGCCACCAGGCGGCCGCCGGGGCGCAGGCTTGCCCAGCACAGGTCCAGTACACCTTCGCGGGTAACGCCACCTCCGATGAAGATCGCATCCGGTTGCTCCAGGCCTTGCAGCGCCGCTGGCGCCTTGCCGCGAACCAGTTGCAGGCCAGGTACCCCCAACGTATCGCGGTTATGCTCGATCAAACCCTGGCGGCCTTCGTCGGCCTCGATGGCCAGGGCACGGCATGACGGATGGGCGCGCATCCATTCGATGCCGATCGAGCCGCAGCCCGCGCCCACATCCCACAACAGTTCGCCAGGCTGCGGTGCCAGGCGCGCCAGGGTGATGGCGCGGACATCACGCTTGGTCAACTGGCCATCGTGCCGGAATGCGGTGTCTGGCAGCCCGGCCAGCCGGTGCAGGCGGGGCGCATCGGGTGTAGCCAGGCATTCGATGGCTACCAGGTTGAGCGCCGCGATCCCGGTGTGCGGCCAGTCCTGGGCGGTGCCGGCCAGTGCGCGTTCGTCCACGCCCCCCAGGTGCTCGAACACCTGCAGGCGGCTTGGGCCGAAGCCTTGCTCGCGCAGCTGCGCGGCTATTGCCGCCGGGCTGTCACCATCGTTGCTCAGCACCAGCAGGCGCATGCCGCTGTGCAAGTGGGCATTCAGCGCTGCCAGGGGGCGGGCCACCAGCGACACCACCTGCAGGTCCTGCAGTGGCCAGCCCAGGCGGGCAGCGGCCAGGGCGCAGGAAGAGGGCATCGACAGCACGCGCATTTCTGCAGCAGGCACCTGGCGCGCCAGGCTGGCGCCGACGCCGTAGAACATGGGGTCGCCGCTGGCCAGCACGCACACCGGCTCGCCACGCAGGCTCAATACCGGGGCCAGCGAGAACGGGCTGGGCCAGGCCAGTTGTTCAGCGGTCACGCAACGTGGCAGCAAGGCCAGCTGGCGCGGGCTGCCGAAGACCCGCCCAGCGCCCAGCAGGGCGCGTCGGGCTTGCTTGCCCAGGCCGCTGAAGCCGTCTTCACCGATGCCTACTACCGTCAGCCAGGGTGTCATGTATTTCAATCCGCCATTTTTGGGGCCGCTTCGCGCCCCTTCGCGGGCAAGCCCGCTCCTACAGATACAGTGCAGCATGTGCGGCCTGCAGTGATCCTGTGGGAGCGGGCGAGCCCGCGAAGAAGGCGACGCGGCCCTGAATTTCTACTTAATCGCCGAGGTGCTCGACCACCGGCTTTTCATGCCGCCGGACAAAGCAGGCATAATACCGCGCCTTCTACACTCAAGCGCACTTTCACAGACTGCCGGATGCCCCTTTGACGCAGGCCCATACCCCCCAGATATCGCCTCGCCCCTCGGCCTGCCCGGGGTTGTGGCGCATTGTCAGTGCCCGTGATGGCGGTATCTGCCGCATCAAGCTGCCGGGCGGCCTGCTGCTCGCCGAGCAGGCCGAAGCTGTGGCGGCGGCGGCCGAGCGCTTTGCTGGCGGCGTGATCGAGGCTACCAACCGTGGCAACCTGCAGATTCGCGGCATCGGTAACGAGCACCGAGCCCTGGTCGACACCTTGCTCGCTGCCGGCCTGGGCCCACGCGAGGCGGCCGGTGACGATGTGCGCAACCTGATGCTCAGCCCGCTGGCCGGGCATGACCCGGCGATGCTGCTGGACGCCAGGCCGCTGGCCGGGCAGATCCTCGACCTGTTGGAAGGCACCCCGCGCTTTCACCAGCTGTCGGCCAAGTTCGCCGTGCAGCTGGATGCAGGTGAGCGCCTGGCGATGCTCGAACACCCCCATGACCTGTGGCTGTCGCCCCTGCACCTGGAGCAGCAGACCTGGCTGGCGTTTGGCCTGGCAGGTTGCCCTGTAGAGGGCCAGGCGCTCGGTGCGGTGCCGCTGGCGCAGGGCCTGATGCTGGTGCGCGCCGTGCTGGAGCGCTTCCTCGATCTGGCATCCCCGACGCAGACGCGCATGCGCCAGCTGCTTGAGGTGTACCCGACAGCTGATTTTGTCGCTGGGCTCGGCCTGGACATCCGCCGCGATGCCGCCGTGCTCACATGGCGGCGTGAACAGCACCGCGCCTCGTGGTTGGGCAGGCTGCCCCAGGCGCAGGGTATTGCCCTTGGCGTCGCCCCGCCGCAAGGCCGCCTGACCCCGGCGATGCTGCGCGGTGCCGCACGTATTGCCCGTGAACTGGGCGATGCCAGCATGCGCCTTAGCCCTTGGCAAAGCCTGGTGCTGACCAACCTGCAAGAACAACACCTCGATCAGGCCCTGGCCGAACTGTCTGCGCTGGGGTTGCTGTGCCACGACCGTGAACCCCTGGCGCGTATCAGCGCCTGCACCGGTGCCAGCGGCTGCGCCAAGGCCCTTGCCGAGACCAAGGCCGACGCGGTTGTCCTGGCCGCGCTGCTGGGCCCTGGCGTGCCGGCCAGCGTGCACCTGTCCGGCTGCCCCCGTTCCTGTGCTGTGGCCCATGTTGCCCCGGCCACCCTGCTGGCCCGTTCCCCGGGCCGTTACGACCTGTACCTGCGTGATGCGCGCCAGCCGGGTTTCGGTGCCCTGCGCGCCACCGACCTTACCTTGAATGAAGCAGGCGCCATGCTCGACCTGCCGACGGAGCACCTTGATGATTGACTACATCCGCGATGGTCAGGAGATCTATCGCAATTCTTTCCGGATCATCCGCGAGGAAGCCCGACTCGAGCGGATCCCCGCAGACCTTGAAAAGCTCGCCGTGCGCGTGATCCACGCCTGTGGCATGGTCGACGCCATCGATGGCCTGCAGTTCTCCGAAGGTGCCGGACGGGCCGGGCGCGAGGCGCTGCTCAACGGCGCGCCGATCCTGTGCGATGCGCACATGGTGGCCGAAGGCATCACCCGGGCCCGCCTGCCAGCCGACAACAAAGTCATCTGCACCCTGCGTGACCCGAGCGTGCCGGGCCTGGCCAAAGACGCCGGCAACACCCGCTCCGCTGTAGCCCTGGAACTGTGGCGCCCGCACCTGGAAGGCAGTGTGGTGGTTATCGGCAATGCCCCTACCGCGCTGTTCTACCTGTTGGAAATGCTTGATGCCGGCGCGCCCAAGCCGGCGCTGATCCTCGGTTTCCCGGTCGGTTTCGTCGGCGCTGCCGAGTCCAAGGCCATGCTCGCCGCCGACAGCCGTGGCGTGCCGTTCGTGATCATGCAAGGCCGCCTGGGCGGCAGCGCGATGGCCGCGGCGGCGGTTAACGCCCTGGCCACGGAGGTGGAATGATGGCCCCGCGCGGACGGCTGCTTGGCCTGGGCGTGGGCCCTGGCGATCCTGAACTGATTACCCTCAAGGCCCTGCGCCTGTTGCGTGAGGCGCCGGTGGTCGGCTACTTCGTGGCCAAGGGCAAGCGTGGCAATGCCTTCGGCATTATCGAGGCGCACCTGCAGCCCGAGCAGACCTTGCTGCCGCTGGTCTACCCGGTCACCACCGAAGTGCTGCCGGCGCCGCTGTCCTATGAGCAAGTGATCAGCGACTTCTACGACGAGGCCAGCGTGCAGGTGGCCGAGCACCTGGATGCCGGCCGCGACGTGGCGGTGATTTGCGAAGGCGACCCGTTCTTCTATGGCTCCTACATGTACCTGCATGACCGCCTGGCGCAGCGCTACGAGGCAGAAGTGATTCCCGGTGTCTGCTCGATGCTCGGTGGCGCTTCGGTGCTGGGGGCGCCGCTGGTGTACCGCAACCAGAGCCTGTCGGTGTTGTCTGGTGTGTTGCCCGCCGAAGAGCTCAAGCGCCGTCTGGCCGACGCCGATGCAGCAGTAATCATGAAACTTGGGCGCAACTTCCCCAAGGTGCGCGAAGTACTGGCCGAACTGGGCCTGGATCGGCGTGCGCTGTATGTGGAGCGGGCGACCATGGCCAACCAGAAGATCGTGCCGCTGGACCAGGTCGACCCGCAGTCGTCGCCCTACTTCTCGCTGATTATCGTGCCGGGGGAAAAATGGCAGGGCTGAACATGCACAAGGCGCCGGCGATCATCATTCTTGGGCCGGGCAGCCTGGCGACGGCGCAGCGTATCCAGCACTGTTATCCACAGGCCACGATTCATGGCCTGGAGGGGCGTGTCGAGGGTGCAGACCAATCGTACAGCACGTTCGGCGACACCCTACGCGGGTTGTATCAGCAGGATACGCCGATCATCGCCCTGTGCGCTGCGGGCATTGTCATCCGTAGCTTGGCCAGCCTGCTCAGCGAGAAGGGCAGCGAGCCGCCGGTTCTGGCCGTGGCCGAAGATGGCAGTGCGGTGGTGCCGCTGCTCGGTGGCCTGGCTGGCGTGAATGTGATGGCACGCGAAATCGCAGAGGTTCTGGGCGTTGCTGCTGCGATCACCACCAGTGGCGAGCTGCGTTTCGGCACTTGCCTGCTGAACCCGCCGCAGGGTTATGCACTGGCGGATATCGAGCAAGGCAAGCGCTTTGTCTCTGATTTGCTGGCCGGCGAGGCGGTGCGCGTCGAAGGCGATGCACCTTGGCTGGAGCAGGCGCAGCTCCCCGCCAGCGAGAGCGCCCGGCGCACCATCCATGTCGGCCATCAGGCACGCCCGAGCAGCCGTGATGAGCTGCTGATCCACCCGCGTTCGGTGGTGGTGGGCGTCGATACCGCCGACCTGCAACGCATCCGCGCCGCGCTGCAGGCGGCGGGTATCGCCGAACAATCGCTGGCTTGCCTGCTGGCTGGCGAGCACGCCATGGCTGATGCAGCCTTGCACGAGGCCGCGCAGGCCCTTGGCGTGGCGCTGCGTTTTGCGGCCAAGCCTGGCGATTTGCGAGGCATGCTGGCCCAGGCGCTGCCCGGCGCCGAGCTGATCGAGCAGGCGGATACCGTCATCGCCGTGGCCCCGGCGCCGGTGGATGCCGCGCAGGTCGGCCGCCGTCGTGGCCGGCTGGCGGTGATCGGCCTCGGCCCCGGCGCTGCCGAGCTAATGGTGCCGGCGGTCAAGGCCGAACTTGCACGCGCCGAGGACATCCTCGGCTACGAAACCTACGTGCGCATGGCCGGGCCGTTCCGTGACGACCAGGTGATGCACTGCACCGACAACCGTGAAGAGATGCAGCGCGCCCGGCATGCCTTCGAGCTGGCGGCACAAGGCCGTTCGGTGGTGGTGGTCTCGTCGGGCGACCCAGGCGTGTTCGCCATGGCCGCTGCAGTGCTCGAAGCGCTGCACGAATCCACCGACCCCGCCTGGCATCGCGTCGACCTCGAAATCCTGCCAGGGGTGTCGGCCTCGCTCGCTACCGCTGCGCAGGCGGGGGCACCGCTGGGGCATGACTTCTGTGTGATGTCGCTGTCGGACAACCTCAAGCCCTGGTCGATCATTGAAAAGCGCCTGGACCTGGCGGCCCAGGCTGACCTGGTGCTGGCCTTCTACAACCCGATTTCCAAATCCAGGCCGCACCAGCTCGGGGTGGCCCTGGAAGTTGTGCGTCGCCACCGCGAGGGGAGCACGCCTGTAGTCCTTGGGCGCGACATCGGTAGGCCGGGGCAGACGCTTAAGGTAGTCACCTTGGCCGAGCTGCTGCCGGAAATGGTCGATATGCGCACCATGGTTCTGGTTGGCTCCTCTACAACCTGTGTATTCCCTCGCCTGTCGGGTGGGGTGTGGGCCTACACGCCGCGTTGGTACCCCACCGCCAACTAGTTGCGTCGGAAACTCTTCAGCGCGCTTTGTGGCCAGCGCGCTGGCTAAGGTGATTGCCCTTGACTCAAGGGGCAACCATCAAGGAGTTTCCAATGTCCGATGCAACCCAAATCACCACCACCGATGCCGCCATCCTGGTAGACGGCAACCTGCTTGCCTTCGGCGCGGGCATGTCTGCGCAAAGCCGTCATGATGTGAAGAATGCCTTCCACTTCGCCACGTTGGTCGCCGACAAAGCTTTTGACGCCGAAAAGCAGAGCCGGGAGTGGTACGACAAATTCATCGATGTCATGCGAGACCTTGGCTTTACCATCCCACGCCGTACCTTCGAACTTGAAACCTCGGTGGAACTGTCCGTCACCGTAGGCGCCGTGGCCATCCGCGCGATAGGTGTGGTCGGCAATGCGATGCTGGGCGGCACCAAGCTGGGTGAAGTGGCAAAGCGGGCGTTTGACAAAATGACCACAGTCGAAAACGACGCCAAGGTGCTCCACCACAAGCGCAAGAACAAAGCCAGGGGCCTGGTCGGCCTGGCCTCCTGCATTGAAACCTCAAAAAACGATGTGGTCATGGTGGTGAGCTGCATCCAGGCATCTGCCCCAGCACTGGACGACGATGTGCTCGGCATCCAGTGGAAGCTGGACAGGTCCGCTTACTACGCCGGCACGGCAGTGCTCACCCTCAATAACTTTGTCTACGACAAAGTCCGCGAAACCGTAGAAAACAAACTCGGCGTGCGCAGTGTCGAGAACGTGCTCGAGTACGACATCTGATTGCTCGGCGGCGTAGTCGCAACGCCGCCTTGTTCGGTTCTTTGTGACGAGGTAACACGATGGATAGAGCAGATGAGCAACTGATGTTGATTGGCGGAACAGCATTGCTGTATTCGCCAGGCGCAGTCGAGGCACAACGCCAGGCCGCTTTCGATTCAGTCCTGTACGCGCAGTTGGTAGCCAACAAGCACGCCGGTTCACGCGTGGACAATTATGAAAACTGGTATGCCGCGTATCGGGAGGCCTACCGCCAACTGGGCTGGATCAAGCTGGCCAGTACTCATGACCTGAAACCGTTGGGGCGACCTGTGCGCAACGCGCATATACAGCCACTTGAAGCGTGGCTGAAGATGCGTTCGCTTCGCCATGAGGTCGTGCTGGCGGCGATAAAGACGGGCCTTGGCCAGTCTGCTGAAGGCTTCCGGCACTTGCTGAGTTTCTGCGCACATGATCAGGCGCAGTGCTCCACCCTGGTCATCGAACTTGGCGTACTCAAGCCGGGTCCGGCGCTGGACTTGTGCAGCATCTCGCTGCAAATCGACAAGCCACTCTCGCTAGTTTCGTTGGAGACATTTCTGGGCGAACAAGTACTTGAGGGCGAGGCCGAGTTCAACGGCGTTTCCCTGGCATTGGATGAAGGACGCTTCCAACGCCAGCGTGATGAATTGCAGGCCTTGATGAAAACCAAGGATGCACAGGCCGTTTACCGGTTCGACCCTTACGCACAACCTACAGGAGCAGCATCATGAGTGAAGCCACGTCTGCCGTGATCGGCGCTGGGATTGTTTCGTTCTTGCCGGGCGTCGACGCCGCGCAGAAAAACAAGGTGAAGCTGGCCTTGGCAATGGCCGAAAGAGCCACCGAGGCCGCTTTCAAAGAGGGGCTGATTAAAGACTGGTTCGCTTATTACCGTAACCAACTCAAATTCATGGGGTGGGATGCGGTAACGGCTGAGCAGATCCATTGGCCGGACAAGACGCGTACGCAACAGACGGATCAGGTGCTGCAGACCCTGTCCAAAACTGCCGGGGACAGCTTTGCATCGTCGGTCAAAGTGTCCATTCAAGCGTTGCTGACCAAGCCGTCGGTGCTGAAGGAACTTGAGAAAAAGGCATTCGAGATGCAGCACTTTCAAGTGTTGGCCTGTGCGCCGGCCGGTAATAACCGTGTCGACATGGTGATTTACCACGAAACGGACAAGCAGTCTGTTTTCAGTGCAGGGTTCATCAGCCGCAAGCGCAGTTACAAGAATGTGCGTGCGGAGCTGGTCCGGTTCAATATTCTGGCCTTCGAGAACAGCGTAATGCCAAAAGTGCAGGAAAGCGTCGTCAAGGTATCCCTGGCGCGCATTCATGACTATGCCATCTAAGGCACCAGGTACCCTTTGATCCCTGTAAAAATGATCTGCGCCGCCAGGGCACAGACGAACAGCCCCATCAAACGGCTGACGATCTGCAGGCCCTGGTCGCCCAGGATTCGCTCGATACCGTGGGACAGGTAAAGCACTAGGCCGACAGTGAAACTGGCCAGGGCAATGCTGACGATGGCCAGCAGTTTTTCATCCCAGTGCGGCTGGCTTACCCCCATCACCAACAGGGCACCGATGGTGCCGGGGCCAACCGTCAGCGGAATGGTCAGCGGTACGATGGTCACATCCTGCTGCACGTTGTCGGCCTGTACCGCCGGCTTGCCCTGGGCCATGCCCAGGGCTGAAATGAACAGCACGCTGCCGGCACCAATGCGGAAGGCATCGGCGGTGATGCCGAAAATACCGAAGATCGCCCGCCCGAACAGGTACAGCATCACGCTGGCGACCAAGGCTGCGAACGCGACCTTCCAGGCCAGTTGCTTGCGCTCCTTGCTGGAGTGGCCACGGGTCAGGCTGATGAAACACGACAGCACAAAGAACGGGCTGTAGAGCACGAGCATTTTCAGGTAGACGCTGAACAACTCATGGAGCATGAGCAGTGTTCCTTGGGGTTTATGCCGGCGCGGCCTTGTGTCGCGAGGCCGCTCCTGCAAGAGCATTGGATATCGGTCAGGACGTATGTGCCGGGTCCGCCTTGACTTCCCGTTGATTGGCCCAGTATTGAATCAGCTCGCGCAACTGCGACAACTCCACCGGCTTGGCCATGTGCCCGTCCATGCCCGCCAGCCGCGCGCGTTCCTTGTGTTCGGCCAGTATGTGCGCAGTCAGTGCAACCACCGGCGTGCGCTGGCGCTGGTTTTCAGCTTCCCAGGCCCGCAACTGCTGGGTGGCCGAAAAACCGTCCAGTATCGGCATCTCGCAGTCCATCAACACCAGGTCATAATGCTGCGTTTTCATTGCCTGCAAGGCCTCTTCGCCATTGCAGGCAGTATCGGGCCTGAGGTTGAGCTTGCCGAGCATGCTGCGGATCACCTTGGTCGAGATGCTGTTGTCTTCGGCGACCAGCACGCGGAAATCGCCTGGCAGGTCAAGCGCCTGAGGGATGCCCGGCAGGCTGGCAGGCATCGCCTGTTCCCGGCCGCGCTGGGCCAGCTCTTCGGCCAGGGTGGTCTTCAACGTGTAGCCGGCCACCGGCTTGGCCAGTATTCGCTTGACCCCGGCGTTGCGCGCGATGACTTTACTCGGCGCATTGCTGATGCCGGTGAGCATCACCACCAGAATGTCGTGGTTCAGGCTCGGGTCTTCCTTGATCTTGGCGGCCAGCTGCATGCCGGTCATGCCGGGCATGTTCTGGTCCAGCAGGACCGCGTCGAAGTAGTCGCGCAGGTGCGCCTTGGTGCGCAAAAGGGCCAGGGCCTCCTTGCCCGACGGCACCGCGCTGACGTTCATGCCCCAGGCGCTGCACTGCTGTACAAGCACCTTGCGGCACGTGTCGTTGTCGTCGACCACCAGCACGCGGGCATCGCGCAGCGGGCTGTCGAGGTCCGCCGGTGGCTGTTCCAGACGTGAAGGGTCCAGCGGTAAGGTCAGCCACAGAGTGTTGCCCATGCCGGTGTTGCTCTTGATGCCGAACTCACCCTGCATTAGGCCAATCAGCTGTTTGGCGATGACCAGCCCCAGGTGGCCACCCAGCTTGTTGCTGGAAAGAAAGTGGTGGCTGTGCAGCTCGGCCTGCAACAAGGCTTCACGGTCGGCAGCGGGCAACGGTTCGCCGCTGTCCTGCACGGCGATACGCAGGCGTGGCACCTCGCCGCGTTGATCCAGCGCCACCACCAGCAGGATCTCGCCCTGATCAGTGTTTTTCAGGGCGTTTTCCAGCAGGCTCGACAAGGCCTGGCGCAGGCGCGTCGGGTCTCCGCTGATGACCCGCGGTACTTGTGGCTGGGTGAAGCTGATCAGCTCGATGTTCTGTTGCTCGGCCTTGGCGCGGAAGATGTTAAGGCAATCCTCGATCAGCGCGTTAAGGTCGAACTGCACATCATCCAGTTCGATCTGCCGGGATTCCAGCTTGGAAATGTCCAGAATTTCGTTGATCAGCGTCAGCAGCTCGTTGCCGGCGCTGTGGATGGTCTGTACATAATCACGCTGCTTCACCGACAGCGGTGTGCCCAGCAGCAGTTCAGTCATGCCTAGCACACCGTTCATTGGCGTGCGGATTTCGTGGCTGATCTTGGCCAGGAACTCGGCTTTGGCGTTGATTTCCGCATCGCTGGCGGCCAGCGCACGGCTGGCGCTGAAACGCTCCTCGCTTATACGCCGCAGCCGTTCACTGACTGCCAGATTGAGCAGCAGGCCACTGACCACGGTCAGGCCCAGCAGGATGCACAGCAGCCAGGGTGTCGAGGTACGTGTCAGGCCCAGCAGGGCTGGCAGCAGTACCAGGCCTCCGAGGTTGAACACCACCATGGCCAGGCTGAACAGGCGCCCGGGTGCATAGCCCTTGTACCAGTGGTAGCTGCTGACCAGCAGCATGCTCACGCTGCCCAGCGCCATCAGGGCGTAGGTCATCAGGTTCAGTGGCAAGGTATCGACGAACAGCAGCACCAGGCCACTGAGCCCGACAATCAGCATCTCGCCCTGCAGCAAGCGATTCAGCCGTGGCGAATTGCACGGCGAAAAGAAATGTTGGGTGAAATACAGCCCTGACAGGCCGGCCAGGACCAGTGTCAGGTAGGCGGCAGGCGTTTGCGCACTGTGCCACACATGCCACCAGGGGCCGCTGAGGTTCAGCAGGATCAGGCCGCTGAGCAGCATCAGGCCGTGGTACAGCGCCAGGATAAGGGTGGTGCTGGAGCGGGTGTAGAGGAAGCGGATCAGGTTGTGCATGATCAGCATGATCAGGCCGCCGAACAGCATACCGAACAGCAGCGGCTGGCGTTGGTCCGAGGCCGCCTCGGCCGCAGGCTCCAGGCTGATGGCCGGCCGCAGCTGGTGCTCTGAGACCAGGCGCAGGTAGATGTCCAGCGGTTGCCTGCTGTTGGGCAGGGGCAATACGTGGTCGCTGCCGCGCAGGGTCGGGCTGGCATTGCCGGCCTGGCGCCCGTGGTGCAGTTGACGCAGAAGTTGCTCGCCTTCGAGGGCGTAGAGGTCCAGGCCAGAAAGGTCCGGGGCAAATACCCGTAGCAGTTGCTCCTGGTCACCTGGAGGCAGACGATAGTGCAACCACAAGGCCTGCCCAGCCGGGGCAGCATCAATGTCGGCGAGAGGCAGTGGGCTGAACTGGTTGCGATAGCGCTCGGAGCGCACATCGCTCAGTTGCAGGTTGGCCTGTTCGTCGAGCAGAACAGTCCAGCCACCGTCATGTTCGGCCGCAGCCGGAAACATGCAGAGCAGGGTCAGCAAGCTGACGATCAGAGCTGAGGCAATCCGAAGCCGACGCACTACGAAATCCCTTCTTGGCCGATGTGCCGGGTACCCACTATGCGCGGCGCGCCAAGTCGAAGGCAAGGCCCATGCAGGGCCCTGTCGACGAGCCGGATGCCGCAAGCTGAATCAGCTACGGCAAACCGGTAGTACTTACTGCTGGTGCTCACCGCGCTCGCGGGCGATGGCCCGATAGCCAATGTCGGAACGGTAGAAGCTGCCGTTCCAGCTGACTTCCTTGGCCAGGCGATAAGCCTGCTGCTGTGCGTCGGCAACGGTGCTGCCCATGGCGGTGGCACACAGCACACGCCCGCCGTTGGTGGTTACCTTGCCATCCTTGAGCGCAGTACCGGCATGGAATACCTTGCCTTCGATCTTGGCGGCAGCGTCCAGGCCGTTGATCACGTCGCCCTTGGCGTAATCGCCCGGGTAACCGCCTGCTGCCAGGACCACGCCCAGGCTCGGGCGCGGGTCCCACTGTGCTTCGACCTTGTCCAGGGCCTTGGCGAATGCAGCTTCCACCAGCAGTACCAGGCTCGACTCCAGGCGCAGCATGACCGGCTGGGTTTCCGGGTCGCCGAAGCGGCAGTTGAACTCGATGACCTTTGGGTTGCCCGCCTTGTCGATCATCAGGCCGGCGTAGAGGAAGCCGGTGTAGACGTTACCTTCCTCGGCCATGCCACGCACGGTTGGCCAGATCACCTGGTCCATCACGCGCTGGTGCACGTCGGCGGTAACGACCGGGGCTGGGGAGTAGGCGCCCATGCCGCCCGTGTTCGGGCCGGTGTCCTGGTCGCCGACGCGCTTGTGGTCCTGGCTGGTGGCCATGGGCAGCACATTGTGGCCGTCGACCATGACGATGAAGCTGGCTTCCTCGCCGTCGAGGAACTCTTCGATCACGACGCGCGAACCGGCTTCACCGAAGGCGTTACCTGCCAGCATGTCACGCACGGCGGCTTCTGCTTCTTCCAGCGTCATGGCGACGATCACGCCCTTGCCTGCCGCCAGGCCGTCGGCCTTGATCACGATTGGCGCGCCTTTTTCCTGCAGGTAGGCCAGCGCGGGCTCGATTTCGGTGAAATTCTGGTAGTCGGCGGTCGGGATCTTGTGACGCGCGAGGAAGTCCTTGGTGAAGGCCTTGGAGCCTTCCAGCTGGGCCGCGCCCTTGGTTGGGCCGAAGCAGTCCAGGCCACGGCTGCGGAACAGGTCGACCACGCCGATAACCAGCGGTGCTTCCGGGCCGACAATGGTCAGGTCGACGTTTTTCTCGGCGAAGTCGGCCAATTGTTCCAGGGCGCACACGTCGATGGCGACGTTCTCGCACTTGGCTTCAATGGCGGTACCTGCGTTGCCGGGAGCAACGAAGACTTTCTCGACGCGTGGGTCCTGGGCGACTTTCCAGGCCAGGGCGTGCTCACGGCCGCCGCTGCCGATGATCAAAACTTTCATGTCAAAACCTCGATTCAGGTGATCCCGGGGCTTGCGCCGAACACTGTGGGAGCGGGCTTGCCCGCGAATGCGGCGGTGAACCCACCATCGTATTCGCGGGCAAGCCCGCTCCCACAGGATTTCGACTCGCCTCGGGATCCGCGTAATTAGTGGCGGAAGTGGCGCATGCCGGTGAAGACCATCGCGATGCCGGCTTCGTCGGCAGCCGCGATGACTTCAGCATCACGCATCGAACCACCCGGCTGGATCACGGCGCTGATACCCACTTTAGCTGCGTTGTCGATGCCGTCACGGAACGGGAAGAATGCATCCGACGCCATGACCGCGCCCTGCACCTGCAGGCCAGCGTGCTCGGCCTTGATTGCAGCAATGCGGGCGGAGTTGACGCGGCTCATCTGGCCGGCGCCGACGCCGATGGTCTGGCGCTGCTTGGCGTAGACAATGGCGTTGGATTTGACGAACTTGGCCACTTTCCAGGCGAATACCAGGTCGTGGATCTCTTGCTCGGTCGGGGCACGCTTGGTGACGATCTTCAGGTCATCGGCGGTGATCATGCCGATATCGCGGCTTTGCACCAGCAGGCCACCGTTGACGCGCTTGAAGTCCCAACCGGCAGCGCGCTCGGCTGGCCACTCGCCGCACTCCAGCAGACGTACGTTCTGCTTGGCAGCCACCACGTCGCGAGCGGCCTGGGAGATTTTCGGAGCGATGATCACTTCGACGAACTGGCGGTCGACAATGGCCTTGGCGGTTTCGCCGTCCAGTTCACGGTTGAATGCGATGATGCCGCCGAACGCCGATTCGGTGTCGGTCGCGTAGGCCAGGTCGTAGGCCTTGCGAATGCCGCCCTCGTCTTCCGGAACGACCGCCACGCCGCACGGGTTGGCGTGCTTGACGATGACGCAGGCCGGCTTGACGAAACTCTTTACGCATTCCAGCGCGGCGTCAGTGTCGGCCACGTTGTTGAATGACAGTTCCTTGCCTTGCAGCTGGACAGCGGTGGAAATGCTGGCTTCGCCTTTCTTGGCTTCTACATAGAACGCCGCGCTCTGGTGCGGGTTCTCGCCGTAGCGCATTTCCTGCGCCTTGACGAACTGGCTGTTGAAGGTGCGCGGGAATTCGCTGCGCGCCTCAGTGCTCAGGGTGTCCTTGGCCTGGTCGATGGTGCCCATGTAGTTGGCGATCATGCCGTCGTAGGCGGCAGTGTGCTCGAACGCCTTGAGCATCAGATCAAAGCGCTGGGCATAGGTCAGGCCACCGGCCTTGAGGCCTTCGACGATGCCGGCGTAGTCGCTGGCATTGACCACGATGGCCACGTCCTTGTGGTTCTTGGCTGCCGAACGGACCATGGTCGGGCCGCCGATGTCGATGTTCTCGATAGCGGTCGGCAGGTCACAGCCAGGCTTGGAAATGGTGGCTTCGAACGGGTACAGGTTGACCGCAACCAGGTCGATCGGCTTGATGCCGTGCTCGTTCATGATGGCGTCGTCGGTACCACGACGGCCGAGGATCCCGCCGTGGATCTTCGGGTGCAGGGTCTTGACCCGGCCATCCATCATTTCGGCGAAGCCGGTGTAGTCGGCCACTTCCACCGCGTTTACGCCGTTGTCCTTGAGCAGCTTGTAGGTGCCGCCGGTGGACAGGATCTCGACACCGAGCTGCTGCAGCTCACGGGCGAATTCGAGGATACCGGTCTTGTCGGAGACGCTGATCAGGGCGCGGCGGACTGGCAGGCGGGTAGTCTGGTCGGTCATTTCGGGTTCCAATAACGCGGTGGAGTCAGCAAAAAAGGCGTCTCTGTTCAGGGAGTCGCCTTTTCTGGGTGGGATTCTGGCTTACAACAAGTCGTACTGCTTGAGCTTCTTGCGCAGGGTGCCTCGGTTCAGCCCGAGCATCTCGCTGGCCTTGGTCTGGTTGCCCTTCACGTAGTTCATCACGCTTTCGAGCAGGGGCGCCTCGACTTCGGAGAGCACCAGGTTGTACACGTCCGTCACGGTCGCGCCTTCCAGGTGGGCGAAGTAGTTGTGCAGCGCCTTCTCGACGCTGTCGCGAAGGGTCTGGCCCTCTTCGCTCGGCGTGTTGAGGTGCTGTTTCAGGTTGGCGTTGTCGCTCACGGGCGTTGTTCCACTCACAAATGTCTCGGTCATCATCGTCATGCGGCCACCCCTTGTCCGTCCTCTGTCTCAAGGCTCTGTCGACGTTCGCTGAAAAACGCGCGAACGTTGGCGCACTGCGCTTGTGTGTCTTCCAAAGCGTTGAACCGGGCGCGAAACTCCTTGCCACCGGGTCGTGTTGCCAGGTACCAGCCAACGTGCTTGCGGGCGATACGTACGCCCATCACATCGCCATAGAAGGCATGCAGCGCGGCCAGGTGCTCCAGCAGGATGCGTTCCACTTCGTCCAGTTGCGGCGCTGGCAGGTGTTCGCCAGTGCGCAGGTAATGCTCGATCTCGCGAAAGATCCATGGCCGCCCCTGGGCAGCCCGGCCAATCAACAGGCCATCGACCCCGGTGGTTTCCAGCACCGCCCGGGCCTTTTCTGGCGAGGTGATATCGCCGTTGGCAAAAACCGGGATTGACACCGCCTGCTTGATGGCAGCGATGGTGTCGTATTCGGCTTCGCCGGTGTACAGGTCGGCACGTGTGCGGCCATGCACCGCTAGCGCCTGGATGCCAGCCTGTTCAGCGATCTTCGCCACGTTCAGGCCGTTCTTGTTCGCCCGGTCCCAGCCGGTGCGGATTTTCAGGGTCACCGGTACGTCCACGGCGCTGACCACGGCGTGGAGGATCTCGCTGACCAAGGCTTCATCTCTCAATAAAGCAGAGCCTGCGGCTTTGTTGCAGACTTTTTTTGCCGGGCAGCCCATGTTGATATCGATGATCTGGGCACCTGCCTCGACGTTGGCCTTTGCCGCCGCTGCCATCATCTGCGCATCACCGCCGGCGATCTGCACCGAGCGGGGCTCGGGATCACCTTCATGGATGCGGCGCAGGCTCGACTTGCGGCTGTTCCACAGGCTCATGTCGCTGCTTACCATTTCCGACACCACCATACCGGCGCCCATGCGCTGGCAAAGAGTACGGAAAGGCTGATCCGTCACCCCGGCCATGGGCGCGAGGATCAGGTTGTTACGTAGTGTGTATTGGCCGATGCGTACCGCCGACATAGGTGATCCCTGTTGTGGGGCCGAATCTTGGAGTTCGAAAAAGGGTTGGCATGATACCCGCTCTCGATGACTGGATAAAGATGGATTTGGATAAAATCTGAACAGTTGTCGGCTTATGCCTTTGCGCTTCAAGCAGCACGCGACAAGACAAAAAACGGCCGCGATTTGGGCGTCTTGTCTTGTGGCTTGCTGCTGGCCGCTTGTCGCTTACTCCGGCGAACGAAAGCTCAGGCTGTAATTCACGGCCTTCGGCCCTGGGTCGAGGATGTCCAGGGCAATGTGGATCGGCGTCTGGCTGGGCATTTCGCCACGCCCTGCCAGTTCGCCCGACAGGTACTCGCTGGGCTTGAAGCGACGGCTGGCGATCAGTTGGCCATTGAGGTCGGCGAAGCGCAGCTCCAGCAACGGGAACGGCTGGGCGAACGGCGCGCGGTTGTAGATGATCGCGTCGACGATCAGGGCGCCCTTGAAGTCCGGGTGGCTACGCACCACCAGATTGCTGCTCTTGATTCGTGCAATATCGACGCGGGTGGGTACCTGGCAACCGACCATTGGGCAGATCTGCTGGAAAATCGGCCGATACTGGTCCTGGCGGGCCATTTCATCGAAGTGGAACCACACATACTGGAACGCCAGCAGGCCGGCAGCCAGCAGGGTCAGCACGCCCCACAGCAGGCGCTTGCCCCAGTTGGGCGCGGGTTTTTCCCAGCCCAGTTGCAGCGGATCGTCGACTACGTCGACCAGCGGCTCCTTGCGCGAGGGGCGCTCGGGTTTGCCGGCAAGGCCTGGTTCCAGGCGGTCTCCGGGTAGCGGCTCGACTGGCTCGTCGTCATGCGCCGTGAGGCTCAGCGCCATAGGCTCGTCGTCGCGGGCGCTCAGGCCTTTTTCCGGGGTTTCGTCCTCGCTGACGCGCAGCGGCTCGCTGAATGCAGGCGGGTCATCGCGTTTGGCCGCTCGGTGCTCGGGCAGCTCGCCATCGATGTCCAGGTCAAGGTTGCTGCCCAGGGTCGGCTCGGTGCGCTCGCCGGGCGCAGGCTCCAGGTTCAGATCCTGGGGTTCCGGCTCCAGCAGTACTGGGCCAGGCTCTGCCGGCTCCTGCGCAGGGTAGGGCTCTTCGGTCGCCGTGCCGAAAAGGTCTTCTGCGTGCTCGTCCGGGTGAAGTTCGTCGCGCCGTGCCTGCAACTGGTCATCCTGGCTGGCCGGGCGTGTCGGGGCCGGTTGGCCGCGACGCTCCAGGCGCTCCAGTTCCTTGTCGAGGTCGAGCTCGTCCAGCGCTTGGGCGGTAAGCGCCCAATCCTGGTCAGAGGGGCTACCGCGTGGACTGATGGCAGGCTCAGGCGCAGGCTCGGCAGGCGTTGCAGGTGCCGGCGCGGTTACCGCGGGTGCGCTGCTGGGAGCGGTGCGGTTCTGCTCCAGCAACTGCTTGGCGGCGTTGAATACCTGCAGGCAGTGACCGCAGCGCACCACACCGCGGGCCACGCTCAACTGGTGGTGGGTGACGCGAAAGCTGGTCTGGCAATGCGGGCACTGGGTGACGAAACTGTCGGTCATGCGGCGATCCGGGATCTGTGCAGAAAAGTATTCAAGGCCCGCTTAGCGACGCCGACCACTGATGCGCACCCAGCCGTCGCGCACGACGATCGGGTCCAGTTCAAAGTCGGCGGCGTAAGCGGCGGCCACGTCTTCACCTTGCTCGGCGAGGATGCCCGACAGCGCCAGCAGGCCACCTGGGCGAACCAGGCCAGACAACTGTGGCGCCAGCGACACCAGCGGGCCGGCGAGGATGTTGGCAACCAGCACGTCGGCCTGCATCGCCGGCATGTGCTCGGGCAAGTGCAGCGCCAGTTTCTCGTCGGCAATGCCGTTGCGCTGGGCGTTGTCGCGCGAAGCCTCGATGGCCTGCACGTCGATGTCGGTGCCTACCGCTTCGCGGGCGCCCAGCAGCAACGCCGCGATGGCCAGGATGCCCGAACCGCAGCCAAAGTCCAGCACCTGTGTGCCTTCAAGCTGCTGGCCGTCTAGCCATTCCAGGCACAGGGCCGTGGTGGGGTGGGTGCCGGTGCCAAAGGCCAGGCCCGGGTCGAGCAGCAGGTTCACGGCATCCTTTTCCGGGGCATCGTGCCAGCTGGGCACGATCCACAGGCGGCGGCCGAAGCGCATCGGCTGGAAGTTGTCCATCCAGCTGCGTTCCCAGTCCTGGTCCTCGATCACCTCGGCCTGGTGCTCGGGCAGCTCGGTGCCGGTCAACAGGCGCAGGTGGGCGAACACCTGTTCAGGGTCGGCATCGGCCTCGAACAGCGCCAGCAGGTGGGTGTGCGACCACAGCGGGGTGGTATTGAGGTCTGGTTCGAAGATCGGTTGATCTTCGGCATCCATGAACGTGACCGAGACGGCGCCTACTTCAAGTAGCGCATCTTCATAGGTTTCGGCTTGTTCCGGGCTGATGGCCAGGCGTACTTGCAGCCAGGGCATGGCGGGCACCTTTGATAAATCGACAGGGGCAGCCCTAGGCTGCGCGAAGGCTGGCAGTTTACGCGAGTGCGGGGGATTTGTGGATCGGGGGCTGCACAGCAGCCCCCGGGCAGGTATCAGACAAAACAGAGCGACAGCGACTCGGCTATATAAGCAGGCTTCTCTTCACCTTCGATTTCCAGCGTGGCAATCGCCTTGAGTAGCCACTGCCCCGGTTTTTTCTCCACCACCTCGCCCAGCTTCACCTTCAGCCGAACGCGGCTGTCGACCTTGACCGGCTGAATGAAGCGCACGCTGTCCAACCCGTAGTTCACCACCATCTTCAACCCTTGCGGCAGGACGAGGATGTCCTCGATCAGCTTTGGGATCAGCGACAAGGTCAGGAAACCATGGGCGATCGTGCCGCCAAACGGGGTTTTTGCCGCCTTCTCAGGGTCGACATGGATGAACTGGAAGTCGCCGGTCGCCTCGGCGAACAGGTTGATGCGCTGCTGGTCGATCTTCAACCACTCAGAGTGGCCCAGCTCCTTGCCAACGTACTGCGAAAGCTCTGTAACCGGTACATGGGGCATCGCGGACTCTCCGGGTTGTCAGTTGGTACGAAAGTACAAGATCAGCACGGCTAACCGTTTCAGTCAAGTTGCCCGCTTTTCGGCGAATATCGGTCTGAACCTGCGCGTGCTTATAATGACGGCCATGCCCGAGGGAGATGCTTATGCTGTTGCGTGGTTTGACCTGGCTGGTGCTGTTCCAGTTGCTGGGGACGGCGATCAATCACCTGTTTGTGCCGTTTTTGCCTGGGCCGATCATCGGCCTGTTGTTGTTGCTGTGCTTCCTCATGGCCCGCGGTGAGGTTGGCACGCCGCTGAACGAGGCCGCCAGCAGTTTGCTGCGCTATCTGCCGCTGTTGCTGGTGCCACCGGCAGTGGGGGTGATGGTATATGCCAAGGATATTGCCGCCGACTTCTGGGCGATTGCCGGGGCCTTGCTGATTTCCTGCCTGCTGACCCTGGTGTTCGTCGGTGTGCTGATGCAAAAGCTCATCCAGCGCCAGGGCAAGCGTGAGGAGCAGCCATGATGCTCGACTGGCAGGGCGCGCTCGATGCGGTCATACATCACCCATTGTTCGGTATCGGCATAACGCTGGGGGCCTATCAGGTAGTGCTGGCGGCCTACGAGAAAACCCGCTGGATCTTCTTGCAGCCTGTACTGGTATCGATGCTGCTGGTGATCGGCGTGTTGCTGCTGTGCGGTATCGATTACAGCGAGTACCGCAAAAGCACCGAAATCATGAACATCCTGCTGGGGCCCGCCACCGTGGCCCTGGCTGTGCCGCTCTATCTCAACCTGCGGCGTATTCGCCAGCTGTTCTGGCCTACATTTACTACGCTGGTAGTCGGAGGCCTGTTCGCCACGCTCTGCTGCCTGGTGCTGGGCTGGTGGTTCGGTGCCGAGCATATGATCCTGATGACCATGGCGCCGAAGTCCGTCACTTCGCCGATCGCCATGCTGGTGGCCGAGCAGATTGGCGGCGTGGCGGCCCTGGCGGCAGTGTTCGTATTGATTACCGGGGTGATCGGGGCGATCTTCGGCCCGGCGTTGCTGAGCCGCTTTGGCGTGCACAGCCCAGAGGCACGCGGCATGTCCCTGGGCGTGACCGCACATGCAGTGGGCACTTCGGTGGCCCTGCAGGAAAGTGACGAATGCGGCGCCTTTGCCGCGCTGGCAATGAGCCTGATGGGGGTGGCTACAGCGGTGTTCCTGCCGCTGGCGGTCAGCCTGGTGGCTTGAGGAGTTGTGATGACGCTACCGCTGTTTCCGCTCAATACCGTGCTGTTTCCTGGCTGCTTTCTCGATTTGCAGATTTTCGAGGCGCGCTACCTGGACATGATCGGGCGCTGCATGAAGCAGGGCGAAGGTTTTGGTGTGGTGTGCATCCTTGAGGGCGAACAAGTCGGCAAGGCGCCGCCGGTGGTCGCCTCGATCGGCTGTGAAGCGATGATCCGCGACTTCGTGCAGCAGGATAACGGCTTGCTGGGTATTCGCGTCGAGGGCGTGCGGCGCTTCAATCTGGAACGCTCCGAGGTGCAGAAGGACCAGCTGCTGGTGGGGCAGGTGCAATGGCTGCCGGAGCAGGCAGACAGCCCGTTGCTCGAGGCCGATGACGACCTGCTGGCGCTGCTGGTGGCGCTGGGTGAGCACCCCATGGTCGAAGCGCTGGGCATGCCGCGCCCGGTGGACGGGCGTCAGGCGCTGGCCAACCAGCTGGCGTACCTGTTGCCGTTCATGGAGGAGGACAAGCTGGACCTGCTGACCCTCGATTCGCCCCAGCAGCGACTGGGGGAGATCCAGAAGCTGCTGGAACGGATTCAGGGTGAACTGTTCGCCTGATGACCTTGTGCTGCGAAGAAGCCGGCAGCATCAATACTGATATCGCAGCAAAGCCTGAGGCAGCGCATGCATGGCAAAGAACGCCAACAGCGCCATGCATGCCGGCAACACCAGCCACCATACCCGCAGCGGCAGAGCCGGCAGGGCCTGCTGGCGTTGCACCAATGTCAGGCTGAGTGCGCACACGCAGCAGGCCAGAAGAGCCCCGGCCAGGATGTCGGTTGGCCAGTGCGCCCCCAGGTACACCCGTGACAGGGCAATCGACAGCGCCGGAATGCACCCCAGCATCACCCAGGTCAGGCGCATCCGTGGTGGCTGCCCACGTCCTGCCAGCACGGCCATAACCAGGAAGAACGCGAACGATGCCGAGCTGTGCCCGCTGGGCATGCTGTAGCTGGTCAGTGGGTCGGTCAATACTTCCGGCCGTGCCCGGGCAAATAGCCATTTCAGGGTGCCGTTGGCGATCGCAGTGCCCATCAACGCGCCAGCAGCGAAAAATGCGTGCCGCCACTGGCGGGCAAGCAGCAGCAGGCCGGTCAGCAGGCCGCCGAGGAAGAACTGGGTGCGGAAATCGCCTAGCCGTGTCACCAGTACCACGGTGCTGTCGATGGCCTGGCTGCGATGCTCCTGGACCAGTGTCATCACGCCTTGGTCGAACTCATGGAAGTAGGGCCAGCCAAGGAATACACCGGCCAGGGCGATAAAGCTGAGAGCGGCAACCAGCCGCGTGCCGTGGCGCTGGTCACGCAGGCTGGTATTCAGGCTCAGGCCGATCAGCACTGCGAGGGCGCCGGCAATGATCCCGGCGTCTAGCCAGAAGCCTTCCGGCAGGGGCAGGCGCATGGCGGCGCCGGTGGCCCAGCCGGGTAGCAGGTAGGCTACCGACCAGCCCGCACCCGCCAACAGGCTGACAGCGATGAAACGCGGCAGGGGCATGTCGAACATGCCGGCGACCATTGGCAGCATCGGCCGCAGCGGGCCGATGAAACGGCCTACCAGCAGGCTGGCGATGCCATAACGCTGGAAGTAGCTTTCGGCGCTGCCGATCCATTCTGGATGGTGGCGGAGCAGCGGCAGGCGGCGGATGTTCTGGTGGAAGTACTTGCCCACCGTGTACGACAACGCGTCACCCAGCAGGCCGCCGAGAAAGCCCAGCAGTAGCGTTTCTCCCAGACTCAGGGCGCCGTTGCCGGCCAGTACCGCAACGGCGAACAGCAGTATGGTGCCCGGCACGATAATGCCGGCGATGGCCAGGCATTCGATGCAGGCCACCAGGAAAATCGCCAGGCCAAGCCACTGCGGGTTGGCGCTGAGCCAGCCGGTCAGGCTGTCGAGCCATTGGCCCATGTTCAGCTTCCTTGTTCGAGAATGAAGAAATCACGGCCTTCGACTTGGCCGCGACGTAACGGGTTCCGTGTGCAGAAACGGGCGTACTCGGCGTCGACGAAGCGGTACGGCAGGTGCTCGTCGCGCCCGTGCGGGATGCCCAGGCGAGCGGCCTGGATCACCCGGGGCACGACATTGCCACAGTCCTCGACGTACAGACGTTCGGCGTCGAAACGCTGGGCGTCCCAATGCGGCACTTTCAGGCCCAGGGCCCGGCATAGCAGGGTCTGGCCGGCGCACAGGCGCTCTTGCGGGCGGATATTGCCGCTTGCATCGGGGTTGTTCAGTTGCATCTGCGCCAGGCTGTCGGGCCCCGAGAGGGTGTCCTGCCAAGGATAGGCAGACTTGATCAGCACCGCGTTGCCCGGCCCGTGGGCGCTGAAGTTTAGCGAATCGCCGCCGCGGGCGTAGTACATGTAGATGTGCCCGCCCTCCAGGAACAGCGCCTTGCGTTTTTCGGTGTAGCCGAGCGAAGCGTGGCTACCTTTGTCGGTGAGGTAGTAGGCCTCGGTCTCGATGATTCGCGCGGCCAGCCACAGGTCGCCGTGGCGGTGGCGAATGACCTTGCCGAGCAGGGCCTTGGCCAGGGTCTGGGCGTCGCGGTCGAAAAAGCTGTCGGGCAGGGCTGGCATGCGGGCGGTTCGTGGCTGGAAGGGCTGGGATGATAGCAATGAATGACTTAATCGAGGCTGAACCTGTAGGGCGATTGATTGGTATCCATATGTTTCATTGGCAGGGGCTGCTGGGTGTTCGCCTTGAGGTGTTTGGTTTCTGTGAGATCGAGCGCCGCCCGCGCGGCGCATCGCGAGCTACGCTCGCTCCTACGTTTGTTTCTGGCCAGTAGTGCCTGTGACGGGCGCGCGCGACCGCCCTGGTTTGTACGCCGTAATATTAAGTCATGCACCAAGGCGTCCGCGCGCAAGTTGCCCAGGAAAACAGACGTAGGAGCGAGCGTAGCTCGCGATGCGCCGCGCGGGCGGCGCTCGATCTCACAGGCACCAAACACCTTCAGGGCAAACACCCATTTTCTACCATCCGCCACCCGCCGCTGGGCGTACACCTGCGCGGCAGTTATAATCAGCCGATTTCCCCTTCGCCAAGACACCGAACCCATGACTGAGTCCGTTCTTGACTATATGACCCGCTTGGGTCGCGCTGCCCGTGAGGCTTCCCGGGTCATTGGCCGTGCCAGCACCGCGCAGAAGAACCGCGCCCTGCAGGCTGCCGCCGACGCGCTGGACGCCGCCCGTGCCGAACTCACCGCTGCCAACGAGCTGGACCTGGCCGCCGGCCGCGCCAGTGGCCTGGAGCCCGCACTGCTCGACCGTCTGGCGCTGACCCCGGCGCGTATCGACGGCATGATCACCGGCTTGCGCCAGGTGGCCAGCCTGCCGGACCCGGTCGGTGCCATCCGCGACATGAGCTACCGCCCATCGGGCATTCAGGTAGGCAAGATGCGTACCCCGCTGGGGGTGATCGGGATCATCTATGAATCGCGCCCGAACGTGACCATCGATGCTGCCAGCCTGTGCCTCAAGTCGGGGAACGCAACCATCCTGCGTGGCGGTTCCGAAGCCATCCATTCCAACCGCGCCATTGCCACCTGCATTCAGCGTGGCCTGGCCGAAGCCGGCCTGCCGGCGGCGGTGGTGCAGGTGGTCGAAACCACCGACCGCGAAGCCGTGGGCGCGCTGATCAGCATGCCGGAATTCGTCGATGTCATCGTGCCGCGCGGTGGCCGTGGCCTGATCGAGCGCATCAGTCGCGATGCCCGCGTGCCGGTGATCAAGCACCTGGACGGCATCTGCCACATCTATGTCAGCCAGCATGCCGACCTGGACAAGGCCTGGAATGTGGCCTTCAACGCCAAGACCTACCGCTACGGCATCTGCGGGGCCATGGAAACGCTGCTGGTCGACCAGCAAGTGGCTGAGCGCTTCCTGCCAGAAATGGCCCGCCGCTTCGTCGAGAAGGGCGTGGAACTGCGCGGTTGTGAGCGCACCCAGGCCATCATCAGCGTCAAACCGGCTACCGAAAGCGACTGGAACACCGAATACCTCGATGCGATCCTGTCGATTCGCGTGGTCGACGGCCTGAACCAGGCCATCGAACACATCAACCACTATGGCTCGCACCACACCGACTCGATCATCACCGAACACCAGGGTGAAGCCCGCCAGTTCATGGCTGAAGTCGATTCGGCGTCGGTCATGCTCAACACCCCGACCTGCTTTGCCGACGGCTTCGAGTACGGCCTGGGTGCGGAAATCGGTATTTCCACCGACAAGCTACATGCCCGCGGCCCTGTGGGCCTGGAAGGCCTGACCTGCGAGAAGTATGTGGTGATCGGCGATGGCCAGTTGCGCGGCCAGGGGTCCTGCTGAGTTGAGCAAGGCCCAGGCAGTCCGGCGCATCGGCATTCTAGGTGGTACCTTTGACCCCGTGCATATCGGCCACCTGCGCAGCGCGCTGGAAGTGGCCGAGTTCATGGGGCTGGATGAGCTACGCCTGTTGCCCAATGCCCGGCCGCCGCACCGCGACACGCCACAGGTGGCCGCGCAGGATCGCCTGGCCATGGTCCGTGAAGCGGTACAGGGCGTCGCTTGCCTGAGCGTCGATGCCCGCGAGCTGGAGCGTGACAAGCCGTCGTACACCATTGATACGCTGGAATCGATCCGCGCCGAATTGTCCGGCGACGACCAGCTGTTCCTGGTGCTGGGTTGGGATGCCTTCTGTGGCCTGCCCGCCTGGCATCGCTGGGAAGAATTGCTGCAACACTGTCACATCCTGGTACTGCAACGTCCGGATGCCGACGTAGAACCCCCTGACGAGTTGCGTAACCTGTTGGCTGCGCGCTCGGAGAGCGATCCCACCGCCATGTCCGGCCCGGCGGGAAATATTTCGTTCGTCTGGCAGACGCCGCTTGCGGTGTCGGCTACACAGATCCGACAGCTGCTGGCCAGCGGCAGATCGGTGAGGTTCCTGGTGCCGGACGCCGTACTGGCCTATATCGAGGCGCACGAACTGTATCGTGCGCCCAACTGACGGTGCCTCTGGCGCCTCATCCAACGAGTTGAACGAGTTTTATATGACCAAGCAGAAAATTTACGGCGAAGAACTGGTCGCAGTGACCAAGGCAGCGCTGGAAGACGTCAAGGCCCAGGACATCCAGGTCATCGACGTGCGCGACAAGCACAGCCTGACCGACTACATGATCATTGCCACCGGTACCTCCAACCGCCAGATCAACGCGATGGCCGAAAAGGTCCGTGAAGCGGTCAAGGCCAAGGGCGCCCAGCCACTGGGTGAAGAAGGCAAGGGCGACAGCGACTGGGTGCTGCTGGACCTGAACGACGTCATCGTGCACATGATGACCGCCGCTGCCCGCCAGTTCTACGATCTTGAGCGTCTGTGGCAGGGTGCCGAGCAAAGCCGTGCCGCCGATGGCAAGCACCACAGCCCGGACCATGCTCACGAGTACTCCGACAAGCTCAAAGACCGCGAGTGAGGAAAGCGCTGTGCGTCTGCGCCTGATTGCGGTCGGCTCGCGCATGCCGAAGTGGGTCGAGGAAGGCTGGCATGAATATGCCAAGCGCCTGCCCACCGAGCTGTCGCTTGAGCTGGTGGAAATCCCGCTGAACACCCGTGGCAAGAATGCCGACGTCGCCCGCCTGATCCGTCAGGAGGGCGAAGCCATGCTAAGCAAGGTGCAGCCTGGGGAACGCATTGTCACCCTCGAGGTCCATGGCAAGCCCTGGAGTACCGAGCAGTTGGCCACCGAGCTGGACCGCTGGCGCCTGGATGCGCGCACGGTGAACTTGATGGTGGGCGGCCCGGAGGGCCTGGCACCTGAGGTTTGCGCGCGCGCCGAGCAACGTTGGTCGCTGTCGCCGCTGACTTTGCCGCACCCGTTGGTAAGGATACTCATCGGCGAGCAGATCTACCGCGCCTGGACCGTGTTGTCCGGGCACCCTTACCACAAATGAGCCTGTAAGCAGTCCGATGTCGCAGCCGATCCGTCTCAAGGACCACGAGAAAGACGCCCGCCTGGTGCGCAAGCGCGTCGTGGTCGGCGCAGTGGCGATCATGCTGCTTATTTGCGTGCTGATCGCGCGGCTGTACTACCTGCAGATCATCCAGTACGACTACCACTCCACGCTGTCGGAGAACAACCGGGTGCATGTGCAGCCGATCCCGCCGACTCGCGGGCTGATCTTCGACCGCAACGGGGTGATCGTTGCCGACAACCGGCCCAGCTTCAGCCTGTCGATGACCCGCGAACGTGCAGGTAACTGGCAGGAAGTGCTGGATACCATCGTCGAAGTGCTTGAGCTCGACGCTGACGATCGTGCCCTGTTCGAGAAGCGCATGCGCCAAGGCCGCCGGCCATTCGAGCCGGTGCCGATCCTGTTCGAACTCAACGAAGAGCAGATCGCCCGTGTGGCGGTAAACCAGTTCCGCCTGCCGGGTGTGGAAGTGGTGGCCCAGCTGGTGCGGCATTACCCGCAGGGTGCGCACTTCGCCCATTCGGTGGGTTATGTTGGGCGGATCAACGAGAAAGAGCTGAAAACGCTCGACCCGGTGAACTACAGCGGCACTCACCATATCGGCAAGACCGGCATCGAGCGCTTCTACGAAGACGCCCTGCACGGTCAGGTGGGTTATGAGGAAGTCGAGACCAACGCCCGTGGCCGCGTGCTTCGGGTGCTCAAGCGCACCGACCCGAAGCCGGGCAAGGACATTGTGCTGAGCCTGGACATCAAGCTGCAGGAGGCCGCCGAAGCCGCCCTGGGCGGCCGGCGTGGTGCAGTGGTTGCGCTCGACCCACGAACCGGCGAAGTGCTGGCGATGGTGAGTCAGCCGAGCTTCGACCCCAACCTGTTCGTCACCGGCATCAGCTTCAAGGCCTATGGCGAATTGCGCGACTCGATCGATCGGCCGCTATTCAACCGCGTGCTGCGTGGCCTGTACCCGCCGGGTTCGACCATCAAGCCGGCGGTGGCTATTGCCGGCCTGGACAGTGGCGTAGTCAATGCCAGCACCAGGGTGTTCGACCCGGGCTACTACCAGCTGCCCAACTACGATCACAAATACCGGAACTGGAACCGCTCCGGTGATGGCTGGGTCGATCTGGACACCGCCATCATGCGCTCGAACGACACCTACTTCTATGACCTTGCACACAAGATGGGCATCGATCGGTTGTCCAGCTATATGAACAAGTTCGGCATCGGCCAGCGGGTTTCCCTCGATATGTTCGAGGAGTCTGCCGGGTTGATGCCCTCGCGCGAATGGAAGCGTGCCACCCGTCGCCAGGCGTGGTTCCCTGGCGAAACCCTGATTCTCGGCATCGGCCAGGGTTACATGCAGGCCACGCCGCTGCAGCTGGCCCAGGCCACTGCACTGATCGCCAACAAAGGCGTGTGGAACCGCCCGCACCTGGCCAAGACCATCGAAGGCCTGCCGCCGGTAGACGACAACCCGCCGGAAGACATCGTGCTGCGTGACAAGTCTGACTGGGCCAAGGTCACCCATGGCATGGAGCAGGTGATGCACAACCCCCGCGGTACCGCGCGCAAGGCAGCTGCCGGTGCCCAGTACCGCATTGCCGGCAAGAGCGGTACCGCCCAGGTGGTGGCGATCAAGCAGGGCGAGAAATACGACCGCAACAAACTCCAGGAGCGCCACCGCGACCATGCCCTGTTCGTCGCTTTTGCCCCAGCCGAAGCCCCGAGAATCGTGGTCTCGGTGATGGTCGAGAACGGTGAGTCCGGCTCGGGTGTCGCCGCACCGGTGGTACGCCAGATCATGGACGCCTGGCTGCTCGACGAAAATGGCCGGCTCAAACCCGAGTTCGCGCCAGCCACCGTTACCCAGGAATCGGCCCTGTGATGAACAATTTCGATCGCATGCTCTCCAGCGAGGATGTGATGCGTCGGCGTGCCAGCTTTTTGCAGCGCATCCATATCGACGGCCCCTTGCTGATCATTCTGCTGACCCTTGCGGCCGGTAGCCTGTTCGTACTGTATTCGGCCAGTGGCAAGAACTGGGACCTGCTGCTCAAGCAAGCCACCTCGTTTGGTATCGGCCTGGTGTCGATGTTCGTCATCGCCCAGCTGGAGCCGCGTTTCATGGCGCGTTGGGTGCCGCTGGCCTACCTGGCCGGGGTGTTGTTGCTGGTGGTGGTGGACGTGATGGGCCACAACGCCATGGGTGCCACACGCTGGATCAACATCCCCGGCGTGATCCGCTTCCAGCCCTCGGAATTCATGAAAATCATCATGCCGGCGACCATCGCCTGGTACCTGTCCAAGCGCACCCTGCCGCCACATTTGAAGCACGTGGCGATCAGCCTGGTGCTGATCGGCGTGCCGTTCATGCTGATCGTGCGTCAGCCCGACCTGGGGACCGCGCTGCTGATCCTGGCCTCCGGTGCCTTCGTGCTGTTCATGGGCGGCTTGCGCTGGCGCTGGATCCTCAGCGTGCTGGCGGCGGCCGTACCCGTCGCGGTGGCAATGTGGTTCTTCGTCATGCACGACTATCAGAAGCAGCGGGTATTGACCTTTCTCGACCCTGAAAGCGACCCGTTGGGGACCGGCTGGAACATCATCCAGTCCAAGGCGGCGATCGGCTCGGGCGGGGTATTTGGCAAAGGCTGGTTGCTTGGCACGCAGTCGCATCTGGACTTTCTGCCGGAAAGCCACACCGACTTCATCATCGCCGTGCTCGGCGAGGAGTTCGGCCTGGTCGGCATCTGCCTGCTGCTGATTGTCTACCTGCTGCTGATCGGCCGTGGCCTGGTGATCACGGCCCAGGCGCAGACCCTCTTCGGCAAGCTGCTTGCGGGCAGCCTGACCATGACCTTTTTTGTATACGTGTTCGTCAATATCGGAATGGTGAGCGGCCTTCTGCCCGTGGTGGGCGTGCCGCTGCCTTTCATCAGCTATGGCGGAACATCGTTGGTGACGCTGCTGTCAGCGTTTGGCGTTTTGATGTCGATCCATACGCACCGCAAGTGGATCGCGCAGGTTTGAATAAGGTGAACAATTTCATGCAAGCAGTGCGTAACTGGGCTGCCCGTTGTGCGCCTTGGATTGGTGCGGTGGGCCTGTTCGGCGCTGTACAGTTGGCCCATGCCGGCGAATACGAAGGCTCGCCGCAGGTAGCTGCGTTTATTGGCGAAATGAGCCGCGACTATGGTTTTGCGCCGGAGCAACTGATGGGCGTGTTTCGTGAGGTACAGCGCAAGCAGTCGATCCTCGACGCCATCTCGCGACCGGCCGAGCGGGTCAAACCGTGGAAGGACTACCGGCCGATGTTCATCACCGATGCGCGTATCGCTCGCGGTGTGGATTTCTGGCGCCAGCACGAGGCCGTATTGACCCGGGCCGAGCAGGAGTACGGCGTACCTGCGCAGTACATTGTCGCGATCATTGGCGTGGAAACCTTTTTTGGCCGCAATACCGGCAACTACCGGGTGATCGACGCCCTGTCGACGCTGGGCTTCGACTACCCGCCACGTGCCGAGTTCTTCCGCAAGGAGCTGCGTGAGTTCCTGCTGCTGGCCCGTGAGGAGCAACTCGACCCCTTGACGCTCAAGGGGTCGTACGCCGGCGCCATGGGCCTGCCGCAGTTCATGCCGAGCAGCTTCCGCAACTACGCGGTGGACTTCGACGGGGACGGCCATATCAATATCTGGAACAATCCTGACGATGCCATCGGCAGCGTGGCCAGCTACTTCAAGCGCCACGGTTGGGTGGCCGGGGAGGGAGTGGTCAGTCGCGCCCGGGTGGAAGGTGAGCGCGCCGACGAAGGCCTGACCACCGGCATCGAACCGGTGAAAACGGTGGGGGAGTTGCGTACGCTTGGCTGGTCGGTTCATGATTCCCTGCGCGATGATCTGCCGGTTACCGCCTTCCGTCTCGAGGGCGAGAGCGGCCCTGAATACTGGATGGGCCTGAAAAACTTCTACGCGATCACTCGCTACAACCGCAGCGTGATGTATGCCATGGCGGTACATCAGCTTGCGGAACAGCTGGTTCAAGTACGGGGCGTCAAGTAATGCGCGCAATCATCTCTGGCAATTCTTTCAAGCTGCTCACCTGCCTCGCCGTCGGCGTGGTGCTGGCCAGTTGCTCCTCCAATCGCCCGACCCAGCAAAGCAGCGGCGGCGTCGTACGTAGCCAGCCTGGCCTGGACATCAACCGGGCACACAAGGACGGCGCGCCGTGGTGGGACGTGGATGTGAACAAGATCCCTGATGCCACGCCGACCGTGCACACCGGTAACTACAAGGCCAACCCGTACACTGTGCTTGGCAAGACCTACTACCCGATGCAGGACTCGCGCAACTATCGCGCCGAGGGTACGGCGTCGTGGTATGGCACCAAGTTCCACGGGCAGAACACTGCCAACGGTGAGCTGTACGACCTGTATGGCATGAGCGCGGCGCACAAGACCCTGCCACTGCCGGCCTATGTGCGGGTGACCAACCTGGCGAACGGCCGCAGCGTGATCCTTCGGGTGAACGACCGTGGTCCGTTCTATTCCGACCGTATCATCGACTTGTCCTATGCTGCGGCGAAAAAGCTCGGCTATGCCGAGATCGGCACCGCGCACGTGCGCGTCGAGGGTATCGACCCGAAGCAGTGGTGGGCTGAGCGTGGCCAAACGCCGCCGATGGTACTGAAGGAGCCGCAAGTGGCGCAGACCCAAGCAATACCGGCCAGCACCGGGCGTGTCGAGCAATGGACTCCGCCACCACAGCAGCACGCAGCGCCAGTGGTACCGGTGCAGGTGGGTGGCAACAACGTGCCTGGCGGCAACGCTGGCAGTTTCTTGCAGGTAGGCGCCTTTGCCAACCCTGACGCTGCCGAGTTGCTGCGCGCCAAGCTCAGTACCATGGTCAATGCCCCCGTGTTCATCAGCTCGATCGTGCGTAACCAGCAGACCCTGCACCGCGTGCGCCTGGGGCCTATCGGCAGCCAGGGCGAGGTCCAGCAAGCGCAAGACAGCATTCGCCTGGCGAACTTGGGGCAGGCCAAGCTGGTCACAGCAGACTGACTGTGGGAGCGGGCGCGCCCGCGAAGACGGCAACACCAAACTGTCGGTTTTGTCATGAATTGCCGGGCTCGGCCATGTACAATGACAGCTTTTGCCCGCAGCGACATAAAGCCGCACTGTCGCGGGCCAGGCCAACGGCCATAAAACTAGACTGACTGGCGCTGGGCGCATGATCTTGCCCAGGGAACATCTCAGACCATTAGCGATTTTCGAGAGACGGATGAACATCACCAACCTTGCCAAACGACTTTGCCTGCCTGTACTGCTGCTGATCACGCCTGCCGCCTTCGCGGCGGAGCAGATGACGCCGGCGCCACCACAACTGGCCGCCAAGTCCTACGTACTCATGGACGCGTCCAGCGGCAACGTGCTGGTCGAGAACAACGGTGACGAGCGTCTGCCGCCAGCCAGCCTGACCAAGCTGATGACCGCGTACATCGCGACCCTGGATATCCGCCGCGGCCAGATCGGTGAAAGTGACCCGGTTACCGTCAGCGAAAACGCATGGCGTACCGGCGGTTCGCGCATGTTCATCAAGGTTGGTAGCCAGGTATCGGTCAGCGACCTGCTGCACGGCATCATCATCCAGTCCGGTAACGACGCCTCGGTCGCCTTGGCCGAGCACATCGCCGGCAGCGAAGACGCCTTCGCCGACATGATGAACAAGACGGCTGCCGATCTGGGCATGACCAACAGCCACTTCATGAACCCGACCGGCCTGCCGAACCCCGAGCACTACTCGTCGGCGCACGACATGGCGACCCTGGCTCGTGCGATCATCAACGTCGACCCGGCTCACTACGCCATCTACTCGCAGAAAGAGTTCTTCTGGAACAACATCAAGCAGCCTAACCGCAACCTGCTGCTGTGGCGTGACAAGACTGTCGATGGCCTGAAAACCGGTCACACCGACGAAGCCGGCTACTGCATGGTGGCTTCGGCCGTTCGCGATGGCCAGCGCCTGATCGCCGTGGTCTTCGGTACCAACAGCGAACAATCGCGTGCTGCCGAAACCCAGAAGCTGCTGACCTACGGTTTCCGCTTCTTCGAAACCCAGACCTTCTATCAGAAGGGCACCGAGCTGACCCAGGCACCGGTCTGGAAGGGCGCTACCAGCCAAGTCAAGGCTGGCCTGGCTGACGACCTGACCATGACTATGCCTAAAGGCCAATTGAAGCGCCTGCAGGCTTCGATGACCATGAACCCGCAGCTCACCGCACCGATCGCCAAAGGTGACGTGATCGGCAAAGTGGAAGTCAAACTGGACGAAAAAGTGGTTCACAGCGCCGACCTGATCGCCCTTGATGGCGTCGAGGAAGGTGGTTTCTTCCGCCGTATGTGGGATAGCATCCGTCTATTCTTCTACGGGTTGTTCAACTGATACGTGACCTGCATGCCCCCGCGCATACCGCGGGGGTGTTGTTGTTGCCACGGCTTACGAGGCCGTTTCCGCCATGAGCGAACCAGACGTCAAGTCGCACAAGATCGAATTCCCTTGCGACGATTACCCGATCAAGGTCATCGGTGACACCGTTGTCGGTTTCAAGGACACGGTCATCGAGATTCTCAGCAAGCACGCCAAAGTCGACCTTTCTACCCTGGCCGAGCGCCAGAGCAAGGAAGGCAAGTACACCACGGTGCAATTGCACATCGTTGCCGAAAGCGAGAACCAGCTGCACGATATCAACAGCGCCCTGCGCGCTACCGGCATCGTGAAAATGGTGCTCTGATGCCCGCCTGTCTCGGTTTTCGCGATCTTGGCCTGCAGCCCTACGAACCGGTGCTTGAGGCCATGCGTCGTTTTACCGAGCAGCGTAGCCCGGACAGCCAGGATGAAATCTGGCTGGTCGAGCACCCTTCGGTCTTCACCCAGGGGCAGGCCGGCAAGGCCGAGCACCTGCTGGTGCCGGGCGACATCCCGGTGGTGCAGACCGACCGCGGCGGCCAGGTCACCTACCATGGCCCCGGTCAGCTGGTGGCCTACCTGCTGCTGGATGTCCGCCGGCTGGGCTTTGGCGTGCGTGAGCTGGTCAGCCGTATCGAGCAGGCCCTCATCGACCTGCTCGCCAGCTATGCTGTTCAGGCGTCTGCCAAGCCCGATGCCCCGGGTGTCTATGTCGACGGAGCGAAAATTGCCTCCCTCGGCCTGCGAATTCGCAACGGCCGTTCGTTTCACGGCCTTGCCCTGAACGTGGACATGGACCTTGCGCCATTCCGCCGAATCAACCCCTGCGGCTATGCGGGGCTGGCGATGACCCAGCTGCGCGATCTGGCAGGCCCGATCGAACTCGACGAGGTCAGGACAAGGCTGCGCGGACAGCTGGTCAAGCACCTCGACTACGCTGAGCAGACGACCCTCACGGGCGGAATCGACTGAATATGACAACTGTGCAAGAAGCCGTGCCGAACCTGATACCTACCCAGGATGCCACCCCGCGCCCAGCGCCGAAGAAGGTGGAAGCTGGGGTCAAGCTGCGTGGCGCCGACAAGGTCGCGCGCATCCCGGTGAAGATCATCCCTACCGACGAGCTGCCAAAGAAGCCCGACTGGATTCGCGTGCGTATCCCGGTGTCGCCCGAGGTAGACCGCATCAAGCAACTGCTGCGCAAGCACAAACTGCACAGCGTGTGCGAAGAGGCCTCCTGCCCGAACCTGGGCGAGTGCTTCTCGGGTGGTACCGCCACCTTCATGATCATGGGTGACATCTGCACCCGTCGTTGCCCGTTCTGCGACGTTGGCCACGGCCGACCGAAGCCGCTGGATCTGGACGAGCCGAAAAACCTGGCGGTTGCCATTGCCGACCTGCGCCTGAAGTACGTGGTGATCACCTCGGTGGACCGCGACGACCTGCGTGACGGTGGTGCCCAGCACTTTGCTGACTGCATCCGGGAAATCCGCGCGCTGTCGCCAGGCGTGCAGTTGGAGACCTTGGTGCCGGACTACCGTGGCCGTATGGACGTTGCCCTGGAAATCACCGCGCAAGAGCCGCCGGATGTGTTCAACCACAACCTCGAGACCGTACCGCGCCTGTACAAGGCCGCGCGCCCGGGTTCGGACTATGACTGGTCGCTGGACCTGCTGCAGAAGTTCAAGCAGTTGGTGCCGCACGTACCGACCAAGTCGGGCCTGATGCTCGGCCTGGGTGAAACCGACGAGGAAGTGATCGAAGTGATGCACCGCATGCGCGAGCATGACATCGACATGCTTACCCTCGGCCAGTACCTGCAGCCGTCGCGCAGCCACTTGCCGGTGCAGCGTTTCGTTCACCCGGACACCTTTGCCTGGTTTGCCGAGGAAGGTTACAAGATGGGCTTCAAGAACGTTGCTTCTGGCCCGCTGGTACGTTCTTCGTACCACGCCGACCAGCAGGCTCACGAAGCCAAAATCAAGCTCTGAGCTATGCTCTAGCCAAGAGCAGAGCCACATATGCCGATGCACGCCCAAGGGCGGCATCGGCATTTTTGTTTGTGTCCCATGCTGCAAGGAGCCGCGATGTATTGCGCCAAAACCTTCCAACCCACCCTGCCAGCCGCGCTGCCGGCCAACGCATGCTTTGCCATTGTCGCCCCGGCGGGCGCGGCGCGGCTTGATGCGCACAAGGTCAGCCAGTGGTTCGTTGACCGCGGCTACCGTTGCTGTATTTACCCGGGTGCCCTGCAGGCACAGGGCTACCTGGCGGGGCCGGACCAGCAGCGTTTGCAGGACCTGCACGCAGCCTTTGCCGATCCGGCCATTGACGCCATTCTGTGCATGCGTGGGGGCTACGGCAGCATGCGCCTGCTTGACCAGCTCGACTTCGAACTGATCCGGCGCAACCCCAAGCCGCTGATCGGCTACAGCGACATCACTGCACTGCATACGGCGATCTACCGGCATGCCGGACTGGTGACCTTCCATGGGGGGATGCTCAATGCCGACCTGCTGGGGGCCAAGTTGCCACCGACCGAGTCGTCGTTGCTGGCGCAGCTGGGTGGGCTTGTGAAGGCAGGCGAGCAGGTCGTGCACCCGCAGGGTTTCGCATTGGACAGCGTGTTACCGGGGGTAGCCTGCGGGCCGCTGCTGGGTGGCAACCTGTCGATGCTGGGTGCGACCATCGGAACGCTTGCCGAGCTGGATACCCAGGGCTGCATCCTGTTCATCGAGGACGTCAACGAGCCGCTGTACAGGGTGGATCGGCTGCTGACCCAGTTACGCCTGGCAGGCAAGCTGGAGGGGATCAAAGGCGTGCTGGTGGGCGACTTTGCCGGGATTACCACAGCGGCGCTGACGCCGTTGCTGGAGGATATGTTTGCGCCGCTTGGGGTGCCGGTGCTGGCGGGCTGGCGCAGCGGGCATTGTGACCCGAATGTATGCTTGCCCCTGGGGGCTCGGGTGAGGCTCGACAGTGGTCAGCAAACACTGGTGCTGGAGCAGGATCTGTTCAGGGCATGAAATTGCCGGGGCCGCGCAGCGGCCCCGAAATGCTTACTGCTGGCGCAGGTTCTCAAGCAGCTTATGGGTCGGGTACCCATCCGCCGGCCATCCAAGCCCTTGCTGGGCATTGCGGATTGCCTTGCGGGTATTGGCCCCGATAATGCCATCGGCATTACCTGCATCATGCCCGCGGCTGTTCAACAAGTGCTGCAGCTCCATGCGCTCGCTGCGACTGAGCGGCATATCGTCTTTCGGCCAGCTGCCGGCAATGAAGCCCCAGCCGCTGAAGCGATCCCCGAGCAGGCTCACCGCCAAGGCATAGGACGACGAGTTGTTGTACTTGAGGATGGCGCGGAAGTTGTCCAGCACCAGGAATGCCGGGCCGCGTGCACCGGCCGGCAGCAGCAGGGCGGCAGACAGCTGGTTGCTACCTGCCGGCAGGCGAGTGCCTGCTGGCAGTTTCACGCCCATCGCCAGCCATTCACTCACCGGTTTGCGCTGTGCGCCATCGGCCTGCCAGAAGTCGAAACCAGCCGGCACCTGTACCTCGAAGCCCCACGGTTGGCCGCGTTTCCAGCCCGAACTCTGCAGGTAGTGCGCTGTTGAGGCCAGGGCGTCTGGTGTGCTGTTCCAGATGTCGCGTCGGCCATCGCCGTCGAAGTCCACGGCATGGGTGTTGTAGGTGGTCGGGATGAACTGGGTCTGGCCCATGGCGCCGGCCCACGAGCCCCGCATGGCTTCAGGCTGGATGTCACCATGCTGGATGATCTGCAGCGCGGCAATCAGCTGGTCCTGGGCAAACTGTGGGCGGCGGCCCTCATAGGCCAAAGTGGCTAGCGAGCGGATCACCGACTTGCTGCCCTGGAACTGGCCGAAGTTGCTTTCCATGCCCCACACCGCGACCAGCACCTGGCGGTCCACGCCATATTGTTGCTCGAGGCGAGTCAGCAACTCAGCGTTCTGCACCAGCAGCTTCTTGCCGTTGCGCACGCGCAGGGGCGACAGGGCGCCTTCGAGGTACTCCCACACCGGGCGGGTGAACTCCGGCTGGCTGCGATCTGCCTTGATCACGTCCAGGTCAGGGGTGACACCGAGGAAGGCGCGGTCGAAGGTGCTCGGCGAAATGCCGGCTTGCAGGGCCTGCTCGCGGAAGCCCGCTTGCCATTGGGCGAAGGTTTGCAGAGGCTGGATTTCAGTGCTGACGTCGGGCATTGCGCCGGGCACGGTCACCACTGGATTGGGTTGGGCAGGGGCCAGCGGCAGCGCGTCGGCGGCGGTGGGCTTTTCCGCACAGGCCACGAGCAGGATGAAGCTGGAGGCCGCGATCAGCTGGCGGGTTTCCCAGCGGGGGATAATACGGAAGAGCATGCACAGATCCAGAGTTGCAGGTCAGGTGACGACCATATCATGCCTGCGCTTGCGATGCTTTCATGCAGCCAAAAAGTAGGAAGCCTCCCAATCTCTCGATTGGAAGGCTTCGCGGCGGTAGCTGCCTTTGCCCTTGTTCGGTTGTTCCTGGCGGCAGCGGAACAGTGGCTGGGCGATGATGGACTTGGCCTTGTTGGGGCCGTGCTTTTTCGGCTTTTTGCTCATGGCGGTATCCCGGGTTGGGTGGGTTTCGGGGCGCACTGTAGGGCTTGGGCTGCCGGGTAGCCAATTGATTGTGTTTATGGTCGAGATCCTGGGCCTTGCAGCCCTTTGGTGGGGGGTTACTCGGGAGGAAGAGTCAGGCGCTGGCCAGCCATCAACAGCGACAGCCGCGCCAGGCCAATCCCGGGCGAACCTTCTGCCTGCCCTTTGATCTGCGCATCGATACGCTGGGCATCCTGCAGCAATTGCGCCCAGCGCTGCGCCGAGAGGCGCTGCAGGGCCTTGCTGACCAGCGGTCGGCGTTTGTCCCAGATGGGCGGGCGGGCCTGGCTGAACGCTTTGTCCAATGGCACGCCTTGGCTGAACTGCTGGGCCAGCCCCGCCAGTTGGCGCAGTTCACGGGCCAATGCCCAGAGGATGACGGGCGGTTCCACACCTTCACCGCGCAAGCCTTCGAGCATGCGCAGGGCATGCGCAGCCTCGCCGTTGAGAATGGCGTCGACCAGGCCGAAGACATCGAAGCGGGCGCTGTCGGCGACGGCAGCCTGCACGGTTTCCACGGTGATCTGGCTGCCTTCGGCCAGCAACTTGAGCTTTTCGATTTCCTGCGCGGCTGCCAGCAGGTTGCCTTCCACGCGCGCGGCAATCAGGTCGACGGCATCACGCTGGGCTGACAGGCCGGCCTGTTGCAGGCGCTGGTTGATCCACTGAGGAAGCTGATGCACATCCACCGGCCAGATCTGGATGAACTGGCAATGGGCGCCTTCGATCAATGCCTTGCCCCACTTGGTCTTCTGCGCACTGCTGTCGAGCTTGGGCAGGCTGATCAGCAGCAGCGTGTCTTCGGCGGGGTTGGCGCAGTATTCCATCAGTGCAGCGGCACCCTTGTCACCGGGCTTGCCCGAGGGCAGGCGCAGTTCCAGCAGGCGGCGCTGGGCGAACAGCGACAGGCTTGCGCCGGCCTGGAGCAGGGTGCCCCAGTCGAAGTTGGCGTCGGCACTGAATACCTGGCGTTCATCGAAGCCTTGCTGACGCGCGGTATTGCGGATGGCGTCGGCGGCTTCCTGGCACAGCAGCGGGTCGTCGCCGCTGACCACGTAGACCGGTGCCAGGGCGCCTTGCAGGTGCTTGTTGAGTTGGGCGGGAGCGAGCTTCATGGGGAGCAGGCGGGGCGCCCTAGGGCGCCCCTCACGGGCTTAGTTGCCCGGCACTTCCAATGGCGATTGCTGAGGCGTCTCGGCCTGCTGGCGGCGGGCAGCCTCCAGCGCGGCAGCTTCGGCTTTGGCGCGCTCGTCGGCTTTACGCTGCAGCTCGTCCAGCTGGGCTGGGGACAGCATTTGCAGGCGTACGACCATGGCGTTGACCAGATCGCGGCGCATTTCTTCGCGTGCGCGGTCGGCTTCCTGCTCGGAGCCGGTGATGTTCGAGCCGTCACGCAGGTAGATCTTGCGCACCTCCAGCTTGTCGCTCATCAGCTCCAGGTTGTTCAGGCCCAGGATGCTGTAGTCCAGCTTGGTGGTCAGCTCGTACTCGGCGGTACGGTTGCCACCGCTGTAGGTGGCCGAGCGCTCGCGCTCCTGTTCGTTGGTCAGCACCAGGCGATACGGTGCGCCGGCATGCACGTTGACGCCGCTACGTTCCAGTACTTCACGCAGCTGGACCACGGTCGGGCCATAGGCATTGCGCGCGCTGACGTCCATTTCCTTCACGCTCAGCTCGGTGGAGCCGGTGCCGCGCAGCTGGAATCCGCAGGCGCTGAGCATGACCGCCAGGCCGATTACCAGCAAATTGCGTTTAATCATGTTGTTGCTCCCTTTGGGGCCTGTTCCGCCCACCCGCAGCCAATGCGGGTGGGCGTTTTCATCAGTTGGCGACGATGTTGACCAGCTTGCCCGGTACCACGATGACCTTGCGGATGGTCAGGCCATCGATGAAGCGCAGGACATTCTCGTTGCTGCGGGCAGCGGCTTCGACTTCTTCGCGGCTGGCAGCGGCAGGCATCTCGACCTGGCCGCGCAGTTTGCCGTTGACCTGAACCACCAAGGTAATGGTGTCCTGGACCAGCGCCTGTTCGTCGACGCTTGGCCAGGCGGCATCGATCACCGAGCCTGCATGGCCCAGTTGCTGCCACAGCTCATGAGAGATGTGCGGAGTGATCGGTGCCAGCAGCAGGGTGACGGCTTCCAGGCCTTCCTGAAGCAGGGCGCGGTCCTGTTCGGTGGCTTGTGGGGCCTTTTCCAGTACGTTCATCACGGTCATCACCTGGGCGATGGCGGTATTGAACTTGTGGAACTGGCCCACGTCGATGCTGGCCTGTTTGATGGCAGCGTGAATGGCGCGGCGGATGACTTTTTGTGCGTCGTCCAGGGCGGCAACATCCAGCTTGCCTGGCAGGCCTTGGCTGACGTGAGCCTGAGCCAGGCGCCAGACACGACGCAGGAAGCGGCTGGCACCTTCGACGCCGGAGTCGGACCATTCCAGGCTCATGTCGGGCGGCGAGGCGAACATCATGAACAGGCGGCAGGTGTCGGCGCCGTAGGCTTCGATCATGGACTGCGGGTCGACGCCGTTGTTCTTCGATTTCGACATTTTCTCGGTGCCGCCGATTTCCACCGGCAGGCCGTCGGTCTTCAGGCGAGCGCCAATGATCTTGGCTTTGGCATCACGCTCGATCTCGACATCGGCCGGGTTGAACCAGTCCTTGCCGCCGTTGCTGGCAACGCGGTAGTAGGTCTCTGCGACCACCATGCCCTGGGTCAGCAGGTTCTTGAATGGCTCGTTCGAGGTGACCAGGCCTTCGTCACGCATCAGCTTGTGGAAGAAACGCGCGTACAGCAGGTGCAGGATCGCGTGTTCGATACCACCGATGTACTGATCTACCGGCAGCCAGTGGTTGGCGGCTTTGGGGTCGACCAGGCCTTTGTCGTAGTTTGGCGAGGCATAGCGGGCGAAGTACCAGGACGACTCGACGAAGGTGTCCATGGTGTCGGTTTCGCGCTTGGCCGCAGCACCGCATTTCGGGCAGCTGCATTCGTAGAATTCAGGCATGCGCGCCAGTGGCGAACCGGCGCCGTCCGGCACCACGTTCTCCGGCAGGGTGACCGGCAGCTGGTCTTCCGGCACCGGGACGTCGCCGCAGGACGGGCAGTGGATGATCGGGATCGGGCAGCCCCAGTAGCGCTGGCGGCTGATACCCCAGTCGCGCAGGCGGAACTGGGTACGCGATTTGCCCAGTTCCTTGCGGATCAGGGCCGCTTCGATGGCGTCGAAGGCGCCAGCAAAGTCCAGGCCGTCGAACTCTGCGGAGTTGATCAGCTGGCCGTGCTCGCCATAGGCGGCCTGCCACTCGCTGCCGACTTCGTCGCCAGCGCTGGTGCGCACCACGGCTTTGACCGGCAGGTTGTACTTGTGGGCGAATTCGAAGTCGCGCTCGTCGTGGGCCGGCACGGCCATTACCGCGCCATCACCGTAGTGCATCAGCACGTAGTTGGCGACCCATACTGGCAGCTTCTCGCCAGTGAGCGGGTGCTCGACCAGCAGGGAAGTGGCCATGCCCTTCTTCTCCTGGGTGGCCATGTCGGCTTCGGCAACGCTGCCGCTCTTGCACTCATCGATGAACGCCTGCAGCGCCGGGTTGCCCTGCGCGGCCTGGGTGGCCAGCGGGTGCTCTGCGGCGACGGCGACGTAGGTGGCGCCCATCAGCGTGTCCGGACGGGTGGTGAAGACCTTGAGGGTGCCTTCGTGGCCGATGCTGGCCTGGTCGTACGGGAACTGTACTTCCATGCCACGCGATTTGCCGATCCAGTTGCGCTGCATGGTCTTGACCTGCTCAGGCCAGCCCGGCAGCTCGTCGAGGCTCTCCAGCAGCTCGTCGGCGTAATCGGTGATGCGGAAGTAGTACATCGGGATTTCGCGCTTCTCGATCAGCGCGCCCGAACGCCAGCCACGGCCGTCGATGACTTGTTCGTTGGCCAGAACGGTCTGGTCCGCCGGGTCCCAGTTCACGGTACCGTTCTTGCGGTAGATGATGCCTTTCTCGAACAGACGGGTGAACAGCCACTGCTCCCAACGGTAGTAGTCGGGTTTGCAGGTGGTGACTTCACGTGCCCAGTCGATGGCCAGGCCCAGGCTCTTGAGCTGGGTCTTCATGTAGTCGATGTTTTCGTACGTCCACTTGGCCGGGGCGACGTTGTTTTTCATCGCCGCGTTTTCCGCGGGCATGCCGAAAGCGTCCCAGCCCATCGGTTGCAGGACGTTCTTGCCCAGCATGCGCTGGTAACGGGCAATCACGTCACCGATGGTGTAGTTGCGCACGTGGCCCATGTGTAGCTTGCCGCTCGGGTACGGGAACATCGATAGGCAATAGTAGGTGTCTTTGCCTGGCTGTTCGGTCACAGCGAACGATTGTTGCTCGTCCCAGAACTTCTGGGCGGCGGCTTCGATATCACGGGGCGTGTATTGTTCGTGCATGGCTACTTTTGGCTGAGAGAGAAGAGACCTTGTTCCAGGCAGCGGAACCTCGCTGCGTCCGGCACTCCGGTGTCGTTTAGAGTGAACGCCGTAGCATACAGCAGCGCCGAGCATCGTGGGAAACCTTCGTTGCGAATGCCCGCTGGTCGCGGCACACGGCTGCTTTTTGCAGCGACGCTAAGCTCAGGTGTGGGGGGGATATTCTTACCTTCAATGAGGTGAACGGATGGGAGAGACGCAGCTACCCGCAATCAGACCGGAGCTTTACGAGCGCCTTATCGACCGGCTTGGCCTGGCACTGGAAACGGCCAGGACCTCGGTTCGATTGCGCGACGAGATGCCAGCTGAGCTTGAGTTGCGTGGTCTGAGCCACGCGGAGTTTGAAGTGATCAAGGCGTACCTGGACTCCCTCCCGGAGCGCCACAATGCCGCTGTCGGCAGTTACCCACAAGCGGAGCCGACATCGGCCAAGATCATCTGGCTCAAGGACAAGAAACGCCCCGCCAGCAAGGCGAGACCCAGGACGCTGCCGCATCGCTAGCCGTTCAGGACGCCAGGTGCAGGCCATCGCGCGCCGGTTCTTCACTATCACACAACTCATGATCGACGCCGGTACGCACTTGTTGACCGGCGTCGATCCTTCTAGGCTGCACACCTGCCAAGGAGGTGTGGCCGATGCCGATCCGATTCTTCATCAAACAATGGCTGATGCCGCCGGGCCTGCTGTTCTTGCTGCTGCTTGCGGCCTGGTGGCTGCGCACGCGGCGGCCACGGTTGGCGGCACTTTGCTTTGCCGTAGGGTTGGGTGGCCTGTGGCTGATGAGCCTGCCGCTGGTGGTGCAGGAAACCGCCCGTGTACTGGAAAGTGAGCCGCCGCTGGCCGTGAGCGACTGGGCCCGCCTGGCGAGCCAGGCGGATGCCATTGTGGTGCTGGGCGCCGGGCGTGAGCGCGGGGATCCGGCCTGGGGCGGCGGAGACCAGCCCACGGCCACGGCGCTGGAGCGTATGCGCTTTGCGGCGCGTCTGGCCAAGGCCTCGGGCCTGCCAGTGCTGACCAGTGGCGGGTTGCATTTCGGGACGCCGCCCAGCGAGGCGAGGCTAATGGCTGATCGCCTGCGTGAAGATTTCGCTGTCGAGGTTAAATGGCGCGAAGAGGCCAGCCGCACGACCTGGGAAAATGCCCAGCTGACGGCCAAGGTGCTGCAGCCTTTGGGAATTCGTCGGGTGGTGCTGGTGACCCAGGCCTGGCACATGCAGCGTTCACGCTGGAGTTTTGAAAAGGCGGGGTTCGAGGTGGTGCCGGCGCCGGTGGGGTTCCTGGGGCGCGATCATGCGCGGCCGTTTGGCGGGCTGCTGCCAGAGAGCCGGGCGATGTGGCAGAGCGGGCAACTGCTTAATGAAGTGGTGGGGTTGGTGGGGTACCGGGTGTTTTACTGATTCACCGGCTTACATAATCCCCTGTAGGAGCGGGCTTGCCCGCGAAAGGGCCTGCCCTGCCGGCCAATCTCCACCCGCCGTTCACCGTTGCCGCCACTACCGTATTCGCGGGTAAACCCGCTCTTACAGTGGCCGCGTATCGCCAATCAGACGGTTTTTGCAATACGCCCTGCCAGCAACGCCCAGCCCAGCAACAGCGTGCAGACAATCGCCAATGGCCATGAGCGCCATTGCAGGTAAGGTGTCAGCTGCTGCATCGGCACCACTTCGCCATACAGCACCGCCTGCTGGAACTGCGGAACCTGCGTGGTAATGCGGCCAAAGGGGTCGATCAGCGCGGTCACGCCGTTGTTGGTGGCGCGGATCATCCAGCGGCCGGCTTCCAGCGCGCGCATCTGCGCCATCTGCAGGTGCTGCAAGGGGCCGATGGATTTGCCGAACCAGGTGTCGTTGCTGATGGTCAGCAGCAGGTCGCTATGCGCAGCCAGGCCGGCGGCGAACTCGGGGTAGACCACCTCGTAGCAGATGTAAGGTGCAATCTGATAGCCCTTGGCCTGCAGCAGCGGCTGGTCTTCCGGGCCGCGGGCGAAGTCCGACATGGGCAGGTTGAAGAACTCGATGGCCCCACGCAGCACGTCTTGCAGCGGTACATACTCGCCAAACGGCACCAGCTTCTGCTTGAGGTAAGTACCATCGCCTTCGCCCGTGACGGTGATGCCGTTGTAGTAGCGGCGCTGGTGGTGCACTTCTTCACGCACCGGCACCCCCGTGATCAGCGCCGAATGCCGCTCGGCGGCGAAGCGGCCCATCACGTCGATGTAGCCCTGGGCCTGGTCCTTGAGCACCGGAACAGCAGTTTCCGGCCACACCAGCAGGTCCACCGGCCTGGAGCTGAAGCTCAGGTCGCGGTATAGCGCCAGTTGCGCATCGATGTGCGCGGGGTCCCATTTAAGGTCCTGCTCGACGTTGCCCTGGATCGCCGCCACTTTCAGCGGCTCGCCTGCCGGCTCGGTCCAGGCATGGCCCTTGAGCGCCAGGCCCAGCACCCAGGGGGCCAGCAACAGCACGCTGGCCACGGCCAGGAACGAGGGGCGGGTGCGCAGGCGGTGCAGGTTGCACAGCAGGGCGGCGGTGAGGGCGAGAGTGAAGGAAATCAGCCATACGCCGCCCAGCGGTGCAAGGCCGGCCAAAGGGCCATCCAGTTGGCTATAACCAGCGTAGAGCCAGGGGAAACCGGTCAGGAACCAGCCGCGGAAGGCCTCTTGCAGGAGCCAGAGGGCGGCGAAACACAGGGCGTCGGCCAGTGGTGCTTCGTTGCGTCGTAGCCAGCGCGCCCACAGCCAGGCGGGCAGGGCGAAGAACCAGGCCAGTGCGGCGAAGAACACCAGCAACAACACGATTGCCAGCAGCGGCGAGGCGCCGCCGTAGGTGTTCATGCTGACGTAGATCCACCAGGTGCCGGCGCCATACAGGCCAAACCCGAACCACCAGCCACGCCACATGGCCTGGCGCGGGCTGAGCTCGCGCAGGCCAAGGTAGAGCACCGCGATGGACAACACCGCCAACGGCCAGATGTCGAACGGCGCCAGGGCCAGGAGGGTGGAAGCACCGGCCGACAGGGCCAGCAGGTTACCGGGCCAGCCGGGGCGGGTGAACCAACGCATGTTTGTCCTTAACGGGTGATCGGAGTCAGGCGCAGCAAGTGTATCCGCCGGCTGTCGGCATTGAGAATACGGAACTTGTAAGACCCGATCTCGGTGGTTTCGTTGCGCTTGGGCAGGTGGCCAAAGGCGCTCATCACCAGGCCGCCGACCGTGTCGAACTCGTCATCGGAGAACTCGCTGTCGAAGAACTCGTTGAAGTTCTCGATCGGAGTAAGCGCTTTGACCAGGAAATCACCGCTGGGCAGCGGCTTGATGTAGCTGTCTTCCTCGACGTCGTGCTCGTCTTCGATATCGCCGACGATTTGCTCCAGCACGTCCTCGATGGTGACCAGACCCGCCACGCCGCCATATTCGTCGATGACGATGGCCATGTGGTTGTGGTTGGCGCGGAACTCACGCAGCAACACGTTCAGGCGCTTGGACTCGGGTACGAAGGTGGCCGGGCGCAGCAAGTCCTTGATGTTGAAGCTGTCGCCGTTCTCCTTGAGGATCAACGGCAGCAAGTCTTTGGCGAGCAGGATCCCGAGCACATCGTCGTGGCTTTCGCCGATTACCGGGTAACGCGAGTGCGCGGCGTCGATCACCGCCGGCAGGAACTCGCGGGGCGATTGGCCGGCCTTGATGCTGTTCATCTGCGAGCGCGGCACCATGATGTCGCGAACCTGCAGGTCGGCGACCTGAATGGCGCCTTCGACGATGGTCAGCGCTTCGCTGTCCAGCAGTTTGTTCTGATGGGCTTCGCGCAGCAGCTCAAGCAGCTCCTGGCGGTTTTTCGGCTCATGGGCAAAAGCCTGGGTCAGTTTACCCAGCCAGGACTTCTGCCCGTTGCTCGATCGATCTTCGCTCATGGCGGTTCTCGTGATCCTTCGTGTATCAGTGTGTGATTGGGTCGGTTTCATCATCGGCATAAGGGTCGGGGTGACCCAGTTCTGCCAGCAATTCTCGTTCCAGGCTTTCCATTTCCTCGGCCTCCTCATCCTCGATGTGGTCATAGCCGAGCAAGTGCAGGCAACCGTGGATGACCAGGTGCGCCCAGTGAGCTTCCAGCGATTTGCCTTGTTCGGCCGCTTCGCGCTCGACCACCGCTACACAGATCACCAGGTCGCCCAGCAGCGGGATATCGAGCAGGTCATCGGGCACATCGGCCGGGAACGACAACACATTGGTTGCGTAGTCCTTGTGCCGGTAGGTGTGGTTCAGCTCTCGGCCTTCGGTTTCGTCGACCAGGCGAATGGTCATTTCCGAGTCGGCGCTGCGCTGGCGCAGCGCCAATTCGCACCAGCGGCGAAAGGCGGCGTCATCTGGAGTGGCAGCATCCGTGGCCCGTTGGATATCAAGTTCAAGCATCTTTGCCGGGCGCCTCGGGCTTGGGCTGGCGGGCTTCGAAGCGGTCGTAGGCTTCGACAATACGCTGTACCAGTGGGTGACGAACCACATCCTTGGGTTGGAAATGGGTAAAGCTGATCCCGGGAACGTCCTTCAGCACCTCGATGACGTGCGCCAGGCCCGACTTGGTGCCACGGGGCAGGTCGACCTGGGTGATGTCACCGGTAATCACCGCGGTAGAGCCGAAACCGATGCGGGTCAGGAACATCTTCATCTGCTCGAGCGTGGTGTTCTGGCTTTCGTCGAGGATGATGAAGCTGTTGTTCAGGGTGCGGCCACGCATGTAGGCCAGAGGGGCGATTTCGATCACCTGGCGTTCGATCAGCTTGGCCACGTGTTCGAAGCCGAGCATTTCGTACAGGGCGTCGTACAGCGGGCGCAGGTACGGGTCGATTTTCTGTGCCAGGTCGCCGGGCAGGAAGCCGAGTTTTTCACCCGCCTCGACCGCGGGGCGCACCAGCAGGATGCGGCGCACCTGTTCGCGTTCCAGCGCGTCCACGGCGCAGGCTACGGCCAGGTAGGTCTTGCCGGTACCGGCCGGGCCGATGCCGAAATTGATGTCGTTGGCCAGGATTTCCTTGACGTAGCGCTGCTGGTTGAGCCCGCGCGGGCGGATGTTGCCCTTGCGCGTGCGCAGCGACACGCTGACCTCGTTGACGGCCGGGTTGTCGATGTTTTCGCCAGCCGACTCCTGCAGGTACAGGTGCACGGTTTCCGGTGACAGGTCGGTGGCCTTGGTCTCGCGATAGAGACGGCGCAGCAGCTGTTCGGCAGCAGAGGTGGTCCTGGGTTCGCCGATCAGTTCGAACTGATTGCCGCGGTTGCGGATCTCGATGGCCAGGCGTTGTTCGATCAGGCGCAGGTGCTCGTCGAACTGGCCGCACAAGTTGGCGAAACGGTGGGCCTCGAAGGGTTCGAGGATGAAACGATGGGGTTCTATGGGTGCGTTCAAGGTCGTTTTTAGCCGCTCGACGGCGATGGAGTTGAACTCAAGAATAACCCTTGAATGGCAGTGGCGAAAGCACTGAAACGTTCAACGGTATGTACGGGCTGTTCTGGCCACTTCGCGGGTGAGCCCGCTCCTGCAAGGCCGGTGGAGATCCTTTGGGCGCGGGCTCACCCGCGAAGTGGCCAGAACAGGTATCATGCCCACCTTTTCTTACGCATGTGTTATCTGGCCGAACATGAGCAAACGCGAACCCGCCATCTATAAAGTGATCTTCCTGAACCAGGGCCAGGTCTTCGAGATGTACGCCAAGCAGATCTACCAGAGTGACCTTTGGGGTTTTCTGGAGATCGAGGAGTTCGTGTTCGGAGAGCGCTCGCAACTGGTAGTGGACCCGAGTGAAGAGAAGCTCAAGAGCCAGTTCGACGGAGTGGTCCGCAGTTTCGTGCCAATGCACTCGATTGTGCGCATCGATGAGGTGGAGCGCCTGGGCACGGCGAAGATCAGCGAGGCCAAGGGTGGCGGCAATGTGATGCCGTTCCCGATGCCAATGCCGGAAAAGTGACCTTCAGGGAAGTGGCGAGAACGGCGTGCGCCCTTCGGCGTTCTGCAGTTCCAGCAGGTACTTGCGGAAAATCTGGCCGAGCACCTGGGTGGCATGCTCCAGTTCGTCACGGGGCATTTGCTCGGTCACTTCGTCGGCCATGTCCAGCGCATCTTCGGCGCCATTGACCGCAGCCATCTTCAGCAGAATGTAGGCCTGCACGTTGTTGGCCTTGACCCCTTCACCATGGAAGAACATGGCACCCAGGCGGTATTGGGCGTCGGCATGGCCTTGCAGCGAAGCCTTCTGGAACCAGTCCAGGGCTTTGTCCAGGTTTTTTGGCGTTTGCGTGTAGTAATACTCGCCCAGTTCGAATTGCGCCTGGGCATCCCCCGCAGTCGCCGTCTGCTCGCAGGCCTTGAGGGCGTTTGCCAGGTCTTCAGGCTGAACATTCAAGGTGCAGCGGCCCGCCGCCGGAATCAGCAACGAGTTACCGCCCTCCGCCAGGGCCAGCAGGGGCTGAAGAAGCAACAGGCAGCCCAGGGTCAGGGCGCGGCCGGTGCGGTTCATGGGGATCGACTTACCTCTGCAAAGCTGCGGCCAATGTCTCTGGTGGCACATTATGGGATAAGCAGCGCCAACCTTACAAAGTTTTACTCGAATTTCTGCTTGGTTGGGGAAGTCAGCTGATTGTGCGTGCGTAATTATTGCCTGTACCGGCCTCTTCGCGGGGCAAGCCCGCTCCCACAGAGGCCGGCGCAGGCTGGCAATTACTTCAATGCAGCAAAGGCTTTTTCAGCAGCATCCAGGGTGATCTGCAGCTCCTTGTCGCCATGGGCGATGGAGGTGAAGCCCGCTTCGAACGCGCTCGGTGCCAGGTACACGCCACCGTCGAGCATCAGGTGGAAGAAGCGCTTGAAGCGCTCGGCATCGCTGGCCATCACGTCTTCGAAGGTGACGATGTCGTCGGCGCCGCTGAAGTACAGGCCGAACATGGCACCGGCCTGGGTGGTGACGAATGGCACACCAGCGGCATCGGCGCGCTGCTGCAGGCCGTCGAGCATGCGGCTGGTGTAGTCGGTCAGCTCGGCGTGGAAGCCTGGGCGGCTGATCAGCTTGAGGGTAGTCAGGCCGGCGGCCATGGCCAGCGGATTGCCCGACAGGGTGCCGGCCTGGTAGACCGGGCCGAGCGGGGCGATGCAGCCCATGATTTCACGCTTGCCGCCGAAGCAGCCGACCGGCATGCCGCCACCGACGATCTTGCCGAAGGTCGACAGGTCCGGTGTGATGCCGTAATGGCCCTGGGCGCCGCCGAGCGAGACGCGGAAACCGGTCATCACTTCGTCGAAAATCAGCACCACGCCATGCTTGTCGCATTGCTCACGCAGGCCCTCGAGGAAGCCCGGTGCCGGTGGTACGCAGTTCATGTTGCCGGCCACGGGCTCCACGATGATGCAGGCCACGGTCTGGCCAACTTCGGCCAGGGTCTTCTCGACGGCGGCGATGTCGTTGAACGGCAGGGTCAGGGTGTGCTTGGCGAAGTCCGCTGGCACGCCTGCCGAACTTGGCACGCCTTGGGTCAGCAAGCCGGAGCCGGCTTTTACCAGCAGGCTGTCGGAGTGGCCGTGGTAGCAGCCTTCGAACTTGATGATGGCGTCGCGGCCAGTGTAGCCACGGGCCAGGCGGATGGCGCTCATGGTGGCTTCAGTGCCCGAGCTGACCATGCGCACCATTTCCATCGACGGTACGATCGAGCAGACCAGGTCGGCCATCTCGGTTTCCATGGCGGTCGGCGCGCCGTAGGACAGGCCGTGCTCCAGCTGCTTGCGTACCGAATCCAGCACGTCCGGGTGGCCGTGGCCGAGGATCATCGGGCCCCACGAGCCGACGTAGTCGACGTAGCGTTTGTCGTCCTCGTCAACGACATAGGCGCCTTCGGCATGCTTGAAGAACAGCGGCGTGCCGCCAACGCTCTTGAAAGCGCGGACTGGCGAGTTGACGCCGCCGGGGATGTGCTTCTGGGCTTGGGCGAACAGGGCTTCGGAACGGGACATGGGAGTATCTCTCGAATCAGGATGCGAACAAGGCGTTGAAGGCGCGGGCGCGGCGGGTGACTTCCTGCGCGCTGTCGGCACCGAACAAACCGTGGATCACCGCCACCAGGTCGGCGCCGTGGGCGACCAGCGGGGCGGCGTTGTCGAGGGTGATGCCGCCGATTACCGCGATCGGCAGTTTCACCTGGGCGCGGGCCTGCTGCAGCAGGTCGACGTTGGCAGCGGGCGCGCCCGGCTTGGTGACAGAATTGAAGAAGCGGCCAAAGGCCACGTAGCTGGCGCCTTCGCTGGCAGCCTGGGTGGCCAGTTCGAGGCTGGCGTGACAGGTGGAGCCGATGATTGCCTGACGGCCGAGCAGTGCGCGGGCCGGGGTCAGCGGGCCGTCGGTCTGGCCCAGGTGCACGCCGACACCCAGGCGTGCGGCCAGCTCGGCATCGTCGTTGATCAGCAACTGGGTGCCGTAACGCTCGCAGAGCTTCATCAGCCCTTCCGCTTCACGCAGGCGGCGCGCTGCATCGTCGCTCTTGTCGCGGTACTGCAGCAGACACACGCCGCCTTCCAGGGCCGCCTCGACATGGGACAGGAAACGGCCGGCGAGCAGCTGGCTGTCGGTGATGGCATACAGACCGCGTAGCTTCATTGAAGGCCTCGTATCAGGAGCAGAAGTCCAGGGGCAGGCGGCGCGGCACGTACTGGCCTTTGCCCAGTTGCTCGGCGTCACGCAGGGTGCGCCAGGTGTAGTCCAGGGCGGTGCGCACGGCGCTTTCCAGCTGCTCGCCGAGTGCCAGGCGGCCAGCCAGGGCGCTGGCCAGGGTGCAGCCCGAGCCGTGGTAGCTGCCTGGCAGGCGCTGGCAAGTCCAGGTGAAGTGCTGGCCGTCCTGGGTGTACAGGCGGTTGTGGATTTCGTCTTCGTCGCCGTGACCGCCGGTAATCAGCAGGTGTCTACAGAACGGCAACAGTTTCTCGGCACATTCGTCAGCGGTGCCTTCGGGCAGTTCGGCGAGGATGCGTGCTTCCGGCAGGTTCGGCGTGGCGATGGTTGCCAGCGGCAGCAGGCGTTCGCGCAGGGCGTAGCCCACTTCGTCCTTGCCCAGGCGGCCACCGCCACCGGCACGCAGCACCGGGTCGCAGACCAGCGGCAGGTGGGGGTGGGCGGCCAGCAGTTCGGCGACGGTGTCGACCATCTCGATCGAGCCGAGCATGCCCAACTTGACGGCGGCCACCGTGGAGTCGGCCAGCACGGCGTTGGCCTGGGCCAGCACCCACTCGCGGTCGAGCACGCGGAAGTCGGAAACGTTGACGGTATCCTGCACGGTCAGGGCGGTCACTGCAGGTGCAGCGTGGCAGCCTTGGGCGATCAGGGCTTCGATATCTGCCTGCAAGCCGGCGCCGCCACTGGGGTCGTGGCCGGAGAGACAGAGGACAACGGGGCGGGAGCTGTAGGTATTCATGGTCGGCGAGCTTACCACCAAACCTGTTTGGGCGGATCGTCCGACAAACGAGTTTTACTGATCGATCGGTCAGGTTGTCGTTTGTTTTTCTATTGAAAGCATTGATTTAGAGCCTTTTCTTTGTGTTTTTGTATGGCCCATTGCCAGGTTGTGACGCTATGCTAGAGTGCTCGGATAACTCTACAAACGGGTTCTGCAGGATCACGTCGTCTCAAACGGATGGGAGGCTACCGCGACGCGACCGGACAGGCCATGCTGGGGCTGTATGCGCTATTTGCTGATTGTGCTTCTGGGCTTGCTGCCCGTGCTGGCCGGAGCGGTCGATTTCGACGACGCTACCCGGCATCTTCCACTGGGCAAGGCCATGCAGGTTTATGAAGACCCCGATGGCAATGCCAGCATCGCTCAGGTCAGTGCCCCCGAGTTTGCCAAACACTTTCAGCCCCATCATGAAGATGTGCTGAACGCCGGTTACTCCACCTCGGTGTTCTGGCTCAAGGTCGATCTGCGCCCCGTTGCCGCGCCCAGTGCAGCCCCGCGGCAATGGTTGCTGGAGCTGGCCTACCCGCCGCTGGACCACCTCGAACTGTATCTGCCTGACAGCAGCGGCATGTACCGACTGGCACAGCGCACCGGCGATGCCTTGCCCTACGACAGCCGGCAGATCCGGCAGAACAACTACTTGTTCGAACTGCAATTACCCCCTGGCAAGGTGACTACCGCGTACCTGCGGCTGCACAGCCAAGGGTCGGTGCAAGCGCCGCTGGCGCTATGGTCCCCTGAAGCCTACCTGGAAGAGCAGCCCACGCGCCTGTATGTGCTGGGGATGATCTACGGCGTGTTGCTGGTGATGCTGGCATACAACCTGTTCATCTACCTGAGCGTGCGCGACGTCAGCTACCTCTACTACATCCTTTACATCGCTTCGTTCGGCCTATACCAGGTCTCGGTGAACGGCGCCGGTGTAGCCTATTTCTGGCCGGACAGCCCTTGGTGGGCGAATGCCTCCACGCCATTGTTCATTGGTGCAGCCGGCCTGTTCGGTTGCCAGTTCGCCCGGCACTTCCTGCAATTGGGCGGCATCAGCCGTGGTTTCGACCGCCTGTTGCAACTGCTGATGCTGGGTGGTGCGCTGGTCATGGTGCTGGCGGTGAGCATGCCCTACGGCATTGCTCTGCGCATGGCCACGCTGCTGGCACTGCTGTTCACCGTAAGCATCTTCAGCGCCGGCTTGTACGCCTGGTGGCGCGGCTTTCGAGTGGCGCGCTGGTTCATCATCGCCTGGACGGCGTTCCTGCTTGGCGGCCTGGTCAACACCTTGATGGTGTTGGGTTACCTGCCGAACGTGTTCATCACCATGTATGCCAGCCAGTTGGGTTCGGCGCTGGAGGTGGCCTTGCTGTCGCTGGCCCTGGCCGACCGCATCAACAGCCTGCGCGAGCAGCAGGCGCAGACCTTGCGCGACACTGGGCGTACGCTGGAGCAACTGAACCTGCAACTGGCCAGGAGCAATCGCCTGAAGGACGAGTTCCTGGCCAGCGTGACCCATGAGCTGCGTACCCCGATGAACGGGGTGATTGGCTCGCTCGAGCTGATGCACACCCTGCCGATGGATGTTGAAATGGCTCAGTACCATCACACGGCAGTGGGGTCTGCCCAAGGCATGATGGATATGGTCGACGCCATTCTTACCCTGTCCGAATTGCAGGCCGGCCGCCTGCGGGTGCAGCCGGCACCGTTCAGCCTGCGCACCCTGTTGCAGGGCTTGCGCGCCGGTTATGCCGGGCAGGCTCTGGGCAAAGGCTTGTACCTGAGCCTGGATATTCCGGCCGACCTGCCGGACGAATTGCTCGGTGACGGGCAGAAACTGGCGCGCTGCCTGGGCTGCCTGGTGGACAACGGTTTGAAGTTCACCCATCAGGGCGGGGTGATGATCCAGGTGCGTGGTCGCCGGGTGGGGCCGGATGATCTGGCCTTGACCTTTACTGTCAGCGACAGCGGTATCGGTTTCGATGATCTGGAGCAGTCGATCCTGTACCAGCGGTTCTTCCAGGTCGATGGTTCGATGACCCGGCGGTATGGCGGTTTGGGGATTGGCTTGTCGATTTGCCGGCAGATGGGGGAGTTGTTGGGGGCCAGATTGGCACATGAATCGACGCGCGGGTTGGGTAGCCGCTTCGAGTTGAGTTTGGACATGGCGATTTCGCAGGCGCAGATGAGCCCGACCATGCTGCAGGCGCGGCGCTCGCTGTAGGAGCGGGTTCACCCGCGAAAGGGCCGGGTCTGCTGGCCAATATCTACCCACCGTTCACCGTTGCCGCCACCACCGTATTCGCGGGTAAACCCGCTCCTACACGCGCGCGCACGCCAGCAACCACACGTTTAGTCATTAATGCCACTTTGACTACCCTGCAAGCAGTGCTTCACTGGGGCTCTCAAGCTTACCCGGATCCAGGAGCCCTCCAATGAACCTGCACCAGTACGCTGAAACCCACGAAGTCACCAACCAGCCGCCATCCCTCGACGGTGCCAACCTGTACCGCCTCGACATTCCATTGCAGGAATGGTCACGGCGTTTTGGTGCAGGTTGGGCCGAGTCGCGGATCGATGCCTATGGTGCCCTGGCCGGTGGCCCGCTGATGCAGGCAGGCTTCCTGGCCAACGCACACAAACCTGAATTCAGCAGCCACGACCGTTACGGCCATCGCATCGACCTGGTCGAGTTCCACCCGGCCTACCATGAGCTGATGCGTACCGCCGTCGAACATGGCCTGCCTTCCTTGCCGTGGGCCGAACCCCGCGCTGGTGCCCATGTTGCTCGGGCGTCGATGACCTACCTGCACAGCCAGGCCGAGGCCGGCACCGGTTGCCCGCTGACCATGACGTTTGCCGCCGTGCCGGCATTGCGCCTGCAGCCGGAGCTGGCTGAGTACTGGCTGCCTAAGGTCCTTGCCTGCGAATATGACCCGCGCAACATTGGCGACCGCCACAAGGCCGGGGTCACCCTGGGCATGGCCATGACTGAAAAGCAGGGCGGCACCGATGTGCGCGCCAACACTACCCGGGCCTATCCGGTCGGTGCACCGGGCCCGGGGCAGGCCTATGAGCTGGTTGGCCACAAGTGGTTCTGCTCGGCGCCGATGTGCGACGCTTTCCTGACCTTGGCGCAAACCGAAAAAGGCCTGAGCTGCTTCCTGCTGCCGCGCCACCGCCCGGATGACAACCGCAATCAGTTCTATATCCAGCGCCTGAAGAACAAGCTGGGCAACAGCTCCAACGCCTCCAGCGAGGTGGAGTTCCGCGGTGCGCTGGCGTGGATGATTGGCGAAGAGGGGCGCGGTGTGCCGACCATCATCGAGATGGTCGCCATGACCCGGTTCGACTGCATGGTCGGCTCCAGCGCACTGATGCGCCAGGCGTTGACGCAGGCAGCCCACCATTGTGCACATCGCAAGGTCGGCGGGCGGGTGCTCAATGAGCAACCCCTGATGCAGAACGTGTTGGCCGACCTGGCCCTGGAAAGCGAGGCTGCGCTTGCCCTGAGCTTGCGCATGGGCCAGGCGCTGGAGCAACTGGACGACCCGCAGCAGGCGCATTTCGCCCGGTTGGTCACGGCGGTGGGCAAATACTGGATCTGCAAACGTGCGCCGGCCATGATCAACGAGGCCGCCGAATGCCTGGGTGGCGCGGGTTATGTGGAAGACAGCATTCTGCCACGGCTGTACCGCGAGGCACCGGTCAACTCGACCTGGGAGGGCTCGGGCAACGTGCAGTGCCTGGATGTGCTGCGGGCCTTGTCCAAGGAGCCGGGAGTGCTCGATGCACTGTTTGCCGAGCTGGGTGACGGGCATGGCGACCCGCGCCTGGCGGCGCATATCGGCAACCTCAAGGGGGCGTTTGCCGACACCGGTGACATGCAGTACCGCGCGCGCCAACTGACCGAGGATATTGCCCTGGCGTTGCAGGCCAAGCTGCTGCTGGAGGCGGGGAATACAGAGGTCAGTGATGCGTTTATCGGCAGCCGCTTGGCCGGTGGTGGCCGGGTGTATGGGGCGCTGCCGCGAGGTGTGGATGTGATGGCATTGGTAACAAGGGCTACGCCTGCCTGGCCGCTGTAGCAGCGGGCTCGCCCGCGAATCAACCCAACAGCGATCAATGGGGGTGTATTTAACCAAGAAGGCAGGCAAGATGGATCACATGCATGTCCAGACAGGAAGCACAGTGTGAGCCACGCTTTTGTAGTCGTTGATACCCCCGAACAGGCCGTCGACCGTCTGGCGGCCTTGCATGAACAGGCCACAGGGGCCCTTAGTAAGGCCTTGAAGCGTTACCTGAAGGACCGTACCGAGCCCGATGCCGATGAGCGCGACCTGTTCCGCTACCCGGCACTGCGTCTGACCTACTACAGCCATGGCGAAGTCGCCGCCACCACCCGCGCCTACGCCAAGGTCCAGGTTGCCGGCACCTACAGCGTCACCGTCACCCAGCCCGCTGCGTTCCGTGGCTACCTGCTGGAACAACTGCGCCCGCTGATGCATGACTACACCGTCACGGTAGAAGTCGGCGTCAGCGAGCAGAACATCCCTTACCCCTATGTGGTCGACCAGGGCGACGAGCTGGCCGGCAGCGGCATTACCGCTGCGCAGCTGGCGCGGGTGTTCCCCAGCACCGACCTGTCGGCGGCCACCGACAACATCGCTGATGGCCTGTGCGACTGGGACCGTGCCGAAATCATGCCACTGGCGTTGTTCGATGCCGCGCGGGTCGACTTCTCGCTGCGCCGCCTGGTGCACTACACCGGCAGCGACTGGCGCCATGTACAGCCGTGGATCCTGCTGACCAACTACCACCGCTATGTCGACCAGTTCATCAGCCATGGCCTGGAACAGCTGCGTGACGACTCGCGCTTCGTGCGTATGGTGCTGCCGGGCAACGTCGTGATCGAAAAGGGCATGGACCATGGCGAAACCCAGGCTCTGGTGGCCAGCGTGGTCTGGCACCGCTTCCAGATGCCGGCCTACCACCTGATCGCCGCCGACGGCAATGGCGTTACCTTGGTCAACATTGGTGTCGGCCCGTCCAACGCCAAGAACATCACCGACCACCTGGCCGTGCTGCGCCCGCATTGCTGGCTGATGATCGGCCACTGCGGCGGCCTGCGGCAGTCGCAGACCATCGGCGACTACGTGCTGGCACACGCCTATATGCGCCGTGACGGCATTCTCGACCGGGTCGTGCCGCCGAATATCCCGATCCCGGCCCTGGCCGAAGTGCAGATGGCCTTGCAGGAGGCTGCCGCACAGGTCACTGGCGAGCGTGGCGAGCAGTTGAAAAAGCGCCTGCGCACCGGCACCGTGCTGACCTACGACGACCGCAACTGGGAGCTGCGCTGGGCCCAGGAACGCCCGCTGATCAACCTGTCGCGTGCCGTGGCGGTGGATATGGAAAGCGGCACCATTGCTGCCCAGGGCTACCGTTTGCGCGTGCCTTACGGCACCTTGCTGTGTGTGTCCGACAAGCCGCTGCACAGCGAGATCAAACTGCCAGGTTCGGCCAACGCCTTCTACAACCGGGCGGTCAGCCAGCACCTGAAGATCGGCATTGCCGCCCTCGACCTGCTGCGCACCGAGCTCAATTCGCTGCACTCGCGTAAACTGCGCAGCTTCGATGAGCCGCCGTTCCGCTGAGGATCCATGTCACTGCCACCCCGTAACAAGCCGCGCCGCCCCCAGGCGCGGCCTGCCGCCGGCCCGCGTCGCCAGGCCAAGGCGCCCCCCGCCGAGCCGCGCCTGATCCTGTTCAACAAACCGTTCGATGTGCTGACCCAGTTCAGCGACGGTGAAGGGCGCGCGACGCTCAAGGACTTCATCGACATCCCGGGCGTATACCCGGCCGGGCGTTTGGACCGCGATAGCGAAGGCCTGCTGTTGCTGACCAATGATGGTGGGCTACAGGCGCGGATTGCCGACCCGAAGCACAAGCTGGCCAAAACCTACTGGGTGCAGGTGGAAGGCGAACCGAGTGACGAGCAGTTGCAGCGTTTGCGCGATGGTGTGGAGCTGAACGATGGGCCGACCTTGCCGGCCGAGGCGCGGCGCCTGGAAGAACCCGAACTGTGGCCGCGCAACCCGCCGGTACGGTTTCGCAAAAGTGTGCCGACCAGCTGGCTGGAGCTGGTGATTCGCGAAGGGCGTAACCGCCAGGTGCGGCGGATGACGGCGGCTGTGGGCTTGCCGACCTTGCGCCTGGTGCGCGTGCGGATTGGTGACTGGGCGCTGGATGGGCTGGAGCAGGGTTGCTGGCGGGAGGTCCCTGCCAAGCTTTAGTTCAGGTCAGGGCCT
>NZ_JBICJS010000016.1:0-1156 GCF_043103305.1 Pseudomonas sp. YQ_5 | reverse complement strand
CTAAAAGATAGGGCCTCAGCTTACCGTGGTATCTCTGGCGAGCAGTTCCATGGCAGCAAGGCTTCGTAGTCTGAGACCGACGACGCATACGGCAGGCGCTCAAGTACGTGGCGCAGCCACGTATAGGGCTCCTGGCCGTTGACCTTGGCGGTCTCGACCAAGCTGTATATCTGCGCACTTGCCGTGGCGCCCTTGGGCGTGTCACTGAACAGCCAAGCCTTGCGCCCAATGACAAACGGTTTTATCGCACGCTCTGCCAGGTTGTTGTCGATTGGCAAATGGCCCGCTTCGACATACCGTTCCAGGCGGCTCCAGTTGTTTGCCAGGTAATGCACCGCCTTGCCCAATACGCTTTGCGGCGTCACCTGGGCGTACGTCTTGTCCAGCCAGCTTTTCAGCTGACCGAGGATCGGTAAGCTTCTTTCCTGGCGACCGATGAACCGCTGTTCGTCGCTGACCTCCTTGAGGTCGCGCTCGATGTCATACAGCTTATTGATCATCGTCAGCGCCACATCGGCTCGTCCGGTCTTACCCTTGGGCTGCACCTTTTGTGCTTCGACGAACTTGCGGCGCGCGTGAACCATGCATGCCAGTCGCTCGATACCGGGCTGCAACGCCAAAGCGTTGTAACCCGCATAATCGTCGGTCATCACATAGCCGCGATAGCCTTGCAACAGACGCAATGGTACTTCCTGCGCACGGCTGGTGGTGTAGTCGAACAGCACAACTTGTCGATCAGGCGGGCCACTGGCTTGCACCCACATCCAGGATTGGCTGGTCGGGTCTCGATCCGGTTCTTTCAACACCTGGACGCGGGTCTCATCGCAATGAATCACCGGACTTTCCAGCAGCCGATCACGCATCAGGTTCAACAGCGGCTGGAAGTATTTACTGCACTGGATCACCCAACGCGCCAGGGTTTGTCGTGGAACCTCGATGCCGTGGCGGGACAGCACACTTTCAAACCTGTGTAGCGGCAAGCCATCGACGTACTTGGTCGTCAGCAGCATGGCCAGCACGCTTGGGCTGGCCATGCTTTTTTCGATTAACTGGGCGGGCTTGTCAGCAGTGACAGGAGCAGTCTCGCAACCACGGCAGCCATAGATCTTGCGCACGTGTTTGAGTACGCGGATCTGCATCGGCACGATATCGAGCT
>NZ_JBICJS010000015.1:0-36660 GCF_043103305.1 Pseudomonas sp. YQ_5 | reverse complement strand
TACCTTCAAGGCCGCACCGCCCGGCATGACGTTGCGTAATGGCCGGGTGTGTTTGCCGTGGGTTTCAGGGGGTGGCAGAAATCGAGCGCCGCCCGCGCGGCGCATCGCGAGCTTTGCTCGCTCCTACGTTTGTTTCGGGCCAGTAACGCCTGTGGCAGGCGCGCGCGACCGCCTTGTTTGTACGACGCGATATCGAGCCAGGCGACCGGTGCTCAGAGGAACACGAACTTGGCAATGAAGATCGCGCACAGCACCCACAGGCTGGCCGAGATTTCCTTGTACTTGCCGGTACCCGCCTTCAATGCCACATAGCTGATGAAGCCCAGGGCAATACCATCGGCGACCGAGAACGTCAGCGGCATCATGATCACCGTGACGATCGCCGGAATGCTGTCGGTGGCCTCATCCCAATGGATGTGCGCCATGCTACCCATCATCAGCATTGCAACGTAGATCAGTGCACCGGCTGTCGCGTAGGCAGGAATCATCCCGGCCAGCGGCGCGAAGAACATCGCGGCGATGAACAGCAGGCCTACCACCACAGCCGTCAGGCCGGTTCGGCCACCTGCGGCAACCCCCGCAGCACTCTCCACATAGCTGGTCACCGGCGGTACACCTACCACCGCGCCGAACACACTCGAGGCACTGTCAGCCTTCAACGCCTTCGACAGGTTCTCGATACGCCCGTCCGGCGCCACCAGGTTGGCTCGTTGCGCGACGCCCATCAGCGTGCCGGCGGTGTCGAACATGTGCACGAAGAGGAACGCCAGCACCACGCTGATCATGCTGACGTTGAACACGCCAGCCACGTCCATGGCCATCCAGGTGGGCGCCAGGCTCGGCGGCATCGACATCACCCCGCCAAACTTGACCAGGCCCAGGCCCCAGCCTGCGACGGTGACACCGATGATGCTGATCAGGATCGCGCCGAAGACCCGCTTGTAGCTGAGGATGGCGATCAGCAGGAAGCACACGGCTGCCAGCAGTGGCCCCGGTTCATGCAGCGAGCCCAGCTTGATCAGGGTGGCAGGGCTGTCGACGATGATGCCTGCGGTCTTCAGGCCGATCAGCCCGAGAAACAATCCGACGCCGGCCCCCATGGCATGGCGCAGGCTGACCGGGATGCTGTTGAGCAGCCATTCGCGCACTTTCGACAAGGTCAGGAACATGAACAGCACGCCCGAGACGAATACCGCCCCCAGCGCCGTTTCCCAGTTGTAGCCCATGGTGCCGACAACGGTGTAGGTAAAGAAGGCATTGAGCCCCATGCCTGGCGCCAGGCCTACCGGCCAGTTGGCGTACAGGCCCATCAGCAGGCAGCCCAGCGCGGCGGCGATGCAGGTGGCGACAAAAGCGGCACCATGGTCGATGCCGGCGTCGGCCATGATGTTGGGGTTGACGAAGATGATGTAGGCCATGGTGATGAAGGTGGTCACCCCGGCGATCATTTCGGTTCTGACGGTGCTGCCGTGTTGCTTGAGTTTGAAAATCCGCTCCAGCCAGCTCGTTTCGAGCGGTGGGGCGAGATCCAGCGTAGGGGCTTCGGATTTGCGGCTTTCCACAGCGGGTACTCCTCAAGTCTTTCTTGTTGTTATGGAGCCAGTTTCCTGCGCAATGCACTTGGCGGCTCCGCGAGGGAAGGCAGACGTCTGACCGTTTTATTGACTCAAGGGTCAAGAAGTTGCTCGATGGATTATGCTTTTGTGTACAAATAATGCAAATAATGTTTTATGTTTTGTATGCGCAATGCGTCGTACAACGGCTATATAGGTAAAACGCCCCCTGCGGAATCGCCTCAGCCTGTGTACAATGGCGCCATACTTTCTCTTCGTGCCTCGAGAGCCCATGAACGAACAGCTGCAACCTCTGAAAAAACCTGCACGAGTCGGCAAGGCCGGCCGCAGCGGTACCCAGGACGACATCGTCTACGCGCATATTTTCGAGGCCATCCTCGAGCAGCGTCTGGCTCCGGGCACCAAGTTGAGCGAGGAAGCGCTGGGCGAGATCTTTGGCGTCAGCCGCACCATCATCCGCCGCGCCTTGTCGCGCCTGGCCCACGAAAGCGTGGTGCTGCTGCGGCCGAACCGCGGCGCGGTGGTGGCCAGCCCGACCGTGGAAGAGGCGCGCCAGGTGTTCTTCTCGCGGCGCATGGTCGAACGCGCCATCACCGAGCTGGCGGTGCAGCATGCTACCCTCGACCAGCTCAACGAGCTGCGGCATATGGTGCGTGAGGAGCGCGACAGCTTCTCGCGCGGTGACCGGGGTGCCGGCATCCGCCTTTCCGGTGAGTTCCACCTCAAGCTGGCCGAAGCGGCGGGCAATGCACCGCTGGTGAGTTTCCAGCGCAGCCTGGTCTCGCAGACTTCGCTGATCATTGCCCAGTACGAAAGCGGCAACCGCTCGCACTGCTCTTACGATGAACACATGCAGCTTATCGATGCCATCGAGGCGCGCGATGCCGAGCAGGCCGTGAGCCTGATGATGCATCACATGGACCACATCGACAGCAAGCTGAACCTGGACGAGGAGAGCGCCTCGGACGATTTGCATGCGGTGTTCTCGCATCTGTTGAAAAAGCCCAAGGTTTCCGTCAAGGGTTGATCGTTTGCCGGTGTGATCGAGGGGCTGCACGGCAGCCCCCAGCCACTACTGGCCATAACCCAAAGGTCTGCTAAATTCTTGTGAGCAAACCTTCATCAAGCAGTTGGGCTTGCGCATTCGTTGCGTTCAACTTCTTGAGGAACGGATTCATGAGCATGTCCCTGGGTAAACGCATGGGGGCCGAACTGATCGGCACCTTCTGGCTGGTCCTTGGTGGCTGTGGCAGTGCGGTACTCGCAGCCAGTTCCCCTCTCGGCATCGGTGTGCTCGGTGTCGCCTTCGCCTTCGGCCTCACCGTACTGACCATGGCCTTCGCCATCGGCCATATCTCGGGCTGCCATCTAAACCCTGCCGTGTCGTTCGGGCTGGTGGTAGGCGGGCGCTTCCCTGCCAAAGAGCTGTTGCCTTATGTGATCGCCCAGGTGATCGGTGCCATCCTGGCGGCCGGGGTGATCTACCTCATCGCCAGCGGCAAGGCCGGGTTCGAGTTGTCTTCGGGGTTGGCTTCAAACGGCTACGCCGACCACTCGCCCGGTGGCTATACGCTGGGTGCGGGCTTTGTCAGTGAAGTGGTGATGACCGCCATGTTCCTGGTGGTGATCATGGGTGCGACCGACTCTCGCGCACCGGCAGGTTTTGCACCCATCGCCATCGGTCTGGCCCTTACCCTGATCCACCTGATCTCGATCCCGATCACCAATACTTCGGTCAACCCCGCGCGTAGCACGGGGCCGGCCTTGTTCGTCGGTGGCTGGGCCCTGCAGCAGCTGTGGCTGTTCTGGGTGGCGCCGCTGATCGGTGCTGCAATCGGCGGCGCGCTGTATCGGGGCCTGGCGAAAGAACCTTAGCGCTGGTGCACGCAGCGCCCGGCGGCGTAGGTTTCACGCACGGTACGGTCATCGCCCAGGGTGGTGAGCACGAACAAGGTTTCTTCGATGCTGTTGGACTGCTGGATGCGGTAGTCCAGCAGTGGCGTGGCCTTGTAGTCCAGCACCACGAAGTCGGCATCGTTACCCGGGCGCAGGCTGCCGATACGGTCCTCCAGGCGTAGCGCGCGAGCGCCGCCGAGGGTGGCCAGGTATAGCGATTTGTACGGGTGCAGGCGCGCGCCTTGCAGCTGCATCACCTTGTATGCCTCGTTCAGGGTGTTAAGCAGAGAGAAGCTGGTGCCGGCGCCAACGTCGGTACCCAGGCCCACGTTGACCTTGAACCGCTCGGCCTGGGGCAGGTTGAACAGGCCGCTGCCGAGGAACAGGTTGGAGGTGGGGCAGAAGGCCACGGCCGAGCCGGTTTCGGCCAGGCGCTGGCATTCTTCGTCGCACAGGTGCACGCCGTGGGCAAACACCGAGCGCTCGCCCAGCAGCTCGAAGTGATCGTAGACGTCCAGATAACCCTTCTGCTCGGGGAACAGCGACTTGACCCAGTCGATTTCCTTGAGGTTTTCCGACAGGTGCGTGTGCATGTACACGCCCGGGTGCTCCTTGAGCAATTGGCCGGCCAGGGTCAATTGTTCCGGCGTGCTGGTTGGGGCGAAGCGCGGTGTCACTGCATAGTGCAGGCGGCCTTTGCCGTGCCAGCGCTCGATCAGTGCCTTGCTTTCGGCATAGCCGGACTCGGCGGTGTCGGTCAGGTACTCTGGGGCATTGCGGTCCATCATCACTTTGCCGGCGATCAGGCGCAGGTCCAGGCGCTCGGCTTCTTCGAACAGGGCGTTGACCGACTCCGGGTGCACGCTGCCGAATACCAGCGCAGTGGTGGTGCCGTTACGCAGCAGTTCCTTGAGGAAGATCTTCGCCACCTGGTCGGCGTGGTCTTTGTCGGCGAACTGCTTTTCGCAGGGGAAGGTGTAGGTGTTGAGCCAGTCCAGCAACTGCTCGCCGTAGGAACCGATCATGCCGGTCTGCGGGAAGTGGATGTGGGTATCGATGAAGCCCGGGGTGATCAGCGCGTCCTGGTAGTGCTCGACCGGGATGCCGGCATCCAGCGTCGGCAGCAGTTCACTGGCGTGCCCAACGGCGCTGATGCGGCCATCGTCGACCACCAGCAGGCCGTCTTCGTAGTATTCATGGGAAGCCTCCAGGCCCACCTCGGCCGGGTCGGCAATGCTGTGCAGGATGGCGGCACGGTAGGCTTTGCGGGTAACGGTCATAACACACTCGTCAAATGGCTTGGCTGCGGCGGGAGGGCGGCAGCAATTGGGCAATGGGGCCGGCATTGGCGGCAGCGTCGTGCTGGCCGAAGCAGGCGTTGTAAGTGGCAATGATTTCACCGGCGATAGACACGGCGATCTCGATGGGCAGCTTGCCCTTGACCTCGGCCAGGCCCATCGGGCAGCGCATGCGGGCCATGACGGCCTCGTCGAAGCCTCGCTCGCGCAGGCGGTGCTCGAACTTGACCCGTTTGGTCTTCGAGCCGATCAGGCCGAACCAGGTGAAATCGTTGCGCTTGAGAATGGCGGCGGTCAGTTCCAGGTCGAGCTGGTGGTTGTGGGTCATGACGATGCAGTAGCTGCCGGGCGGCAGATCCGCGACTTCGTCGACCGGTTCCTCACTGACGACCTTGGTCACCCCCTTGGGGATGAGTTCGGGGAATTCCTGTTCGCGCGAGTCAATCCAGCGCACCCGGCAGGGGAGCGCGGCGAGCAAGGGTACCAGAGCCCTGCCGACATGGCCCGCGCCGAACACGGCGATCTGCGCCTGCACAGCGGCCATCGGCTCGAACAGCAGCACGGTGGCGCCGCCGCAACACTGGCCCAGGCTGGCGCCGAGGCTGAAGCGCTCCAGGTGCGGGGTGGTGCGCTGCTCTTCGAGCATTTGTCGGGCGATGTGCAAGGCTTTGTATTCGAGGTGCCCGCCGCCGATGGTGTCGAACAGGCCGCTGGCGCTGACCACCATTTTTGAGCCGGCATTGCGCGGTGTCGAGCCGCGTTCCTCGATGATGGTCACCAGCACGCAGGCTTCGCCACGTGACTGGTGGTCGGCGAGGGCGTTGATCCATTGGTGCATGATGCAACCTCTCTAAGCCATGCTGCCGACCCTTGTAGGAGCGGGTTTACCCGCGAATGCGGCGGTGAAGCCACTATCGCATTCGCGGGTAAACCCGCTCCTACAAGGGCCTCGCGTTGTCAGGGGGTGATGGTTTCCAGTTCCAGTTCGCGCGACTGTGTTTCAGCCACTGCCTTGCGCATCTGCTCGCAGCCCCACAGCACGCGCTCAGGTGTAGCTGGCGCATCCACCTGCGGCTGCACGCGGTAGTCGGCGAGGCTGGCCACGGCATCCTTGATTGCACACCAGGCAGCGATACCGAGCATGAACGGTGGCTCGCCCACGGCCTTGGAGTGGAACACGGTGTCTTCCGGGTTTTTGCGGTTCTCCACCAGTTTTACCCGCAAGTCCAGTGGCATGTCGGCCACGGCCGGGATCTTGTAGCTGGCCGGGCCGTTGGTCATCAGCTTGCCTTTGGCGTTCCACACCAGCTCTTCGGTAGTCAGCCAGCCCATGCCCTGGATGAAACCGCCCTCTACCTGGCCGATGTCGATCGCAGGGTTCAGCGAATCGCCCACGTCGTGCAGGATGTCGGCGCGCAACATCTTGTATTCGCCGGTCAGCGTATCGACGATCACTTCCACGCAGGCAGCGCCAAAGGCGAAGTAGTAGAACGGCCGGCCGCGGGCCTGGCTGCGGTCGTAGAAGATCTTCGGTGTGCGGTAGAACCCGGTGCTGGACAGCGACACCTGAGCGAAGTAAGCCTGCTGCACCAGTTGCTCGAAGCTGACGATCTGGTCGCGCACGCGCACATGGCCGTTGCGGAACTCGACGTCTTCCTCGGTCACCTGATAGTGCCGTGCGGCAAACTCGGTCAGGCGGCGCTTGAGGATTTCAGCCGCGTTCTGCGCCGCCTTGCCGTTAAGGTCGGCGCCGCTGGACGCAGCCGTAGGCGAGGTGTTGGGTACCTTGTCGGTGTTGGTGGCGGTGATCTGGATGCGGCTGAAGTCCACCTGGAAGATCTGCGCCACCACCTGGGCTACCTTGGTGTTCAGGCCCTGGCCCATCTCGGTGCCGCCGTGGTTCAGGTGAATGCTGCCGTCGGTGTAGATATGGATCAGTGCACCGGCCTGGTTGAGGAAGGTGGCGGTGAACGAAATGCCGAACTTGACCGGTGTCAGTGCCAGGCCTTTCTTCAGGATCGGGCTGTTGGCGTTGAAGCGGCGGATCGACTCGCGGCGTTCGGCATAGTCGCTGCTGGCTTCCAGTTCGGCGGTCATCTCCTCGAGCATGTTGTGCTCGACGGTCTGGTAGTAGTGGGTGACGTTGCGTTCGGTCTTGCCGTAATAGTTGGCCTTGCGCACGGCCAGCGGGTCACGGCCCAGATGGCGGGCGATATGGTCCATCACCTGCTCGATGGCAACCATACCCTGCGGGCCGCCAAAGCCGCGGTAGGCGGTGTTGGAGGCGGTGTTGGTCTTGCAGCGGTGGCCGTGGACGGTGGCATCGCCCAGGTAGTAAGCGTTGTCGGAGTGGAACATGGCGCGGTCGACGATCGAACCGGACAGGTCGGGCGAATAGCCGCAGTTGCCGGCCAGGTCGAAATTGATGCCGTGCAGCCGGCCGTTGTCGTCGAAGCCCACGTCATACTCGACGTAGAACGGGTGGCGCTTGCCGGTCATCGTCATGTCTTCGACCCGCGGCAGGCGCATCTTGGTTGGTTGGCCGGTCAGGCGCGCAACTACCGCGCACAGGCATGCCGGACTGGCGGCCTGGGTTTCCTTGCCGCCAAAACCGCCACCCATGCGGCGCATGTCCAGCACCACCTTGTTCATCGGCACGTCGAGCACTTCGGCGACCAGTTTCTGCACTTCGGTGGGGTTCTGCGTGGAGCAGTAGACGATCATGCCGCCGTCTTCGGTAGGCATTACCGAGGAAATCTGCGTTTCCAGGTAGAAGTGCTCCTGGCCGCCGATGTGCAGGGTGCCCTGAATGCGGTGCGGGGCGCTGGCCAGGGCGGCAGCCGAATCGCCGCGCTGGTGGGTGTGGCTATCGAGCACGAAGTGCTTCTTGTGCAGCGCCTCGACCACGTCCAGCACCGGTTCCAGGTCTTCGTACTCGACGATGGCGGCCATGGCCGCTTTACGTGCGGTTTCAAGATCGCGGGCAGCGACAGCGAGCACCGGCTGGCCGAAGAACTCGACCTTGTCGATGGCCAGAAGCGGGTCGCCGGCCACCACCGGGCCGATGTCCTTCAGGCCGGGGATGTCTTCGTGGGTGATGGCAATGCGCACGCCCTCGAAGGCGTAGCACGGCGTGGTATCGATGCGCAGGATACGCGCATGGGCGCGGTCGGCGGTGCGGGCATAGACGTGCAACTGGTTGGGGAATTCCAGGCGGTCGTCGATGTACACAGCCTCGCCGGATACATGCTTGTCGGCGCTGTCGTGCTTGACGCTACGGCCCACCCCGGTGGTCAGGTCCTGGCTGAACAGTTCGGCCATCTCGGCCTGGCTTTTGGCTACGTGATGGTTAGACATAAGCGGTCACCCGGGTTTCGATGTGCGGTGTTTGCTGTTCGATGAAATACTTGCGCAGCAGGTTCTGCGCGGTCAGCAGGCGGTATTCCTTGCTGGCGCGGAAGTCGCTGAGCGGGGTGAAATCTTCGGCCAGGGCCTGGCAGGCGCGCTCGATGGCAGCCTGGTCCCATGGCTTGCCACGCAGCGCTGCCTCACAGGCGCGGGCGCGTTTGGGGATCGCCGCCATGCCGCCGAAGGCGATGCGTACACCGCTGACTACGCCGTCTTCGATGCTGAGGTTGAACGCCCCGCACACGGCGGAGATATCATCGTCCAGGCGTTTGGACACTTTATAGGCGCGGAACGCCCAGTCGCTGGTGGCGCGCGGCACAATGATCTTCTCGATGAACTCGCTGTCCTGTCGGGCAGTGATGCGGTAATCGATGAAGTAGTCTTCCAGTGGCATCACCCGCTGGCGCTCGCCCTGGCGCAGGACGACCTGTGCATCCAGCGCGATCAGCAAGGGTGGCGAGTCGCCGATCGGCGAGGCGTTGCCGATGTTGCCGCCGAGGGTGCCCTGGTTGCGGATCTGCAGCGAGGCGAAGCGGTGAAGCAGTGCCCCGAAGTCAGGGTACTCTTCGTTCAGCGCGGTGTAGCAGTCAGTCAGCGGCGTGGCGGCGCCGATTTCCAGGTGGCTGGCGGTTTTCTCGATGCGCTTGAGCTCCGCCACATGACCGACGTAGATCATCACGGGCAAGGTCTTGTGGAACTGGGTGACTTCCAGCGCCAGGTCGGTCCCCCCCGCGAGCAGGCGCGCTTCAGGGTGCGAGCTGTACAGGTCGGCCAGGTCGGAGACGGTCAGCGGCACCAGGCAGCGCTTGTCGCCGCTGTTCAGCTCGCCGGTCTGGGTCGGGGCAATGGCCTTGAGGCGGCTGATGGTTTGCGCCTGCTGGCTATCGAACTGGTCGCGGCAGGGCTGGCGGCAGCTCTGCTCGGCGGCGTCGAGGATCGGCCGGTAACCGGTGCAGCGGCACAGGTTGCCAGCCAGGGCTTCCTGGGCCTGGTGCAGGTCGGGGCCGCTGCTGTTCTTTTGCAGGGCAAACAGTGACATGACGAAGCCGGGCGTGCAGAAGCCGCATTGCGATCCGTGGCAGTCTGCCATCGCTTGTTGAACGCTGTGCAGTTGGCCCTGTTGTTTGAGACCCTCGACGCTGATCAGTTGCTTGCCGTGCAGCGACGACACAAAGGTCAGGCACGAATTGAGGCTGCGGTAGCGCAGGCTGTCGTTGCCTTGGTCGTCCTGGCTCAGTTCGCCGACCACCACGGTGCACGCACCGCAGTCTCCACTGGCGCAGCCCTCCTTGGTGCCGGTTTTGCCCAGGTGCTCGCGCAGGTACTGCAGCACCGTCATGTTTGGGTCCAGGGCGTGCTCACTACGCAGCTCCTGGTTGACGAGAAACTGGATCACGGGGATGGCCTCGCAATGGTTTTATTGTTGTTGGGCGGACTCTAAGCAAGACCTGTCTAGCAGGTCAATATTTTTCTGACTCAAAGGTCAAGAAATTGCACATGTCCATGCCCAGCCGAACACACTGCCTCTATTCCAAGCATAGATCGCGCCGGGCGCGTGGCTGTCTGACAGGTCAAATAAACCACCTGGCCCCTCTGCGCGACTACCGCCCAAGTACGCTACAATTCGCCCCTTGTGCCCAGTTCAATGATTTTGAAGGAAAACCATGACGTTCAAGGCCCCGGACAGCCTCTCCGAGCAGATTGCCGATTACCTGGCCGAACGCATCATTCGCGGCGAGCTGGCGCCAGGCGAACGTATCCAGGAGCAGAAGGTTACCCAGGCGCTCAACGTCAGCCGCGGCTCGGTGCGTGAGGCACTGCTGATCCTCGAACGCCGCCATCTGGTGGCGATCCTGCCGCGCCGGGGTGCCCATGTGACCGTGCTGGACGAGCGCAGCGTTCGCAGCCTGTGCTCGCTGATGGGCGAGTTCTACATCCTGCTGGGCAATGCGGTTGCGCAAAAATGGCGCACCGAAGCCGACCTGCGCCCGTTTCTGGAGATCCAGCAGCGGCTGCAGCGTGCCCATGACCAGCTCGACATCAAGACCTTCGTCGCCGACAGTTTTGCGGTCATGCGTGCGGCCTACCCGTTCGCCGACAACCCGTTCCTGCAGGAAACCGTGGAAAACCTGCAGCCGGCCATGAGCCGTGCCTATTACCTGTCGCTGGACCAGCGCCAGGCCAACATGAGCGACTATCTCGACCTGTTCGCCCGCCTGCTCGAAGCCGTGGTCTCCCGCGACCTGCCGCGCATTCGTGAGGTGCTCACCGCCTATGGCCAGCGCAGCTGCGAACTGGTGCTGGCGGCACTGGCCAGAGGCTGACCGATGCGCCTGAAGTGCATTCGCCTGGCCGGGTTCAAGTCGTTCGTCGACCCGACCACGGTCAACTTCCCCAGCAACATGGCGGCCGTGGTCGGCCCAAACGGCTGCGGCAAGTCCAATATCATCGACGCGGTGCGTTGGGTGATGGGCGAGAGTTCGGCGAAGAACCTGCGCGGCGAGTCGATGACCGACGTCATCTTCAACGGCTCCAGTGGCCGCAAGCCGGTCAGCCAGGCCAGTATCGAGCTGGTGTTCGACAACAGCGAAACCACCCTGGTCGGCGAGTATGCCGCCTACGCCGAGATATCGATCCGCCGCAAGGTTACCCGCGACGGGCAGAATAGCTATTACCTCAACGGCACCAAATGCCGCCGGCGTGACATCACCGATATCTTCCTCGGGACGGGGCTGGGGCCGCGCAGTTACTCGATCATCGAGCAGGGCATGATCTCCAAGCTGATCGAGGCCAAGCCCGAGGAGCTGCGCAACTTCATCGAGGAAGCGGCTGGCATTTCCAAATACAAGGAGCGCCGCCGCGAAACCGAGAACCGCATCCGTCGCACCCAGGAAAACCTGGCGCGTCTGACCGACCTGCGCGAAGAGCTCGAGCGCCAGCTGGAGCGTCTGCATCGCCAGGCCCAGGCCGCCGAGAAGTACCGTGAGTACAAGGCTCAGGAGCGCCAGATGAAAGCGCGCCTGTCTGCCTTGCGCTGGCGAGGCCTGGACGAACAAGTCCGCCAGCGCGAGTCGGTGATCGGCGATCAGGGCGTTTCTCACGAGGCGCTGGTGGCCGAGCAGCGCAATGCCGATGCCAGCATCGAACGCCTGCGCGACGGTCATCACGAACTGTCCGAACGTTTCAATCAGGTGCAGGGCCGTTTCTACTCGGTGGCCGGTGACATCGCCCGGGTCGAGCAGAGCATTCAGCACGGCCAGCAGCGCCTGCGGCAGTTGCAGGACGACTTCAAGGAAGCCGAGCGCACACGCCTGGAAACCGAATCGCACCTGGGGCACGACCGCACCTTGCTGGCGACCCTGGGCGAAGAGTTGGCCATGCTCGAACCCGAGCAGGAAATGACCCTGGCGGCTGCCGAGGAAGCCGCTGCCGCGCTTGAAGAGGCCGAACTGGGCATGCACGGCTGGCAGGAGCAGTGGGACAGCTTCAACAGCAGTTCCGCCGAGCCGCGCCGCCAGGCCGAAGTGCAGCAGGCGCGCCTGCAGCAACTGGAAACCAGCCTTGAGCGCCAGGCCGAGCGCCAGCGCAAGTTGGTCGAGGAGCGCGAGCAACTGGGCAGCGACCCGCAGGATGCCGCCATGCTCGAACTGGCCGAGCAACTGGCCAGCAGCGAAATGCTGCTGGAAGAACTGCAGCTCTGCGAAGAGCAGGTGATCGAGCGCCTGGAAAGCGCGCGCGAGCAACTGCAGCAGGCCACCCAGGCGCAACAGCAGGCACAGGGCGACCTGCAGCGCCTGGGCGGGCGCCTGGCCTCGCTTGAAGCCTTGCAGCAGGCCGCCCTGGAGCCGGGCGCAGGTGCTGCGCAATGGCTGCACGGCCAAGGGCTGGAGCAACAGCCGCGGCTGGCCGAAGGCTTGCGGGTGGAGCCGGGTTGGGAGCTGGCGGTAGAGACCGTGCTTGGTGCCGATCTGCAGGCCGTGCTGGTGGACGATTTCAACGACCTCGATTTTGCCGGCCTGGAGCAGGGTGAACTGCGCTTGCTGCTGGCCGTCAGCGCGGGGGTGACGTTGACCGGCAGCTTGCTGGAGAAGGTCGAGGGCCGTATCGACCTGGCGCCCTGGCTGGGCCAGGTAAGGCCTGTGGAAGACCTGGCCCAGGCACTGGAGCAGCGCGGGTCGCTCGGCGAAGGGCAGAGCCTGGTCAGTCGCGATGGCTATTGGGTCGGCCGGCACTTCCTGCGGGTGCGCCGGGGTGGCGAGGCCGAAGGCGGCGTGCTGGCGCGTGGCCAGGAAATCGAACGCCTGGGCCAGGAACAACTGGTACAGGAAGCGGCGCTGGAACAGCTCGATCAACAGTTGCAGGCCCTGCGCGAGCAGCAACTGGACCTGGAGGAGCAGCGCGAACAGTTGCGCCGCCGCACACAGGATGAAAACCGCCTGCACGGCGAGCTGAAGGCCAGTCTTTCGGCCAGCCGCGCGCGCGCCGAGCAGGTCGAGCTGCGCCGCCGCCGCCTGCACGAAGAGCTGGGCGAGCTGGAAGAACAGCGCGCCCTGGAACACGAGCAACTGGGCGAAGCACGCCTGCTGCTACAAGAGGCTCTGGAGCTCATGGCCCAGGACACCGAGCAGCGCGAGCAGTTGATGGCCCGCCGCGATACCCTGCGCGAAAGCCTCGATCGGGTGCGTCAGGAGGCTAGGCAGCACAAGGACCACGCTCACCAGCTGGCGGTGCGCCTGGGGTCGCTGCGTGCCCAGTACGATTCTACCCGCCAGGCGCTGGAGCGCCTGGAGCTGCAAGCTGCGCGCCTGACCGAGCGCCAGGAGCAACTGAGCCTGAACCTGGAGGAGGGGGAAGCCCCGCAGGAAGAACTGCGCCTGAAGCTGGAGGAACTGCTGGAGCGGCGCATGAGTGTGGACGAGGAAATGCGCCTGGCTCGCCTGCACATGGACGAAGCCGACCGCGAACTGCGCGATGCCGAAAAGCGCCGCACCCAGGCCGAGCAGCAGGCCCAGTTGCTGCGCGGTCAACTGGAGCAACTGCGCCTGGAGTGCCAGGGCCTGGATGTGCGGCGCAAGACCCTGCAAGAGCAGTTGCTGGCCGACGGTTATGACCTGCAAGGCGTGCTCGCCACCCTGGAAGCCGAGGCCAGCGAGCAGGGTACCGAACAGGAGCTGGAGCAGCTTGAGGCGCGCATCCAGCGCCTGGGGGCGATCAACCTGGCGGCCATCGAAGAATACGAGCAGCAGTCCGAGCGCAAACGTTACCTGGACGCCCAGGACGCCGACCTGGTCGAAGCGCTGGAAACCCTCGAAAACGTCATCCGCAAAATCGACAAGGAGACCCGCAACCGCTTCAAGGATACCTTTGATCAGATAAATGCCGGATTACAGGCACTTTTCCCAAAAGTTTTCGGTGGTGGCAGCGCTTATCTGGAACTGACGGGCGAAGATCTACTCGATACAGGGGTGACGATCATGGCGCGCCCCCCGGGCAAGAAGAACAGCACCATCCATTTGCTGTCCGGCGGCGAGAAGGCACTGACCGCTTTGGCGCTGGTGTTTGCCATCTTCAAGTTGAACCCCGCACCGTTCTGCATGCTCGACGAGGTCGATGCGCCGCTGGACGATGCCAACGTCGGGCGCTACGCGCGTCTGGTCAAGGAAATGAGTGAAAGCGTGCAGTTCATCTACATCACCCATAACAAGATTGCGATGGAGATGGCGGATCAATTGATGGGGGTGACCATGCATGAACCGGGTTGTTCACGCCTCGTTGCAGTTGATGTGGAGGCGGCCATGGCCATGGTCGACGCTTGATGTACGACGATAGGGGCACATTCTGTAGCGAAATGCCCCCGCCGTGTGCGACAGACGGTGTAAAGTTGTCTTTGGTCGTGCTAGCTTAATGTCACTCGTTTTTTGCGTGGGTAAAACGCCTGTCAGAACATAGAGTTGGCGCCACGTGTTAAAGGGCTTTGAACCCTTTGTTTTCAAGCATATTTTTATAGAGGCACGGGATTACATGGAAATCGGTCTGCGCGAGTGGCTGATCGTTATCGGCATCATTGTTATTGCCGGGATTCTTTTCGACGGCTGGCGCCGCATGCGCGGCGGGAAAGGCAAGTTGAAATTCCGTCTGGATCGTAGTTATTCCAACCTGCCGGACGAAGAGGGTGGCAGTGCCGAGGTGCTCGGCCCGCCGAGGGTGCTCGATACCCACAAGGAGCCTGAGCTGGACGAAAGCGACCTGCCTTCGCTCAGCGCGTCTTCGCGTGATCGCGAGCGTGAGCCCAAGCCGGTCAAGGCCAGCAAGCGCGGCAAGCGTGCCAGTGCGGCTGCCGATGTGCAGCAGGGTGACCTGAACCTGAGCGCCGAGCAACGCGAGCCCGACCTGTTTGCCGACAGCGATGACGACTTTGCCGCCGACAACAACCGTAGCAGCGGCGCAGCGCCTGCCAGCAGCAGCGTCAAGGAGTTGCCACCCGCTGAAGAGGTGCTGGTCATCAGCGTGATCTCCCGCGACGAGGGTGGCTTCAAGGGCCCGGCGTTGCTGCAGAACATCCTGGAAAGCGGCTTGCGCTTCGGCGAAATGGACATCTTCCACCGTCACGAGAGCATGGCCGGTCACGGCGAGGTGCTGTTCTCGATGGCCAACGCAGTCAAGCCTGGCGTGTTCGACCTGGACGACATCGACCACTTCAGCACCCGCGCTGTGAGCTTCTTCCTCGGTTTGCCGGGCCCGCGTCATCCGAAGCAGGCCTTCGATGTGATGGTTGCCGCAGCACGCAAGCTGGCCCACGAACTGAACGGTGAGCTCAAGGATGACCAGCGCAGCGTACTGACTGCCCAGACCATCGAGCACTATCGCCAGCGTATCGTCGAGTTCGAGCGCCGCGCGCTGACCCAGAAACGCTGACAGATCCAGACGAAAGAGCAGCCTGAGGGCGTGCTGGCCGGTTCGGGCATCATCGTTGCCTGTGCCAGCTTCTTCGCGGGTAAACCCGCTCCTGCAGGTGCATCACCGCCCCAGAAGCCTGTGATGCCCTTGTAAGAGCGGGTTTACCCGCGAAGAGGCCGGCACAGTCAATAGACACCTGGAACCCCACGCACCACCCCAAGCTGCTCTTTTGCTTTGCAAGAGAAGACAATCCATGACCGCCGAATCCCGTATCCTCGAACTGCGTGCCGAGCTCGACCAGCACAACTATCGCTACTACGTGCTCGACGAGCCCAGCGTGCCCGATGCTGAATACGACCGCCTGTTCAACGAGCTCAAGGCGCTGGAAGCCGAACACCCGCACCTGGTAACCCCTGACTCGCCCACCCAGCGCGTTGGCGGCTCTGCCTTGGCGGCGTTCAGCCAGGTGCGCCACGAAGTGCCCATGCTCAGCCTGGGCAATGCCTTCGAAGAAGCCGACCTGCGTGAGTTCGGCCGCCGTGTGGTAGAAGGTCTCGACCAGCCCGGCGCGGTCGACTACAGCTGCGAACCCAAGCTCGATGGCCTGGCCGTGAGCCTGCTGTACCGTGACGGCCAGCTGGTGCAGGGTGCCACCCGTGGCGACGGCACCACTGGCGAAGACATCAGTGCCAACGTACGCACTGTGCGCAACATCCCGCTCAAGTTGCAGGGTAAGGGCTGGCCGGCAGTGCTGGAGGTGCGCGGCGAGGTGTACATGAGCAAGGCCGGCTTCGACCGGCTCAATGCCGCCCAGGCCGAGGCCGGTGGCAAGACCTTCGCCAACCCGCGCAACGCTGCCGCTGGCAGCTTGCGCCAGCTGGATTCGAAAATTACCGCCAGCCGCCCGCTGGAGTTCTGCTGCTATGGCGTCGGCCAGTTGTCCGAAAGCATCGGCGACAGCCACATCGGCATCCTCGAGCAACTCAAGGCCTGGGGCCTGCCGATCAGCCGCGAGCTCAAGCATGCGGCGGGCATCGAAGAATGCCTGGCCTACTACCGCGACATTGGCGAGCGGCGTAACAGCCTGCCGTATGAGATCGACGGTGTAGTGTTCAAGGTCAACAGCCTGGCCGCCCAGCGCGAGCTGGGCTTCCGCGCCCGTGAGCCACGCTGGGCGATTGCCCACAAGTTCCCGGCCATGGAAGAGCTGACCGAGGTGCTGGACGTTGAGTTCCAGGTTGGCCGTACGGGTGCCGTAACGCCTGTGGCGCGCCTGAAGCCGGTCAAGGTGGCCGGTGTGACCGTGTCCAACGCCACCTTGCACAACATGGACGAAATCGCCCGCCTGGGCCTGCGCATTGGCGATACGGTGATCATTCGTCGTGCCGGTGATGTGATCCCGCAGGTGATGCAGGTGGTGCTTGAGCGTCGTCCGGTAGACGCCCGCCCGGTAGAGGTGCCAAGCGCATGCCCGGTCTGTGGCTCGCAGGTCGAGCGTACCCGGCTGGTAAAGCGCAGCAAAGGCAAGGAAACCACCAGCGAAGGCGCGGTGTACCGCTGTGTCGGCCGCCTGGCCTGCGGCGCCCAGCTCAAGCAAGCGATCATTCACTATGTATCGCGCCGCGCCATGGACATCGACGGCCTGGGCGAGAAGAGCGTCGAGCAGTTGGTGGATGAGGGCCTGATCGGCTCGCCGGCTGACCTGTACAAGCTGCAGTTCGAGCAGATCGTCGGCCTTGAAGGCTTCGCCGAGGTGTCCAGCAGGAAGTTGCTCGATGCCATTGAAGCAAGCAAACGCCCGAGCCTGGCGCGTTTCATCTACGCCCTGGGCATTCCTGATGTAGGCGAAGAGACCGCCAAGGTGCTGGCCCGCTCGCTGGGTAGCCTGGCCCGCGTGCAGCAGGCGCTGCCGCAGGTGCTCACCTACCTGCCGGACATCGGCCTGGAGGTTGCCTACGAGATCCACAACTTCTTTGAAGATGAGCACAACCAGAAGGTTATCCAGCAACTGCTCGACAGCGGTATGCAGTTGCAGGACGAAGGCGAGCTGGCTGCCGAGTTCGCTGCCAGCACCACATTGGCGGGCATGATTGCCAAGCTCGACATCGCCTCTGTCGGCCCTACCGGCGCCGAGAAGCTGGTGGCCAGGCTCGACAGTCTGGACAAGATCATTGCCGCCGACGGCATCGACCTGCGCCAGGCCCTGGCGGCTAAGCAGGCTGACGCGGTGCGCGAGTTCTTCAAGGATGAAGCGAACCAGAAGCTGGCGCGGGACATCGAGGCACAGCTGCTGGCGTTCGGCATGCACTGGGGCTGTGAGAAGAAGGTAGCCGAAGGCTTGCCGCTGGCCGGGCAGACTTGGGTCTTGACCGGGACGCTAGAGCGTATGAGCCGGGATATTGCCAAGGACAAATTGGAAAGCCTGGGGGCCAAGGTAGCCGGTTCCGTTTCTGGCAAGACCCACTGCGTGGTGGCAGGGCCTGGGGCAGGCTCCAAGCTGGCCAAGGCTGCTGAGCTGGGTGTGAAGGTGCTGGATGAAGATGCCTTCGTTACCTTCCTGGCTGAGCAGGGCATAGCGGTCTAGGCATCCGCGGCCCCTGTGAGGGGTAATTGTCTTGCTCAAAATTTGAAAAGCCTGCGCGGTCACCTGTAGGAGCGGGTTTACCCGCGAAGAGGCCCGTCCAGGCCGCCTCGGCCCTGACAAGTCATTGAGAAATGATGACTTTTTCTGCCGCAGTGGTTGTATCTGCCCCAAAGACCGGTACAATGGCGCCACTCGCTGCTCAGCGAGGCATGTAGTGGTGGCCCCATCGGTCCCCCCGCATTGATTACCCGTTAACCTGGTCAGGCCCGGAAGGGAGCAGCCATAGCGGGAACATCGAGTGCCGGGGTGTGGCTGGTGGGGCCGCCTCCATTTCCAGGGTCGGAAAACCTCAATCTGTAACGAACGCTTTCGTTCTTTCCTGCTTTTCGCCCAGTGCTCCCGCCGCCGACAGCTTCATCAGGCGCTGAAATTTCGGGCATGCCAGATGATCTTTCTCAGGGCATTGCGCTGCATGGCGCAACCCCTTGCTCATGGCCTGCAAGCGCCTGATCCGCGCGTCAAGTTCGTCTGCCTTGGCATTCAGCATCTGTCGGTGGACCTGCAGGTCCACCAGCATCGCCCCCACTTCATCCAGCGAAAACCCCGCAGCCTGCCCCAGGGCGATCAGCGCCAGCCTGTCCGCCACATCGGCTGCAAACTGTCGTCGCTGGCCGCGCCCGGCCAGGGACTTGAGCAAGCCTTTCTTCTCGTAGTAGCGGAGTGTCGATGCAGGTACGCCTGTGCGTTTGGCGACGTCGGCAATGTCCATTTCGGGCCCTTGACTTGAAGTTGACTTCAACTTCTATGCTGCGCGGCATGGGTAATGACCGTCAACTTTCGAGGGCTTGTTCAATGACGTTTACTTCAATGTTTTTAGCTGCGTTGCCGATTGGCATCGGTGCCACAGTAGTGATGGACCTGTGGGGGCTGCTGCTGAGGCGGTTGGGTGTGGCAACGCTGAACTTTGCCATGGTCGGGCGTTGGGCGGGGCACTTGCTAGGCGGGCGTGTTTCGCACCAAGCGATTGCCAAAGCGGAACCGGTGCGAAATGAGTTGGCGTGGGGATGGGTGATTCACTACGTCACCGGCGTGCTTTTCGCGATGCTGCTGCTTGTGATCGTAGGGGAGGGCTGGTTGGGATCGCCTACTCTTTTACCTGCGGTAGTTGTGGGTGTGGGTACAGTCGCGGCGCCGCTGTGCTTCATGCAGCCGGCGATGGGGGCAGGGTTCTTTGCGTCCAGAACGCCGACACCTGCGCGGAACTGCCTGAAGAGCCTGGTCACGCATTTTGTGTTTGGTGTGGGGTTGTTCTCGAGTGCGTATTTACGGGCTTTGCTGTGAAGACAGGGATCCCGATTACAGTAAGCACATGATCAGAGTGTCTGCTTTTAAAATAGGTCTGATAGCAGTCTAGGAAAGCTCCTACGCGTCAGGCAGGCATAGCGAATTATCCTACGTGTTCCGTCGACTCCCGTCTGATTGTTCCGGTCAACCTCGCCCACTAGGCTTTCGCGGTCGCTGTCAGTTCAGCGATCGGGTGTGGAAGCCTGGGTGGTTTGGTGGCTGTCGATATGACGGTTGTGCGTGGGAGGCCTTCGGGCCTGCCAGGTTTGCCATACCCCTGGTCTTCCACCCCGCGTACAACTGTCACCCTAAGTGTGGAAGCGAAAGGGTGCTCTCAGCCCGGTATGGTGAACTCATGAAAAACGGGTCCCCGATGCCCCCCACGTCTTCGATCTTCCCCAAGGCAAATCCCTTTCCCGCGCGATCAGCAAAGGCATCGTCCCGATGGGGTTCGCGTTGATGAATGTTTCCCACTACCTGATGTTCGCCTACAGCGATAGCCGGCGGGCGCTTGAGCGCATTCAGGACGAAGAAGCCAGGCAGTTATTGGAGCATGGGTTGCGGGCCATGCAGATTGCCTGGGGGCAGGCGGATGCTGTGGCATTGGAGCAAGTAGAGATTGCAGGGATAACGAATAACCCTGTGGGAGCGGATTCACCCGCGAAGCAGGCGACGCGGTGGATGGCACCGGCTTCGCCGGTGTTCGCGGGTGAACCCGCTCCCACAAGGGACGCGCAAGCTTTGCGAGGGTTTGCCTTCCATCAGGCTACTGGCTAGGGCTGGGTCAGAGAGATGGAGCCGGAGTCGCTCACGCTTCCATACCGCTGCAAAATCCGCTCGATCTCCCCCGACTGCTTCATTCTTGCCAGCGCCCGCAACAGCCCTTGAGTCGGTATCGCCGGATCGTTGCGCACCATGCACCCCAAATCCTGTTCGTCCAGCACTGCCAGCGCCTGCAATTGCTGCTCCGCTGGCAACCCTTGGTTGAACCACTGCAACGACAACTGGTTGCTTACCGCATGGCGATACCGGCCTGCCTGCAGCTTTTGCAGCACCAGCAACTGGCTGCGGCTGTCCTCACGGTGCAGCTGGCCTTGGTCCAGCAGCGGTTGCAGGGTTGGATAGGTGTAGCCAAGCACCGTGCCGATCGCCTGAGGTGGCAGTTGCTCCGGGGGTATCGGGGTGCTGTCGCCAGCGCGGCCAACCAGTACGTCGCGCTGATGAAACAGCGGGATACTCCACACAAAATCCCCTGGGAGGTCGTTAAGCCATTGGGCACTGACGTGGCAGCGCACATCAATATCGCCGCTGCTCATGGCCTCCTCCAGGCGCAGGCGTGCCATGACGTGGTACTTGGGGCGAGCGCCCACTTGCCTGGCAACGGCTTGCATCAGGTCGTAAAGCAATCCCTCCACTGGCTGATCGCCTTCGATGCGTACCAGCGGCATGCTCCAGCTCTCGACGACGGAAAAGCGCAGCACCGGCTGGTCAGCCAGGCTGTTTGTAGACCACAGCAGTAAAAGGGCCAGCAGTCTTCGCAAAGGCAATCCTCCCTGGACAATGCGCCATTCCAAGCTTAGACGAGTTGCGCAGGGTGCAATTTTGCCCCCGCTCCGCTAGCATTAGCGATCTTCCGCTTGATCAGGCTACGATGGTTTTTCGATGAGTTATCAGGTTCTTGCACGAAAATGGCGTCCGCGCTCGTTCCGCGAAATGGTCGGCCAGACCCATGTGCTCAAGGCCTTGATCAATGCCTTGGACAACCAGCGGCTGCACCATGCCTACCTGTTCACCGGTACCCGCGGCGTGGGCAAGACGACCATCGCCCGTATTATCGCAAAGTGCCTGAACTGTGAAACCGGCATCACCTCCACGCCCTGTGGCACCTGTTCGGTGTGCCGTGAAATTGACGAAGGTCGTTTCGTCGACCTGATCGAGATCGACGCCGCCAGCCGCACCAAGGTCGAGGATACCCGCGAACTGCTCGATAACGTGCAGTACGCCCCCAGCCGTGGGCGCTTCAAGGTCTACCTGATCGACGAAGTGCACATGCTCTCGACCCACTCGTTCAACGCCTTGCTCAAGACGCTGGAAGAGCCGCCGCCCTACGTCAAGTTCATCCTCGCCACCACCGACCCGCAGAAGCTGCCGGCCACCATCCTGTCGCGCTGCCTGCAGTTCTCGTTGAAGAACATGAGCCCAGAGCGGGTGGTGGAGCACCTCAGCCACGTACTGGCCGCCGAGAACGTGCCGTTCGAGGAAGATGCCCTGTGGCTGCTGGGCCGTGCGGCCGATGGCTCCATGCGTGATGCCATGAGCCTGACCGACCAGGCCATCGCCTTTGGTGAAGGCAAGGTACTGGCCGCCGATGTGCGTGCCATGTTGGGTAGCCTCGACCATGGCCAGGTGTATGGCGTCTTGCAGGCACTGCTCGAAGGCGATGCCAGGGCTTTGCTGGAGGCCGTGCGTAACCTGGCCGAGCAAGGGCCGGACTGGTCGGGTGTTCTGGCCGAAATGCTCAATGTGCTGCACCGTGTAGCCATTGCCCAAGCGCTGCCCGAAGCGGTAGACAACGGCCAGGGTGATCGCGAGCGGGTATTGGCGCTGGCATCGGCGCTGCCGGCCGAGGATGTGCAGTTCTATTATCAGATGGGCCTGATTGGCCGTCGTGACCTGCCCCTTGCGCCGGACCCGCGCGGTGGCTTCGAGATGGTGCTGCTGCGCATGCTGGCGTTCCGCCCGGCAGACACGGACGACGCGCCGAAGCCGGTGCTAAAGCCAGTGGGGATCAGCCAGGCCACAGCTGATCCTGCAGCGCAGGTGGCAGCCCCGGCGCCGGTCGCGCTTTCATCGCCTGTCGCCGCCGTGCCGGCGGAGCCGGTAGCGCAAGCGCCGCAGCTTGAAGTGCCGGCCCCCGCGACGGCTGACCATGAGCCGGAGGCCGAGCCAGACCTTGAACTGAAAGCCGAGGCCGAGGCCATCTCGGTACCTGAGCCTGTCGCCGAAGTGGTCGACCTGCCGTGGGAAGAACCTGCAGTTGCACCTGCGCCGTCAGCGGCTGAACCTGCGCCTGCCCCGGCTCCTGCGCCCGAGCCTGTTGCCCCGGTGGCGTCCGCACAGGCCACCCCGGTACACGACGAGCCGCCCTTCGACCCGTCCGCCTACGCTGCCGTGGGGATGGACCGGGACGATGAGCCACCGTTGGACGAAGACTATTACGGCGGCGAAAGCGATCCGGCAGGTTTCAGCTACCTGGACGAATTGGCCGAACATGTTCAGGAAGACGTGTCCAAACCGGCTGCCGAACCGTTGCCGGCAGCCAAACCGGCCACCGGCCTGGCCTTGCAATGGCTGGAATTATTCCCACAGTTGCCTGTGTCCGGGATGACAGGCAACATCGCGGCAAACTGTACGCTGATTGCCGCCGATGGCGACGACTGGCTGTTGCATCTGGACCCGGGCCAGGGGGCACTGTTCAACGCGACCCAGCAGCGGCGCCTGAACGAAGCGCTCAACCAGCACCTGGGGCGCACGCTGAACCTGCGCATCGAGCTGATCCTGCCCGAGCAGGAAACCCCGGCTCAGGCCGCAGCGCGCAAGCGTGCCGAGCGCCAGCAGGATGCAGTTGCTTCGATCGAGCAGGATCCGTTGATCCAGCAGATGATCAAGTTGTTCGGCGCCAAGGTGCGGCAGGATACTATTGAGCCTGTAGAAGCCCTGGTCAGCCAGGGCCAGTAACGGATAACCATGCGGCCGGCCCGGTGCCGGGCCGCATCACATGACCCAATCGAGGTATACCCCATGATGAAAGGTGGCATGGCCGGCCTGATGAAGCAGGCCCAGCAGATGCAGGAAAAAATGCAGAAGATGCAGGAAGAACTGGCCAACGCCGAAGTCACCGGTCAGTCCGGTGGCGGGCTGGTGAGCGTGGTGATGACCGGTCGTCACGACGTCAAGCGCGTCAGCATCGACCAGAGCCTGATGTCGACTGATGAAGATGACAAGGAAGTACTGGAAGACCTCATTGCCGCTGCGCTGAACGACGCAGTGCGCAAGGTTGAGCAAAGCAGCCAGGAAAAGATGGGCGGCATGACCGCCGGCATGCAGCTGCCGCCAGGCTTCAAGATGCCATTCTAAGGGCATTGCGATACTCAAAACCGCCGCTGATATCAGCGGCGTTTTTTTTACGTAGATTTCAACCCAGGCGCGGTCTGCTTTTTTATGTCGGGTGCAACTGTTGTGCTCGAACTTTGAAATTTTGCACGATCACTATGGGGGCGGGCATGCCCGCGAACACGGGCGAAGCCCGTGCCATCCACTGTGCAGCCTGCTTCGCGGGCATGCCCGCTCCGACAGTGATCACACTGGCTTTCCAGTTTTGTGCAAGGCAATTGCGCTCATATAACTGCAGGCCGCGTAGACTTGGGGTGACCTGATTTGACGCCACCGCCCTCGCTGGGTATAAACCGCCTCTTATTGAATTGTCAGGCCTTTCCCATGAGCTTCAGCCCCCTCATCCGCCAACTGATCGACGGCCTGCGCATCTTGCCAGGTGTCGGCCAGAAAACCGCCCAGCGCATGGCCCTGCAACTGCTCGAGCGCGACCGCAGCGGTGGGCTGCGCCTGGCTCAGGCCTTGACCCAGGCCATGGAAGGGGTGGGCCACTGCCGTCAGTGCCGCACCCTGACCGAGCAGGAGCTGTGCCCACAGTGTGCCGACCCGCGCCGTGACGACACCCAGCTGTGCGTGGTCGAGGGGCCGACCGATGTGTATGCGGTGGAGCAGACGGGCTACCGTGGCCGTTACTTCGTGCTCAAGGGGCACCTGTCGCCGCTGGATGGCCTGGGGCCTGAGGCGATCGGTATTCCGCAGCTGATGGCGCGGATCGAAGAGCAGGGCACCTTTATCGAGGTGATCCTGGCGACCAACCCGACGGTGGAAGGCGAAGCGACGGCGCATTACATTGCCCAGTTGCTGAGCGAGAAAGGGCTGGTAGCGTCGCGGATTGCCCATGGTGTGCCCCTGGGCGGTGAGCTGGAGATGGTGGACGGTGGTACCTTGGCCCATGCCTTTGCAGGGCGCCGGCCTATTTCGCTCTGATTCATTGGGGCTGCAAAGCAGCCCCAAAAGCCCACTCAGTACTCGCTGAGGGAAAACTCGGTCAGGCAGAAGGTAGGCACCCCGGCCGCCTGCAACCGACGCGAGCCGTCCAGTTCCGGCAGGTCGATGATCGCCGCCGCCTCGAACACCTGCGCCCCGGTACGACGCACCAGGTTGGCCGCCGCCAGCAGGGTCCCGCCAGTTGCTATCAAGTCATCGAAGATCAACACCGAATCGCCTTCGCACAGGCTGTCGGCATGCACTTCCAGGAAGGCCTCGCCGTACTCGGTCTGGTAACCCTCGCTCAGCACGTCGGCCGGCAGCTTGCCCTGCTTGCGGAACAGGATCAGCGGCTTGTTCAGCTGGTGGGCGATGATCGAGCCGATCAGGAAGCCCCGCGCGTCCATGGCGCCGATGTGGCTGAATTCAGCCTCGACATAGCGCTCGATGAACTGGTCGGCCACATAGCGCAGCCCGCGTGGCGACTGGAATAACGGGGTAATGTCGCGGAAGATCACACCCGGTTTGGGGAAGTCCACTACCGGGCGGATCAGGGCTTTGAGGTCGAAGGCGTCGCTGTGCATTGTTGCGGGTATCCTGGGAAAACGAATGCCCAAGTATACCCGCTAAAGACCAGCCTCAGGCCTCGATTGCACCACCGGCCAGCGCGCACAGCTGGATCGGGTCGAGAATGTGCACTTCCTTGCCCTCGGCGCGCAGCAGGCCGTTCTGCTGGAAGCGGGTGAACACCCGCGACACGGTTTCTACGGCCAGGCCAAGGTAGTTGCCGATTTCGTTGCGCGACATGCTCAGGCGGAACTGATTGGCCGAATAGCCGCGGGCGCGGAAGCGCGCCGACAGGTTGACCAGGAAGGTGGCAATGCGCTCGTCGGCGGTCTTTTTCGACAGCAGCAACATCATTTGCTGGTCGTCGCGGATTTCGCGGCTCATTACCCGCATCAGCTGGCGACGCAACTGCGGCAGTTGCACCGAAAGCTCGTCAAGCCGCTCGAAGGGGATTTCACACACCGAAGTGGTTTCCTGGGCCTGGGCCGATACCGGGTAGGCCTCGGTATCCATGCCCGACAGGCCGACCAGTTCGCTGGGCAGGTGGAAGCCCGTGATCTGCTCTTCGCCGCTGTCGCTGAGGCTGAAGGTTTTCAGGGCCCCGGAACGTACTGCGTAGACCGAGCCAAAACTGTCACCCTGGCGGAACAGAAACTCGCCTTTCTTGAGCGGTCGCCCGCGTTTGACGATTTCATCCAGTGCGTCCATGTCTTCCAGGTTCAGCGAAAGAGGCAGGCACAGGGGGGCCAGGCTGCAATCCTTGCAATGGGCCTGGTTGTGTGGGCGCAGTTTGACTGGCTCGGACATTTGAATCGATCCTTGTGGGAAAGCACACATAAGTCGTAAGGGTAACTCACGACACAGGGTGTAGGCCAGTGTGCGCGGTGATGGTGCGCGCTGGCGAAACCCCGGCAGGTGGCCTGCCGGGAGTCCTTGTGTGCTCATAGTGTGCCTGACAAGGAAGCTTGTCCATGCGGTTGAACGCCTTGTTTTTCAGATCACTCGCGAGAAACGTTGGCGGTTGTGCATTGCCAGATACGCGTCGAACACCATGCATACCGAGCGCGCCAGCAGCCGGCCGGCCGGCAGGATGCGAATACCCTTGTCGTCCAGGCTGATCAGGCCGTCGCGCTGCAAGGTCAGCAGCTCGGGCCAGAGGTCGTTGAAGTAACCGCGAAAATCAAGGGTGAAGGCCTGTTCGATGGGTTCGAAATCCAGCTCGAAATGGCAGATCAGCTGCTGGATCACCGCCCGGCGTATACGGTCGTCGTGGTTGCACAGCAAGCCGCGCTGGGTGGCCAGCTGGGCGTTGGACAGGCTGTCCTGGTAGGTGCTGAGGTCACTGCTGTTCTGGCAGTACAGGTCGCCGATCTGGCTGATCGCCGACACGCCCAGGCCAATCAGGTCGCAGTGCCCGTGGGTGGTGTAGCCCTGGAAGTTGCGCTGCAAGGTGCCTTCTTCCTGGGCAATGGCCAGTTCGTCGTCGGGCAGGGCGAAGTGGTCCATGCCGATGTAGCGGTAACCGGCGGCGGTCAGTTGGTCGATGGTGGCGTGCAGCATCTCCAACTTGGCGGCGGCGCTGGGCAGGTCGTTGCTGTCGATGCGCCGTTGCGGCATGAAGCGCTCTGGAAGGTGGGCATAGTTGAACACCGACAGGCGGTCGGGCTGCAGGCGGATCACCTCTTCGACGGTGCGGGCGAAGCCTTCCGGGGTTTGCTTGGGCAGGCCGTAGATCAGGTCGAGGTTGACCGAGCGAAACTGCAGCGTGCGGGCAGCCTCGATCAGGGTGCGGGTCTGCTCCAGGCTCTGCAGGCGGTTGATCGCCCGCTGTACGGCCGGGTCAAGGTCCTGTACACCCAGGCTGACGCGGTTGAAGCCCAGTTCGCGAAGCAGGCCCATGGTCGACCAGTCGGCTTCGCGAGGGTCGATCTCGATGCCGTAGTCGCCGGAATCGTCGTCCAGCAGGTGGAAGTGCTGGCGCAGGGTGGCCATCAGTTGGCGCAGTTCCACATGGCTGAGGAAGGTTGGTGTGCCTCCGCCAAAATGCAGCTGTTCAACACGTTGTTTAGGGTCCAGGTGGCAGGCGATCAACTGGATTTCCTGCTCCAGGCGCTGCAGGTAGGGCGCGGCGCGCGCGCGGTCCTTGGTGATGACCTTGTTGCAGGCGCAGTAGTAGCAGATGTTGGCGCAGAACGGCACATGCACGTACAGCGACAGCGGGCGCACGGCCCGTCGGCTCTCGCGCAGGGCGTTGAGCAGGTCGAACGAACCCACCTCGCTGTGCAGTTGCACGGCGGTTGGGTAAGAGGTGTAGCGTGGCCCGGCGAGATCGTAGCGGCGGATCAGGTCGGTATCCCAACGTAGTTCGTCGAGCATGAGGGTAGTCCCCGGAAAGAGCAGCAGTGCACCGGAGTCTATGGCCGTCTGTAGGAAACTGTGTTGATTTGTATCAAGGGCATTGGGGCTGCCTTGCAGCCCCCGTCAATGCCCCATCAGCCAGTGCTGGTGTGGGCCCGGCAGGGTCCAGACACCGAATAGCATCACCAGCACACCGCCCGCCACGCGCACGCTGCGTCGCCGCAACAGGGCGTTTACCCGTTCGGCAGCCAGCCCGGTTGCCAGCAACACCGGCCAGGTGCCCACCCCGAACGCGAGCATCAACACCGCGCTGTACCCGGCGTTGCCCTGGCTGGCCGCCCACAGCAGGGTGCTGTAAACCAAACCGCACGGCAGCCAGCCCCACAAGGCGCCCAGCAGCAACGCCCGGGGCAGGCTGGACACCGGCAGCAAGCGCGACGCCAGCGGCTGGATATGCCGCCACAACCCGCGGCCAAGTGCCTCGATACGGGTCAGCCCGCTCCACCAGCCGGCCAGGTACAGGCCCATGGCAATCAGCAGCAGCGCCGCAGCCACCCGCAGCGCCAGCGCTGCCGGGCTGCTGGCCACGGCCCAGCCTGCCAGGCCCAGCAACAGGCCGGCGCAGGCATAGCTGAAAATGCGCCCCAGGTTATACGCCAGCAACAGGCGCAGGCGCTTGCCGCGTTGTTCGGGAGGGATGGCCAAGGTCAGTGCGCCCATCAGGCCTCCGCACATGCCCAGGCAGTGACCGCCACCCAGCAGGCCAAGGACCAGTGCCGAGCCCAGCAGCGGAAGCAGGTCAGGCACGGGGAGGTGGTTCCTTGTCGGTGTCGGCCGGGGCGTCGTCAGGCTTCACGGCCGCCTGGTGGCGCGGGTCCTGATCGTCGAACAGGATGCTGTGGGCGGGGCCTTCAAGGTCGTCGTACTGGCCGCTGTCTACCGCCCAGAAGAAGATGTACACGGCCACGCCGACCAGCAGCAGGGCTGCCGGAATCATGACATAGAGGGCGGGCATGGCGACTTCCTCCCGGGTAAAGGGGCTTCGTGGGGCGGCGGGCCAGAGGCCACGGGCATACGGGTCAGGCGCAGGGCATTGAGCACCACGATCAGCGAGCTGACCGACATGCCGATGGCTGCCCACACCGGCGTGATCCAGCCGAGCGCGGCAAACGGCAACATCAGGCCATTATACAGGGTCGCCCACAGCAGGTTCTCGAGGATGTTGCGCCGCGTTCGACGGGCCAGGTCGAAGGCCTGCACCAGCGCCTGCAGGCGGTTGGACAGCAGTACGGCATCGGCGCTGGTCTTGGCAAGGTCGGTGGCGCTACCCATCGCGATGCTGATGTCGGCGGCGGCCAGCACCGGCACATCGTTGACACCGTCGCCGAGCATCAGCACTTTGCGCCCCTGTGCCTGCAGGGCTTTCAGCCGGTCAAGCTTGTCGTCTGGCCGCAGGCCGCCAATGGCCTGGTCGATGCCCAGTTGTGCGGCCACTTCGGCAACCATTGGCGAGCTGTCGCCCGACAGCAGCAGCGTGCGCCAGCCACGTGCCTTGCAGGCAGCGAGCAGGGCCGGGGCATCGTCGCGCAGACGGTCGTCCAGGCCAAACCAGGCCAATGGCCCCTGGCGGTCGCCCAATAGCAGCCATTGGCCGCGCGGCTCCGGCACGGCGGGGATTTGCGCGCCGCTCAAGGCGCAGACGAAGGCGGCCTGGCCAATGCGCAGGCGCTGCCCGTCCACCAGCCCTTCCAGGCCCAGGCCAGATATGGTCTGCACATCATCGGCAGGCGTGGCGGTACGACCGAAGGCGCGGGCGATGGGGTGCTCGGAGCGGTTTTCCAGCGCGGCGGCTAGGGCCAGGCAGCGGTCGGCTGCCTGGCTGCCGAGCGGGCGAATGCTGCGCAAGGCCAGGCGGCCCTCGGTCAGTGTGCCGGTCTTGTCGAAGATTACCGTGTCGATCTGGTTCAGGCCTTCCAGCACATGGCCGCGGGTCACCAGCAGGCCGAGCTTGTGCAAGGTGCCGGTGGCGGCCGTAAGCGCAGTTGGCGTGGCCAGCGACAGCGCACAGGGGCAGGTTGCCACCAGCATCGCCAGCACGATCCAGAACGCCCGCGTCGGGTCCAGGTGCCACCACCACAGGCCGATGGCAACGGCGGCCAGCAGCGAAAACAGCAGGAACCACTGCGAGGCGCGGTCGGCAATTTCCGCCAGGCGCGGTTTTTCGGTCTGGGCGCGCTCCAGCAGGCGGACGATGGCCGATAACCGTGAATCGTGACCGAGGGCTTCGACTTCCACGTTAAGGGTGCTTTCGACGTTCAACGTGCCGCCGGTGACCCGTTCGCCTACTTGGCGGGGCTGTGGCAGGTATTCGCCGGTCAGCAGTGATTCGTCGACGCTGGAGCGGCCTTCTACGATACGCCCGTCGGCCGGGATTACCGCGCCTGGCAGGACTTGCACGGTGTCACCGCAGTGCAGTTCGCCAAGGAGGATGCGCTCGCTGCGGCCGAAGGCGTCCAGGCGCAGGCACGAGGCCGGCAGCAGGTTGACCAGCTGCGCAGTGGCCGCAGCCGTGCGTTCTCGGGCTCGGCGTTCCAGGTAGCGGCCGGTGAGGAGAAACAGGGCGAACATGCCCACGGTGTCGAAATACAGCTCGCCGCTGCCGGTGATGGCCGTCCAGATGCCAGCACCGAAGGCAAGGCCAATGGCCAGCGACACTGAAACGTCCATGGTCAGGTGGCGGGTGCGCAGGTCGCGTGCCGCGCCTTTGAAGAATGGCGCGCAGCTGTAGAACACGATGGGGATGGTGAGGAACAGCGCAACCCAGCGCAGAATGGTGTGCAGTTCGGGCGACAGGTCGATGTTGAACTCCGGCCAGGTGGCCATGGTTGCCATCATTGCCTGGAACCACAGCAGCCCGGCCACGCCCAGGCGGCGCAAGGCGCTACGGTTTTCCCGGGCCAGCTGCTCGGTGGCCTTGTCGGGCTGATAGGGGTGGGCGGCGTAGCCGATCTGTCGCAGCTCGGCGAGCAGGCGCGACAGCGGTAGCTGCTGGTCATCCCAGTTCAGCAGCAGGCGGTGATTGGACAGGTTCAGGCGCGCTTCGGCAACACCGGGCAGGTTGCGCAAGTGCTTTTCGATCAGCCACCCGCAGGCAGCGCAACTGATGCCTTCGACCAGCAGGGTGGTTTCGGCCAGCTCGCCCTGGTGGCGGACGAAGGTTTGTTGCACGTCACTGCGGTCGTAAAGGGCCAGCTCGTCCTGCAACTGCCTGGGCAGGGCTTCGGGGTTGGCGCTAGTGTCACTGCGGTGCTGGTAGTAGTGCTCCAGGCCTCCAGCGACGATCGACTCGGCCACCGCCTGGCAACCTGGGCAGCAGAACTGCCGGGGCTGGCCGAGGACCACGGCGGTGAAGCGGCTGCCGGCGGGGACGGGCAGGGCGCAGTGGTAGCAGGGGGTGGGTTGGGTCATTGCGTCATTGCCTTACAGATCGGCCGGCCTGAATCGAAACCTGTAGGAGCGGGCTTGCCCGCGAATGCGTCAGGCCTGAAAACAACGTTGCCTGAGCTATCGCATTCGCGGGCAAGCCCGCTCCTACACAGGGAGAAGTGGTACGACTATTGGTGTTCGGCGCCTTGCAGTGCTTCATCACCCAGTTGCAAGGTCACACCATGCGCCACTTTTTCCTCTTCGAACAAGCGCCACACCTGGCCCCCTTCGCTACCCAGCAGTTCGACAAAGCGGCGCCCGTCGACCTTGTCTTCCAGCTGCCCCACATAGCGCCCTGCTTCTACCCGGCTTAGCAGCACCTTGCGGTCTTTCTCTGGCTGGGTTGGCGAAATCAGGTTCAGCTCCACGCTTTGCGGGTCGCTGTTACCGGTCAGACGCAGGTCCACTTCGCCAGTCAGCTCATCGAGGTGCACACTGGCCTTCAAGCCTAGCTTCTGCGCCAGCAATTCACGGTCCAGTGAGCGGTTGATGCCTTTGCCGGCCTCGTAGTAGTTGTCGTTCACCAGGTTGTCCGGGTTATGCACAGCGATGCTGACCATGGTCAGGCTCAGGCACACCGAGGTGGTGAGGATGCCGATGATGATCCAGGGCCAGAGGTGCTTGTACCAGGGGCTGGCGGCGGTGGCGGCAGGCATTGTGCGTTATCTCTCTTAGCGGATCTGTGGGCCGATGAAACGGCTCTTGGCTTCAACCTGGGCGTCACTGTCGTCGGCGCTCTTGAGGATGAAGGTGATTTCGTTGGTGGTCGATGGCAGTTTCTCGGGGGCAACCGACAGCTGCACGGGAAGGCTGACGATATCACCGGCTGCCACGCGGATTTCGCGTTGGCCTTCGAGCTTGAGGTCCGGCAGGCCGGCCGCGTCCAGCACGTAGACGTGATCGCGCTGGTCCTTGTTCATCACCTTCAGGCTGTACACGTTCTCGATCCGGCCCTGGGCGTTTTCGCGGTACAGCACACGGTCTTTGCTGACGTCGAAGCCGACCAGCGAACGGGTGGCGAAGGCCGTCGCCAGCCCGATCATCATCACCAGCAGTACCACGGCATAGCCGATCAGGCGCGGGCGCAGCATGTGGGTCTTCTGTCCGGACAGGTTGTGTTCGGTGGTGTAGCTGATCAGGCCTTTGGGGTAGTTCATCTTGTCCATGATGCTGTCGCAGGCATCGATACAGGCGGCGCAGCCAATGCACTCGATCTGCAGGCCGTCACGGATATCGATGCCGGTAGGGCAGACCTGCACGCACATGGTGCAGTCGATGCAGTCGCCCAGGCCTTGGGCCTTGTAGTCAGCGTCCTTTTTTCGTGGCCCGCGGGTTTCGCCACGGCGTGGGTCGTAGGACACGATCAGCGTGTCCTTGTCGAACATCACGCTCTGGAAGCGTGCATAGGGGCACATGTACACGCATACCTGTTCGCGCAGCCAGCCGGCGTTGCCGTAAGTGGCGAGGGTGAAAAAGCCGACCCAGAAGTACGCCCAGCCATCGGCCTGGCCGGTGAAGAATTCAATCACCAGTTCACGGATCGGCGAGAAGTAGCCGACGAAGGTCATGCCGGTGACAAAGCCGATCAGCAGCCACAGGCTGTGCTTGGCGAATTTGCGCAGGAACTTGTTGCCGCTCATGGGGGCTTTGTCGAGCTTCATGCGCTGGTTGCGGTCACCTTCGGTGACCTTTTCGCACCACATGAAAATCCAGGTCCACACGCTTTGCGGGCAGGTGTAGCCGCACCACACCCGGCCGGCGAACACCGTGATGAAGAACAGGCCGAAGGCGGCGACGATGAGAATGCCCGAGAGCAGGATGAAGTCTTGCGGCCAGATGGTAGCGCCGAAGATGTAGAACTTGCGTTCGGGCAGGTTCCACCACACAGCCTGGTGACCACCCCAGTTCAGCCACACGGTGCCGAAGTACAGCAGGAACAGTGCGGCACCCCCGACCATGCGCAGGCGACGGAACAGGCCGGTGAAGGCGCGGGTGTAGATCTTTTCCCGGGAAGCGTAGAGGTCGACGGAATCCTTCCCTTTGCTGGCAGGCGGGGTGACATCATGTACCGGAATTTGCTTGCTCATCATCAAGTCCCACGGCAGTGGAGAAACGCCGCGGCCTGTGCGTGCGGGCCGCAGTCTCGCGCAATCTGCTAGCGCTCTGCGGTCCATGATACGCCGCTGAGGGCGATATGGGATCGCACTGCGACCTTTAGTCGCGTTGGGTTCGTGGCATGAAACGTGTTATGGCGGGTGTCAATTGATCCAGGTCATCAGCCTGCCAGAAATGCGGTGGCTGTAAGGGCCTCTTCGCGGGCAAGCCCGCTCCTACAAGGATCCTGTGTAGGAGCGGGTTTACCCGCGAAGAGGCCAGGCCTGCCTTACTCAGCCTTGGCCGGTTCAGCCTGGTGCGACAGGCTGTAAACATAAGCCGCCAGCAAGTGCACCTTGTCGTTGCCCTGCAGCTGTTCCTGGGCCGGCATCTGCCCCTGGCGGCCATAACGAATGGTCTGCTGCAGCTGGGCAAAGCTCGAACCGTAGATGAACGCCTGCGGGTGGGTCAGGTTCGGTGCGCCCATGGCGGGTGTACCTTTGCCTTCCGGCCCGTGGCAGGCCACGCAGTTGGCAGCAAAGATCTTCTGCCCGTTCTCGACATCGGCTTTCGCGCCCTCAGGCAATGTGCGGCCATCGAGTTTGCTGACCACGAATGCAGCCACATCGGCCACGCCCTGGTCACCGATTACTTCGGCCCAGGCCGGCATCACGCCATGGCGCCCGCCCATGATGGTGGTCTTGATGGTTTCCGGCTCGCCGCCCCAGCGCCAGTCATTGTCGGTGAGGTTGGGGAAGCCGAAGGCGCCCTTGGCGTCGGAACCGTGGCACACCGAGCAGTTGGAGGCGAACAGCCGCGCGCCCATTTTCAATGCCTGCGGGTCCTTGGCCACATCCACGATGGGCATGGCCGCGAACTTGGCGAAGATCGGCCCGAAGCGGGCGTCGGCCTTGGCCATTTCCTTTTCCCACTCGTGCACGCCGGTCCAGCCCGGCTGGCCGTTGGAAAACTCGGTCTGCTTGTCGTTATCCAGGTACGAATAGCCCGGCAGGATGCCTTTCCAGTTGCCCAGGCCCGGGTACAGCACCAGGTAGCCGAGGGCGAAGATGATGGTGCCGACGAACAGCCAGAACCACCATTTCGGCAGCGGGTTGTCGTACTCCTCGATGCCATCGAAGGCATGCCCGACGGTTTCGTCGGTAACCTCTTCGCGCTGGCCCTTGCGGGTCGACAGCAGCAGCCAGGTCAACGAGAAGATGGTGCCCAGGGTCAGGACGGTAACGTACAGACTCCAGAAGGTTGTCATTGTTGTTTGCTCCCAGAAGCTTTTGCTTGCTCGACGTGCCGGGTGGCCTCGGGGTCATCCGCGAAGGGCAGTTGGGTCGCTTCGTCGAAGTCCTTTTTACGCCGTGGGTTGAACACCCACAGCGCCAGGCCCACGAAGGCCACCATCACCACGACGGTGCCCAGGCCGCGAATCATCCCGATATCCATCAGCGTCACCGTTTGCTTTTTATGATGGTGCCAAGACCCTGCAGGTACGCGACGATGGCGTCCATTTCGGTCTTGCCCTTGACCGCGTCACGTGCGCCGGCAATGTCGGCGTCGGTGTACGGGGTGCCGAGTGTGCGCAGCACTTCCATCTTCTTCGCGGTGTCTTTGCCGTCGAGCTTGTTCTCGACCAGCCACGGGTAGGACGGCATCTTCGATTCCGGTACCACGTTGCGCGGGTTGTACAGGTGCGCACGGTGCCAGTCATCGGAGTAGCGGCCACCGACGCGGGCCAGGTCCGGCCCGGTGCGCTTGGAACCCCACAGGAACGGATGGTCCCACACGCTCTCACCGGCTACCGAGTAATGGCCGTAACGCTCGGTTTCGGCACGGAACGGGCGGATCATCTGCGAGTGGCAGCCCACGCAGCCTTCGCGGATGTAGATATCGCGGCCTTCCAGCTCGAGCGCGGTGCGCGGCTTCATGCCCTCGACCGGCTTGTTGGTGACGTCCTGGAAAAACAGCGGGACGATCTGGGTCAGGCCACCGACGCTCACGGCGATGACCATGAAGAAGGCCAGCAGGCCTATGTTCTTCTCGACGGCTTCATGCTTCATCAGTGCGCTCCCACAACGACGATCTTGGCGGCCTCTTCAGCCTGTGCCGGGTTGGCGGCACGTACGGTACGGAATACGTTGTAGGCCATCAGCAGCATGCCGCTGGCGAAGAACGCACCGCCCAGGGCGCGGACGATGTAGCCAGGGTGGCTGGCCTGCAGGGCTTCGACGAAGGAGTAGGTGAGGGTGCCGTCATCGTTGATGGCGCGCCACATCAGGCCCTGGGTGATGCCGTTGACCCACATCGAGGCGATGTACAGTACGGTACCGATGGTGGCCAGCCAGAAGTGAGCGTTGATCAGGCCGATGCTGTGCATCTGCTCGCGGCCGTAGAGTTTCGGGATCATGTGGTACACGGCGCCGATCGAAATCATTGCCACCCAGCCGAGGGCGCCGGCGTGGACGTGGCCGATGGTCCAGTCGGTGTAGTGCGACAGTGAGTTCACGGTCTTGATGGCCATCATCGGGCCTTCGAAGGTGGACATACCGTAGAACGCCAGCGACACCACCAGGAAGCGCAGGATCGGGTCGGTGCGCAGTTTGTGCCAGGCGCCCGACAGGGTCATCATGCCGTTGATCATGCCGCCCCAGCTTGGCGCCAGCAGGATGATAGACATCACCATGCCCAGCGACTGCGCCCAGTCAGGCAGGGCGGTGTAGTGCAGGTGGTGCGGGCCGGCCCAGATATACAGGGTGATCAGCGCCCAGAAGTGCACGATCGACAAGCGATACGAGTAGATTGGCCGCTCGGCCTGCTTGGGCACGAAGTAGTACATCATCCCCAGGAAACCGGTGGTGAGGAAGAAGCCCACGGCGTTGTGGCCGTACCACCACTGGATCATCGCGTCGGTGGCGCCGGAGTAGGCCGAGTACGACTTGAACAGGCTCACCGGCAGCGAGATGTGGTTGACGATGTGCAGCATCGCGGTGACCACGATGAACGCACCGTAGAACCAGTTGCCGACATAGATGTGCTTGGTCTTGCGCTTGACGATGGTGCCGAAGAACACCAGGCCGTAGGTAACCCAGACGATAGCCAGCAGGATCGCGAGCGGCCACTCGAGCTCGGCGTATTCCTTGGTGGTGGTGTAGCCCATCGGCAGGGTGATCAGTGCGCCGACGATGACGGCTTGCCAACCCCAGAAGGTGAAGGCGGCCATGCTGTCGGAGATCAGCCGGGTCTGGCAGGTGCGCTGCACCACGTAGTAGCTGGTGCCGAACAGCGCACAGCCCCCGAAGGCGAAGATCACCAGGTTGGTGTGCAGCGGGCGCAGGCGGCCGAAGCTGGTCCAGGGAAGGTCCAGGTTCAGCTGCGGCCACACCAGCTGCGAGGCGATGAAGACGCCGAGGCCCATGCCAAGGATCCCCCAGACCACCGTCATGATGGCGAACTGGCGGACGACCTTATAGTTATAAGCAGTCGGACTGATTGCTGTGCTCATTCTAAGGTTCCACGGTTTTGATGTTCTTGTTGGTCGAAAAATCGGCGCCAGTATTGATAACCAGCAAGGTTACCGCAACGCAACTTTGGTACGCCGACCCGTGTCCAGGCCCGTTCACTGATGTCCCGCAGGGATCGGGTCTGGGCGATTGTACACAAATAAATATTTGTAATGTGTACCGTTTTTCACCTTTTTCTGATCGATCGGTCAAGCTTTTTTTGGGGCGGCGACAGGCCATGCGCCGCGTCTGCATCGCTCCTTTCGCAGCGATGCCCATTGAGGCAACAAGCTTAGTTGTGTTCGGTGGGGGTGCAAGGGAAGGGGGCTGAGGGGGGAGGGGGGATGTAAGGGTTGAGTGTTGTGGTGGGGCGGGGGGGTGAAAGGGTTGAGTGTTGTGGTGGGGCGGGGGTGAAAGGGTTGAGTGTTGTGGTGGGGCGGGGGTGAAAGGGTTGAGTGTTGTGGTGGGGCGGGGGGTGAAAGGGTTGAGTGTTGTGGTGGGGCAGAGATCGAGCGCCGCCCGCGCGGCGCATCGCGAGCTACGCT
>NZ_JBICJS010000014.1:0-424 GCF_043103305.1 Pseudomonas sp. YQ_5 | reverse complement strand
GCTCGGACAAAAAGGCTCGGATCTCTCTGACCGTCATTCCACGGGCGTACATGGCGATGATCTTGTCATCGAAACCGGTATACCGCCGCTCATGCTTGGGGATCAGAATAGGCGCAAAACTGCCGTCTCGATCACGAGGAATTTCCAGCCGCAGCGGGCCATCGCCGGTCAAAACCGTCTTGCCACTCTTGCCGTTACGCTGGTTGGTTTCATCCTCTGGGCGCTGCGCGCCCGGCGGATAGCCCAAGTGGTGGCCAAGCTCGGCACTCAGGGCGCGCTCGATCAGGGCCTTCTTGAACGCCGCAGATGCATCCTCGATAGCTTCTGCGGTCATCAGGCCCTCACCGAACTGCTCCAGCAGCTCTTTGGGGATTTTGGGCAGGTCACGCAAGGGTTTCTTTTTGGTTGGCATACATGCACCTCT
>NZ_JBICJS010000013.1:0-40958 GCF_043103305.1 Pseudomonas sp. YQ_5 | reverse complement strand
GGCCAGACCAAGGTCTGCCCGCGCACAGTCGCCATTACGCAGCCGATACGTTCAAAGTCGAGTTCTCACACCCGGTCGCCAGAGCGACCCGAAAACGGTATCCGTGAGCCACTTCCCCGACAACAGCGTTACTTCGGCGGCGCGCGTAGGATACTTCCGAAGCATCCAAACCCTGAAGCTTTTGACCCCATGGTTCAGAATTGCCTTACACAGATAACCCGGCTTACCCGGCCCCCTGTAGGAGCGGGTTCACCCGCGAAGAGGCCATGCCAGGCAACACAAGGCTAATGCTCCACCGCCGCAACGGTGTATCATCCACCCCCCAAATCATTAAAAAGTGACGTCGCGCGCTGCCCGCCAGCCCCGCGGCCTTCTGGCGTTGCGCCAGAACCGACAATGGACCAACGGACCTGACCATCGTGACCCGAGCCAAACTCCTCGCCCTGTTGACCTTCGCCCTGACCGGCTGTGCCGGCGGCACCTCGCCCAACCCCAGCAGCAACCTGGACTGGAACCACCCCGGCATGCAACTGGGCGGCGACAACGGCCTGCCCCTGCGCACCGAAAGCCCCTGCCGCAAGCGCGGCTGCGACAACGACAAGCTGTTCTTCAACCCGGGCAAAAGCGAGCCTAGCGTCACCACCATGCACCGCGGCTGGTAGGAAAATTCTTCTTTTGGGCCGGTGACTTAGGTCTTTTGCGAACATTCGCAAGGAAGTGGTTTACAGGCGCCAAACGATCGCTATAATGACGCCCCATTGCCGGTATAGCTCAGATGGTAGAGCAACTGACTTGTAATCAGTAGGTCCCGGGTTCGATTCCTGGTGCCGGCACCATACGCAGTATCAAAAAAGGCTCACCGAAAGGTGGGCCTTTTTTGTTTTCGGCTAGGAGGTATGACTCAAATGGCGCCCCCCCAGCCTTGCGCAAGACGCTGTGCATTCAGCTTGCTCACGCTACGGGGCAACCGCCGCGGCGACTCGGCCGTAGAGCTGCCTCAACAATCCCATAGCGCTCTTCCAGGCTGCACCGTCGCGCATAGTAAAAGATTCAAAAGCACACCGCGTCTTCTGTAGGAACGGCCTTGTGTAGCGATGGGCCGCAAAGTGGCCCCCGGCAATCTCAGGCCAGAATAGCGAAAGCTCATGCCCTCAAAAAGCCCTGTCAGGCGGCTTTCTGCTCCAAACTCTCCCAACCTAGGCAAGCCAGCGCCAATGTGCGTGGTACCGCTTCACGACCACTGCTGTAGCGGCTGATGCTGCGGGCGCTGACTCCCAGCGCTTCGGCTGCCTGGTCGAGCGTCATCCGGTGCCGCAAACGCCAGCGAATGAAAACTCGGGTGTTTTCATCAGGTGCGTTTTGGGCAAGCGCATCCAGTAGCAGGGTGTCCGCACCAATCTGAATATCCAGCGCTGGCCACTCCACCGACCATCCTCCGTCGCCCAATACGACGCCTTCAAACGCTTTGCGCTTGGACAGTGGCGCCAAGCCAGGATACGTCTTGAGCGCATCGCTCATATCCAGGGTGAAATGCTGACCATTGGTAAAGGTAAGCTCAAGGCTAGCGCCCGATCGGGGCTGTACACCCTTCAGACGGGGACGTTTCATCGATGCCATTTCATCCACTCCTTCAACAAATCGGCCTGATTGGCCGCGACCCAGGCCAGGGCTTCTTGCACCACTTTCGCAGGTGCCCTGCCTTGGCTAACAGTCACAGATTCCAGACTGATCACCACATCCACCCCACCGCCCGTAAGGTGAACGTGGGGTGGTAGATGATCCCTTTCCCTTAGCTCGATGCGGTACTTATCGCGAAATCGGTATTTGGTAGACATGGCAGGATCGTATCGCCAATTTGGCGATACAGCAACCAACCGGCTGTGAAGTTACCCAGAGACCGCTCCCCGAAAGGTGGGCATTTTCGGTATTCAGTGCCGTTATGCTCGCCCTCCCCCCTCTCAAACCCTCCGCAACCCCCGCCGCACCTCTTTATCGGCATACATCAACTGATCCGCCGCTTTAAGCGCGGCCTGCAGCGAAGTCGCAGCGGGATCAACACTCGTAATACCAAAACTCGCACCCGCGTAATCGAACCGGCAGTCGTCAAACTCGTAGCTACCAATCAGCAGCGGCACCAGCCGTCTGCGCATCGCTGCGGCAGTTTTGGCCATTTCGTCCGGGTTGATCGAAGCGGTCAAGCCGATCACAACGAACTCGTCACCACCCCAGCGCCCAAGTTCATCTGTTGCCCGCAACCCGCCCTGCAAGCGCCGGCTGCCTTCGATCAGGAACTTGTCCCCCACCTCATGCCCGTAGGTGTCGTTGATCGCCTTGAATTCGTCGAGGTCGATAAACGCCACCAGCACCCCCTGCCCCGTTCGCTTCGCCAACGCGAAATGCCGATGCAAGGCAGCCAGGATCGCACGCCGGTTCTTCAACCCGGTCAGCGCGTCATAGTTGGCTGCATAGCGTTCTTCCTGGCGGCGCAATAGCATCTGCCCGGCCACACGGCTGGAGAGCAAGATCAAGATCAACCCGAGCGCCGCCACAGAGGCTCCGGTCCAGTAGTACTGCTGACGCATCGGCTGCAGGTGATCAAGCTTTGCCAGCGTCAGCAGCTGATATTGCGCGTCGTTCAGGGGCTGGCGATGCACCAGATAAGGGTGCCCGCCAATAAGCCATTGATCGGCCTGAGCCGCAGCTGCCACTGCGCGGATATCCATGGGCTCGCCCGGCTCTTCGTCGCCATCCAGAGGCCTGCGGATATCGGGCGGGAGCAGTGCCGCCACGTTACGCAGCATGAAGGGTTCGCTGGACGCGGTGGTCACGCGCCCCTGACGGTTCACAATCAAGGCAATGTGACGCCCTGTCAGGTAAAGGGCGATGTCCGGGGCATCGAACTTGACCGTGACAGAGCCGAGTGGCTTGCCGTCAGCATCGTCGATGCGGCTGGCTACGAAATAGGAGGGGGTTTTGTTCAGGCGGGCAATGCCGAACATTTCACCACTGCCGGTGCGCAATGCGTCGAGGAGGTAGGCCCTGCCCGTATAGATCTGGCCAACGATGCTGAATGACTCCGCCCAGTTGCTGGCCGTCACCGTATCGTCTGAGAGGTTGTTCATGTAGATACGGGCATAGTGAAGATCGCTGGCCAATCTATCCATGAAATCACCCACGCTTCGCACCAGCGGGTCACGGGTGAATTTCGAAGCGCGCTCCTCACGCGTGAGTGCCGCGAAGCCAGGCGGATCATGGCGATATCGGGCAGCGAGTTGGATCACCTCGCTTTGACGAGCCACCATGTTGGCCACGCTGGCCATCTCGGTGAACAGGCGGTCTACCACACGCCCCGTAATCTGGGCTTCGTATTCGGCGCCTGCCGCCAGGTTGTCGAGTTCTTCTGCCGTAAGGCGCTGCGCTATCCACCCGCCCAGGCTTGCCACAAGTGCCAACCAGACGACCACAATGCCCAGCGTCACCCGGCGCACGATGGATGGAATGTCCCTGCGTTGCCGCCGTTGCGGCGGATCGTAACTCACGCCGCGCTTGCCGGTTGAATGGTGCCCCAAAGCAACTCCTTTTGCGCGATACAGCAAGGTGCATCATCGACCCTGCGATACCCCGCCAAGGCGAGGCTCGAAAGATTGTAAAACATTCACCTCAGTTGATCGCCAATGGATTGATGGCGGTCAAACGACGGGCTGGGCGAGGGGTTTACGTTCAGATCAGGTAGCCCTGAGGGAGGTTGAGCATGGCCAAGAGATTCCCCACAAACCCTCGCCACCCCGAGCGTATCTGCTGGGGTTGCGACCTTTACTGCCCTGCCAAGGCGCTAGCCTGTGGCAATGGCGCAGACCGGACCATGCATCCGGTGGAGCTGTTTGGCGAGGATTGGAATAGCTTCGAGGGCCAGCTGGAGAAGCCGGTTGATCCAGGGCAAGCGGTTGAGCCTAGGTAAGAAAGGGCCGCTTGGCGGCCCAGCGCAGGCCTTGAACCCAGCGCTGGCTCTGTGGGACCGGGCTTGCCCGCGAAGCTGGCGAAGCGGGTGCAGGCACCGGCTGCGCCGGTGTTCGCGGGAGAACCCGCTCCTACAGGTACAGCGCCAGGCCTTGTGGAAGAGCTGATCAGAACGCGGTGCTTACCGTCAACGACAGGTTACGCGGGTCGCCATAAATCGCCCCGGCATAGAACCCGTACTGGCTGTAGTAGTGCTTGTCGAACAGGTTGTTGGCGTTGAGGCTGACGCTGGTCTCATCGGTCAACTGGTACTTGGCCATGGCATTCCAGATGGCATAACCGGACCAGTTCACGTCAGTGGCACCATTGCTCACACCGTTGGTGGGCTGACCAGCCGGGCTGGAGATGGCGCGGATGTTGCTCTGCGCAGTCACGCCGGCGCCCAGGGTCAGGCGGTCGAGCGGGCCGCTCAGGCGGTAGGTGGTAGAGGCCTTGAACAAGTGCGACGGGTCGCTGCGGCCGTCGCTGTCGACGCGGCGGAAGTGCAGGTAGGTGTAACCGGCGTAGACGTTCCAGTTGGGGGTCAGGGCGCCTGCGACTTCCAGGTCGATACCGTCGGTTTCCTGCCCGGAACCGGCCTTGTAGGCGCTGCCGCCGGTCGGGGTGGTCAGGTCGCCGTCCAGCACGGCCTTGTTTTCCTGCTTGGTGCGGAAGTACGCCGCCGAGGCGTTCAGGCGGCCATCGAACCACTCACCCTTGATACCGGTTTCGTAGCTCTGCCCACGAATCGGTTCGACCTTGCTGCCGCTGCTGGTTTCAGAGGTTTGCGGGGTAAAGATGTCGGTGTAGCTGGCGTATACCGAGTAGTTGTCATTGAGGTCATACACCGCGCCCAGGTAGGGGGTGACGATGCCGTTTTCTTCCTGGCTGCTGCGCTCGCCGGCCACACTGCGGGTGACCGAGGAATAGTTGCTGGTGCGCACGCCAACGATCACCGACAACGGGTCGGTGATGCTCAGGCGGGTGGCGGCGTACATGCCTTGCAGGCGGGTGGTGGTCTTGCTGTGAAGGCCGGTGCGCGAGGCGATGAGGTCGTAGTCGTCATCCACGCCATTGTGCCAGTCGGTCACCGGGAAGCCGTTGTTGGCGCGGAACTGGCAACCCAGTGCAGGCGCGCTGGCCATGCCGTCGCCGACCATGGTGCAGGTGTACTGGGGCGACCAGCCGACGGTGCGGCTGTCGTTGTAGCCGACCATGGCCTGGTGAGTGCGGCCGAACAGCTGGAACGGGCCAGACAGGTCGATCTGCGCCGATTGCTGGGTGGTGTCGCTGGAGCTGTGCAAACCGTTCAGTACGGCGCCGCTGCCGTCCTGGTCCCAATAGCCGCCGTAGCTGCCGCGCCCTGCCGAGTTTACCTTGGCAAGGCCCCGGTGGTTCAGGGCTTCGGTGGTGGCCTGGGCGGCTTTCAGGTCCAGGGTCCAGTCGTTGTCGAAGCGGTGCTCTAGCGAACCGAACGCCGTGCGGGTGGTGTATTCGCCAAAGCTCCAGCTGGGTACCAGGTTGGTGCTGCGCGGCAAGTCGGTCTTGCTGCCGTCGCGGTACCAGATCGGGATGTTCGCGCCCCAGCCGCCGCCCACAACCTTGTTGTACTCATACTGATAACCGGCGCCCAGGGTGGTGGCGTCGTCCAGGTCGAACTCGAAATTGGCCAACGCGGCGCGGGAGCGCTCGGACTGGTTGTCACGGAAGGAGTTGGCATCCTGTTGGGTCATCACGAAGCGCGAACGCAGGCGGCCATCTTCGGACAGAGGCAGGTTCAAGTCAGCCCCCAGACGACGCTTGTCCCAACTGCCGTAAGTGGCATAAGCACTGCCGCCGAAGGTTTTGGTCGGTGCCTTGCGGATCAGATTGACGGTGGCCGAGGGGTCGCCGGTGCCGCCCAGCAGGCCGTTGGCACCGCGCACGATGTCGATGCGTTCGTACAGGTCCATGTTCAGCGCATTGCCGCTGCCACTGAAATCGGAACCGCCCTGGGTCTGCAGGCCATCGACCTTCCAGTTGCTGATCGAGTAACCACGGGCGCGGTAGTCGGTACGCCCACCCACCTCGGACTTGTTGGCTGTTACGCCTGGGGTGGTTCCCAGTGCCTGCTCGATGGTGTGGATGTCGCGGTCATCCATCTGCTGGCGGGTGATGGTGGTAACCGATTGCGGCGTCTGCCGTGGTGTCAGTGCCAGGCCTGTAGAGCTACGAGTGCTCTCGACCGTGTAGCCCAACTGGCCGGCCTCGTCGGCAGGCAGTAATGCGCTGTCTTCGATCTGCGTGGCGTCCAGTACAAGGGGTTTGCCGTCGGCAGCCATTGCCCCACCGCTGATGGCGACGGCAACGCAGAAGGCCAGCGGCTGGAGGCGACTACCACTTTGACTGAAGGGGGTGAACGCTGTCGGGATGCTCTTGGGATTCATTTGGGAAGGCTTCGTATTTGCAGATGATTTTTTGTTAGGATTCTAGGGATCAGCCCTCCGGGCTCCAGACCCGACATGTACGGGGATGTAATTGAACGTAACGAGCGCCACCGGCCCTCACCTAACAGGTGTTTTTCTGCATGAGCACGACCCTGCTGGTTGTCGATGATGACGACGAGATCCGCGAACTTCTTTGTGATTACCTGACCGATGCAGGCTACAACGTGCTGGCCGCAGCCGACGGTGAACAGATGCGCGACCAGCTGGCCCGGCACAAAGTTGAGCTGGTGGTGCTCGACCTGATGTTGCCGGGTGAGGACGGCCTTAGCCTGTGCAGGCAGTTGCAGGCCACCCCCGGGTTGGCGGTGATCATGCTGTCAGCCAAGGGCAGCACGCTGGACCGCATCATCGGCCTGGAGGTGGGCGCCGACGACTATCTGGCCAAGCCCTTCGAACCACGCGAACTGATCGCCCGGATCAAAGCCGTACTGCGTCGTCCGCAACGCCTGGGCACCTGTGCCGAAGAATCCGAGCTGGACGCCCAGCTGTTCGCAGGCTTTCGTCTGGAACACGTCAAGCGCCTGCTCACCCGCCCGGATGGCGAGACCCTGACCCTGCCGCGCTCCGACTACCGCGTGCTGCGCGAACTGCTGGAAGCCAACAACCGTGTGGTCTCCCGTGACCAACTGACCCGCAGCGCGTTCGGCCGCGACCACCTGCCCGACGACCGTTCGGTGGACATGTGCGTCAGCCGCCTGCGCCAGCAACTGCGCCGGGCACCGGCGGGGGCCGCGCAAATCCTGACCATCCGCAACGAAGGCTATCTGCTGAGTATCGCCAGCCTCACGGCCGGGGCCTGACATGCGCTGGTTTCACCGGCTGTGGCCACGCACCTTGTTTGGTCAACTGCTGCTGATCATGGTCAGTGGCACGCTGGTGATCCAGTTGATGTCGAGCAGCATCTGGTTCGATGTGCGTTTCGCCCAGGCGCTAGAGGTGCCCGTGCGACTGGTTGCTGCACGCAGCGCCCCCCTGATTGCCCAGATCGACTGCCACGGCGGTACATTGCAGACGCCAGCCCACTACCAGCTTCGCTGCGTCGAAAGCCTGCCTGGGCAAGAGCATGACAAGCGCCCTGGGCGCAGGCGGGTCGAGCTGTTGCTGCAGCAGGCCCTGAAGTACGAACTGGGGCATGCCCAGGACGTGCGCCTGATGAACGTTCAACTCACCGACGAACTGGGCCAACCGATCGTCTGGCGCAGCCTGTTCGGCCTGCGCACGGCCCAGGCGCATATCCAGTTCGCGCTGCCGCTGGCCGATGGGCACTGGCTGACCATTGCGGGCCAGGAACTGCAGGGCTGGAGCGGCGAGTCGGCCTGGGTGCTGATCAGCGATTACCTGCTGCGGGTGTATGCGCTGCGTATTGTCGCCGTGTTGCTGGTGTGCCTGATTGCGGTGCGCCTGTGCCTGCGCCCGTTGCATCGCCTGGCCGATGCTGCGCGCGGGCTGGGCAGTAACCTCGAACAGCCTCCCCTGGCACTGGATGGCCCGGAAGAAGTACGCCAGGCGGCGCAGGCGTTCAACGCGATGCAGCAGCGGCTGATTGCCATGGTCAACGACAAGGCCTACTTCCTGGCCGCCGTGTCCCACGACCTGCGTACCCCACTGACCCGCATGCGCCTGCGCCTGGAGCGATTACCCGATGACGAACACCGCCAGCGCCTGCGGCAGAACATCACGCAGATGGACGATATGATCGGTCAGGTTCTGGATTACCTGCGTGCCGGAGAGCAGCAGAATTTGCAGCAGGTGGACCTGGACCGGCTGGTGACGCGCCAGTGTGCGGACCTGGCTACTGACCAGGAACCCCTGCCCGTGCACGGCCGGGTCAACAGCCTGCGGGTGGATGCCCTGCTGCTGCAGCGCTGTCTGCAGAACTTGCTGGTCAATGCGTTGCGTTATGCCAAGGATGTTTCCGTCACGCTGGAGCGAACGACCACAGGGGTGTTCATCCACATCGACGACCGCGGGCCGGGGATTGCGCCAGCGCTGCTGACGACCATTACCGACCCGTTCGTGCGCGGTGAGGGGTCGCGTAACCAGGCATCCGGGGGATATGGGCTGGGGCTGAGCATTGCCCAGCGGATCGCCACCAGCCATGGGGGTGAGCTGATGCTGGCGAACCGAGCGGGCGGCGGGTTACGGGTCAGCCTGCAGCTCCCCGTCTAAAGGCTGATCCAGGGGCCGGCGTGTAACAGTCTTTTACCGATTACCCAGGTTTTCCGTCCCCTGTGTTTGCCTATCCTATGCCCGGTCATCCTGCCTGCGATGGACCCATGAAACACTCTCTTCCCAGCCGCTACGCCTGCTTCGTACTCTGCCTTGTCTTCACCTTCGCCAGCCTGCCCCTGCTGTCCCAGCATGCCTGGCTGTGGCCGGTAACGCTGATCACCGCGCTGCTCAGCCTGGTCGGCCTTAATGACCTGCGTCAAAGCCACCATGCGGTGCGACGCAACTACCCGATCCTGGGCAATATCCGTTACCTGATCGAAACCATCCGCCCGGAAATCCGCCAGTACCTGATCGAAGGTGACGACGACAAGCTGCCGTTCTCCCGTTCGCAACGCTCGCTGGTCTACGCCCGCGCCAAGAACGAAAGCGCCGAGAAAGCGTTCGGCACACTCAACGACGCCTACAAACCTGGTTTCGAGTTCATCAGCCATTCCATGCTACCGGTGGCCACGCCGGACCCTGCCTCGTTCCGCATTGCCATCGGCGGGCCGCAATGCCGAATGCCCTACTCGGCCTCGATCTTCAACATCTCGGCGATGAGTTTCGGCGCCCTCAGCGCCAACGCCATCGCTGCGCTCAATCGCGGCGCGCGCATGGGCCGGTTTGCCCATGACACTGGCGAAGGCAGCATCAGTCCGTACCACCGTGAACACGGCGGCGACCTGATCTGGGAAATTGGCAGCGGCTACTTCGGCTGCCGCACCGAGGACGGTCGTTTCGATCCACAGCGCTTCGCCGAACAGGCCCGTTCGGCACAGGTGAAGATGATCGAGATCAAGCTCAGCCAGGGCGCCAAGCCTGGCCACGGCGGCATTTTACCGGGGCACAAGGTCAGCCCCGAAATTGCCGAGACCCGTGGCGTACGCGCCGGCGAGGACTGCATCTCGCCGGCGGCGCACAGCGCATTCCGCACACCAGTGGAGTTGCTGCATTTCGTAGCCAGCCTGCGCGAGCTTTCGGGCGGCAAGCCCGTGGGCTTCAAGTTCTGCCTGGGCCACCCCTGGGAGTTCATGGGCATTGCCAAGGCCATGCTCGCCACCGGCATCACCCCTGACTTCATCGTTGTCGACGGCAAGGAAGGTGGCACCGGCGCGGCACCTCGCGAGTTCAGCGACAACATGGGCGTGCCAATGCGCGAAGGCCTGATGTTCGTGCACAACACGTTGGTCGGCCTGAACCTGCGCTCCAGCATCCGCATTGGTGCGGCGGGCAAGATCGTCAGCGCCTTCGACATTGCCAGCGTTTTGGCCATCGGCGCTGACTGGGTCAATTCGGCACGCGGTTTCATGTTTGCCATTGGCTGCATTCAGTCGCAGAGCTGCCACACCAACAAGTGCCCGACCGGCGTGGCCACCCAAGACCCTCTGCGCCAGCGTGCCCTGGTGGTGCCAGACAAAGCCGAGCGGGTGGCCAGCTTCCACCGCAACACATTGCACGCGCTGGCCGAGATGTTGGCTGCCGCAGGCCTTGAGCACCCTTCGGAGCTCAGGCCCAAACACCTGGCACGGCGCATCAGCCCCAGCGAAATAGGGTTGTTTTCGGACTTGCACACATTCCTCAAGCCGGGGGAGCTACTCAGTGGCTCGATCGAAAGCGAGTTTTATGCACGGATGTGGCGGATGGCGCGTAGCGACAGCTTTGCACCGGAGACGGGGGACACTGCAACACGAACTGTGGCATCAAGACTGCGCCACGAAGAGACTGAACCTGCATGACAAACATGACTGGGGCTGCCCTGCAGCCCTTCGCGGGCGTGCCCGCGAAGGGCCGCAGCGCGGCCCCAGCTTTCATGCAAAGAACTGCGGATCAGAAGATGCTGATCGGGTACTCGACGAATACGCGGACTTCGTTGCCGTCGTCGTTGTAACCGTTCTGCTGCACGGCGTTGTTGGTACGCAAGAACGAGCTACGCAGTTTGATGGACAGGTCCTTGGCCGGGCCGTCCTGCACCACGTAACGGATCTGGTTGAAGATCTCGCGCTCTTTACCTTCGCCGAAGCCTTGCGGGTTGGCGACGTTACGGGTGTTGATGTTGTCACCCACCACGTAGGCCAGCTTGTAGGTCAGGCCCGGAATGCCATAGGCACCGAAGTCCAGGCCGTAGCCCAGCTGCCAGGAGCGCTCGTCTTCGGCGTTGAAGTCGGACCAGTACGAGTTGGCCAGGTAGATGGTGGAACCACCGTCACCCTGACGGCCTGCGTTCTGATACCCGCCGTAGTTATAGCCAGTGCTACCGGTGCTGCGCTGGTGGGCGATTGTGAACGAGTGCGGGCCATAGGCGTAAGTGGCCGCCAGGCTCCAAATTGTGTTGGAGTCACCGGTCAGCTCGGCAGCCTTGACATGCTTGTTGTTGATGTCCGACTTGTAGCCGTTGAAGTCCAGGGTCAGGGACTGGTCGCTGGCGATCGGGAAGACGTAGTTCAAGCCCAGGTAGTGCTTCTTCATAACGTCTTCGTTGTCGGCGGTGTACAGCGAAGCGGTGAAGTTGTCGGTGAACTTGTAGCTGGCACCGAAGACGTTGATCGACTTCAGGCCACCACCATCACGGCGCTCGGCGCTCTTGCGCGCTTCCTGGGTGAAGCGACCAGCGTTCAGTTCCAGACCCTGGATCTCTTTGGAGGTGATCAGGGTACCGGTGAAGCTTTCTGGCAACAGACGTGCATCGTCGTACTGCAGCACTGGCAGTGCTGGCATCTGGTCACCGTACTTAAGCACGGTGTTGGAAATGCGGAATTTCACTGCAGCACCACCACGGGCCAGGTTATGCGGCGAACTGGCGTTGCCTTCGGCATTGGTGGTTTCGTGCGGTTTGAAGAAGTCGACGCCGCCGCCACCGTTGTGACCTTTGCCGCCATCCAGGCGCACGGCGTACAGGCCAAATGCGTCAACGCCGACGCCAACGGTGCCCTGGGTGAAGCCGGAGGAGAAGTTGGCGATGAACGCCTGGCCCCATTCGATCTGGTCGTCGGTGCCATGCTTCTTGTCACGGTTGATGTAGGCGTTGCGCAGAAGGACGTTGGCGTGGCTGTCCTCGATGAAACCCTTGCTGTCAGCCTGGTCATTGGCCTGAGCCTGGGTCGCGGCGATCATCGCCAGGGCGACCAGGCTGATCCTGGTTTTCAACATGTTGTTTTCCTTATTTCTTAATCAAAAACGCGCTGCAATATGACGCCAGGAACCAACGCCCCTTCGTAGGTTCGACGCTATGCGGATCCAGCCGGGCGGGCCAACCGGTAAGTTCACGGCGGCCCTTGGCAGCAGCCTGGCCAATACCATGGCCAGCAGGCGTTGGCCGAATCCTAGCCGCGCGAGATTACAAATGTCAAAAAGTCGTGAAATACAGGTTGATATAACCAAGAAATTCGGCGTATCCGGTGCATTTTCATGCAGGTTTGCGCTATCAGCGGGCAATTTATCTTGTGTAGGAAATTGCCTTTTGATCAAACGGACAATTTCCTGTGAGCAGGCAAAGCGTGGCCGCAGAGCCTGTTACAAAAAGATACATATGTAAAGACAACCCTTTACAAATACCCAAGCAAGAGCAAATAGCAAGCATTACCATTCGCACCTTATTTTCAACTGCCCGGTCTGAATGTGCCCATGCTTGTACCCTGCCGCCTTTCACCCCTGACGCTCGGCCTGTCGCTGCTTTTCAGCGCCAGCCTGGCCAGTGCCGCCACCACCACGCTGCCGGAGTCGTCGGTTACCGCCGACAGCGAGCGCGAGAAGGACAACCCGCGGGTCAAGGAGGTGAGCACCGCAACCCGCACTTCGACGCCTGTGCGTTATGTGCCGCAGGCCATCGATACGGTGAAAACCGCCAATGTGCTGGACTACGGCAGCAACACGCTGGGCAAGGCACTGGAGGGCATCCCAAACGTCAGCAGCAGCGCCGACACTCGTTTTGACAGCGTACGCATCCGCGGCTTCGAGGCCAGCAACGACTTCTACCTGGACGGTATCCGCGACGACAGCCAGTACATCCGCGACTTGCACAACATCGAGCGGGTCGAGGTGTTGAAGGGGCCGGCAGCGGTGCTGTATGGCCGTGGTAGCCAGGGCGGCATCATCAACAGGGTCAGCAAGGCAGCGGAGCCGGGTCGCCGCTCGACCATCGAAGCACAGGCCGGCAGCGAAGACCTGCGCAGCCTGTATGCCGACCTCAGCGCCGACCCCAGCGACACGGTCAGCCTACGCCTGAACATGGGCAACCAGGACAACAACAGCTTCCGCGATGGTATCGACGGCAGCCGCCAACTGTTCGCCCCGTCGCTCAGCTGGCAGATCACCCCCGACCTGAACTGGCTGGTGCAGTATGAATACAGCCGCTACAACCGCACGCCCGACCGTGGCATTCCTGGGGTCAATGGTCGCCCCGCCGACGTCAGCCGCGGCACCACCTACGGCGACCAGCGCGACTACATCGATGATCGCGCCCAGTCGCTGCGTTCGCGGCTGAACTACCAGTTGAACGAAACCTGGCAACTGCGCCACACCCTGGGCCTGTTCAAACTCGACAGCGAGTTCGACAACACCTATGTCACGGGCTACGACGCCGGCACCAATACCTTGACCCGCCAACGCTGGCAGCAGGACCTGAACACCCGCAACCTGTTCAACAACCTGGAGGCCGAGGGCGACTTCGACACCTTGGGCCTTGAACACAAGCTGCTGCTGGGCCTGGAGTTCGGCAACCAGCGGCGCGACCCGTTGCTGTACAGCGCTGGCAGACAGGACCTGCCAGGCCTGGGCAAACCCAGCCAGCCGCACAATGGTGCGTTGGCGGTATCAAGCAACAACCACACCGTGGTCGACAGCCGCGGGGTTTATCTGCAGGACCAGATTCGCCTGAACGATCAGTGGCAGGTTCTCGCCGGCGTGCGCTTTGACCAGTTCGAAGTGGAAACCACCAACAAGGATGGCTTGCGCGAACCGCAGGACAGCAACAGCACCAGCCCACGCCTGGGCGTGGTCTACACGCCATGGCGCGACCATTCGTTCTACGCCTCGTGGAGCAAAACTTTCTCACCGGTGGGTGGCGGCTTGATCGGCATCACCCCAGGGGCACAGGGCAACACCAATAAAACCGACCCGGAAGAGACCCGGCAGAAAGAAATAGGCGTAAAGAGCGACTGGTTGGACCAGCGCCTGACCACCACCCTGGCTATCTACGAGCTGGAACTTTACAACCGCCGCACCCGCGACCCGAACGACCCGAACATCATCTTGCTCAGCGGCATGCAGCGTTCACGCGGCATCGAGCTGACTGCCACCGGCAACATCGTCGGCAACTGGTATGTACGCGGCGGCATTGGCCTGCAGGATGCGACCATCGTCAAGGACAAGAACGGCCAGGAAGGCAACCGCATCAATGACGTGGCCAGGCGCAATGGCAGCCTGTTCGTGACCTGGAAGCCAGAACTGGGCTGGTACGCCGAAACCGGGCTGACACTGGTGGGCGAGCGTTATGCGGACAACCAGAACACCACGTTGTTGCCGGGGTACGGCCGCTGGGATGCGCTGGCGGGCTACCGTACGCATGACTGGGATGTGCGGGCGGCGTTGAGCAACATTGCCGACAAGACCTATTACAGCTCGGCGACCAGTGCGGCGCAGATCCAGGTGGGCGATCCGCGTAGCCTTGTGGTGACGGGTAGCTACAGCTTCTGATCTTTGTTGACTGTACCTGCCTCTTAGCGGGCAAGCCCGCGGAGAGGCAGGTACAGGTGCAATCGATCAGTGCCACACCGCCATCAGCGCCTGCATCTCTGCTTCACTGATCAACCCTTGGGGGTATCGCCCGGCAAGCAGACGTCGTGGGTCGGTCGTCCTGACCCTGATGCTTCCATGGTGTTTCAACCACTTCGCCACAAGCCTGAGCGATTGGCGATCAACTGCCGATGGGCGCAAAGCCGACTCACTTGCTGCGTTCATGTCTACACGTACTCCCTGGCCCGTGAGTGGCTAATTTACGTAGTTATTGTTACAGATCCGAGGCGCGGCCTGGCCGTGCAATCTCTCTATCTGTTTGAAAAACAATACAAAACGTATGCCAGCTCGGCGCCCGGGCGTCGCCCGCGCAAAAAAGAGGCCCGTCACACGACGGGCCTCTTTATTCATCACGCGTTCAGCGCTTGATCGGCGCCGGCTGCTGTTGGGTCAGGCAGTGAATGTTGCCGCCACCCAAAAGCAGCTCGCGGCCCGGGATCATCACCACCTCGTGGTCGGGGAAGATCCTTGCCAGGATCGCTCTGGCTTCGGCATCTGCCGGGTCGTCGAAGCTTGGGGCAATAATGCCACCGTTGACGATCAGGAAGTTCACATACGAGCCCGCCAGGCGCACCGATGGGTCACGCTCCTGGCTGCCGGCGACCTGATCGACACCGGCGCACTCTTCGGAAGTGGCGAACAGCGGCCCCGGGATCGGCATCTTGTGCACGATGAACTCGCGACCCTTGGCGTCGCGGGTGTTCTTCAGCACGTCCATGGCCGCGTGGCAGCGCGCATAATTGGGGTCGTTGGAATCATCGGTCCAAGCCAGTAACACTTCGCCCGGGCGCACGTAACAGCAGAAATTGTCGACATGGCCGTCGGTTTCATCGTTGTACAAGCCATCCGGCAGCCACACCACGGTGTCAACTGCCAAGTGATCGCGCAGCACCGCTTCGATCTGCTCGCGGCTCAGGTGCGGGTTGCGGTTGCGATTGAGCAGGCATTCCTCAGTGGTGATAACGGTGCCTTCGCCGTCTACGTGGATCGAACCCCCTTCAAGCACAAAGCCTTCGGTCTGGTAGCGCTGGCAGCGCTCCATTTCCAGCACCTTGGCGGCCAGTTCCTCGTCGCGGTTCCAGGGTGCGTACAGGCCACCATCAAAGCCGCCCCAGGCATTGAAGCCCCAATCTACACCGCGCACTTCGCCATGGTCATTGATGACGAAGGTCGGGCCGGTGTCACGCACCCACGCATCGTCGTTGCTGATTTCAACCACACGAATGTTCGGCTGGTCGAGTTGGCGTCGAGCGTTTTCGTACTGGCCGGCGGAGACTGCGACGGTCACAGGTTCGAAACGGGCAATGGCCTTGGCCAGGGTTACGTGGGCAGCCTGCGCCGGCTTGCCGCCCAGGCGCCAGTTGTCCGGGCGCTCCGGCCAGACCATCCATACCTGAGTTTGCGGGGCCCACTCGGCGGGCATGTGGAAACCATCGGCACGGGGCGTGGAGTTGAGGGTTTTCATGGGTGACCTCTGTGATGGCCCTGAGCCGGGTGTGCTGGGGCGTTTGTCAATTTATAACCGATATATATCGATATTTAAAGCCTGATAATCTAAGATTTTGCTGCCTAAAGGCAAATTTAAATCGATAACAATCGGCAATCGTTAGGGCTGGTCTGGTTAAAGGAACTGCCTGCCGTCTACCATAGCCATCCCTTATGCATCCTGTTACAGCTACGCGCGGAAATTTCCGGCAAGGCCGACTAGGGTCAATACTTGAGCGACGGGCCAGCGAGCCGCTATGAACATCATCCCTACAGCAATACCTGAAGTACTGATCATCGAGCCAAAGGTGTTCGCTGACAGCCGTGGTTTCTTCTTCGAGGCATTCAATGCCCGTGAGTTCTCACAGCAAACCGGCGTGAACGTGGAGTTCGTTCAGGACAACCACTCGCGTTCCATCAAGGGCGTGCTCCGTGGGCTGCACTACCAGGTGGCAAACACCCAGGGCAAGCTGGTGCGCGTGGTGCACGGGGAAATCCGCGATATCGCCGTGGACGTGCGCAAAAGCTCGCCAACATTCGGCAAATGGGTCGCGGTGCACCTGTCGGCCGACAACCATCGCCAGCTGTGGATTCCACCTGGCTTCGCCCACGGTTTTGCGGTGATGAGTGAATCGGCCGAGTTCCTTTACAAGACCACCGACTACTACAACCCGGGTGCTGACCGCTGTATACGCTGGGACGACCCCCAGCTGGACATCGACTGGGGGCTGCAGCAGCCACCGCTGTTATCGGACAAGGACAAGGTGGGCCTGACATTGGCAGAGGCGGAACTGCTGCCTTAACTAGCGCATAATTGCGTCAGACTTTTCTGGCGCATTTACGTGATGATTGCAAAACCCACGCCCCCACGCCGTCCCCGCTGGCGCAGCCTGGCCCTGCTGGCGCTGAGCCTGGCTCCATTGCTGTGGCCCCTGCATCACTTGGCCGAGCGCTATTACCAGGATGAGCTGGCCTCGCAGAACCGCCAGACACTCGACCTGTATGTCGCCAACCTGCTCGGCACCCTGCACCGCTACGAGACCTTGCCGCAAATTCTCGGCGACCTGCCGGCGCTGCGTGGCGTGCTGGCCGACCCGTTCCGCCTGGAAGCGGTAACCAACGCCAACCGCCTGCTCAAGGACATCGTGCAACAGACCGGTGCCGAGGTGATGTACCTGATGGACGTCAGCGGCAACACCTTGGCCGCCTCGAACTGGGACAAGCACGACACCTTCGTCGGGCGAAACTTCGCCTTCCGCCCCTACTTCAACGAAGCCATGGCCGGCCACCTGGGCCGCTTCTTCGGCCAGGGCACCACCTCGGCCAAGCGCGGCTACTTCTTTGCCGCGGCCGTGCGGGACCGCGAGCGAATCGTCGGTGTGCTGGTGGTCAAGGTCGATCTCGACCACACCGAAACCCTGTGGGGTCGTACGCCCGAACAGCTGTTGCTGACCGATCACAATGGGGTGGTCATCCTGACTTCGCGGCCCGACTGGCGCTTCCGTGCTACCCGTACGCTGACCGACGCCGAGCGCCAGGCCATCATCGCCATCCAGCCCTATCCGACCCAGGCCCCACAGCCACTGGTTCTCAACCCGCAGGCCTGGATCACCCAGACCCGCGACATCAAGGAAACCGGCTGGCAAGTCAGCATCCTCGCCCCGCGCACGCTGGTTGATCGCTCGGTGCAGACGGTAATGGCCATAGGTGCCGGTACGCTGCTGGTACTGATGCTGCTGGCCGGTCTGGTGATGCAGCGGCGACGCCATTACATCGACCGCATCGACTTCGAAGCCCGTGGCCGCCAGGAACTGGAAAAGCGCGTGGCCGAACGTACCGCCGACCTTGAAGGCCTGAACACTCGCCTGAAAAATGCCGTGCTGGAGCGCGAAAACGCTCAGCAGGAGGCAGTGCGTGCGCAGGACGAACTGGTGCAGGCCGGCAAGCTGTCGGTGCTCGGCACCATGTCGGCCAGTATCAGCCATGAGCTGAACCAGCCTCTGGCCGCCATCCGCAGCTACGCGGAGAACGCCGAGATCCTGCTCGACCACCAACGTACCGAAGACGCCCGCGGCAACCTCAAGCTGATCGGCGAACTGACAGGGCGCATGGCCTCGATCATTGCCCACTTGCGTGCCTTCGCCCGTCGTGACCGCCATGCCCCAGAGAGCGTGGCCCTGCAGCCGGCCCTGGACGATGCCCTGGCGCTGCTGGCCAAGCGCCGCCGGGCGATGGCCGTAGAGCTGATCCGCGACCTGCCGGAAGCCACCTTGTGGGTACAGGCCGGCGAAACCCGCCTGCGCCAGGTGCTAGGCAACCTGCTGGCCAATGCCCTCGACGCCCTGACCGAAAAAGCCAATCCGCGTCGCCTGTGGCTAAGTGCCGAGCAGCGTGATGACTGCGTCTACCTGTACATCCGTGACAATGGCCCCGGTTTCAGCCGCCAGGCTCTGGAGCATGCCAAGGAGCCGTTCTTCACCACCAAGACCCGTACACAGGGCCTGGGCCTGGGCCTGGCCATCTGTGAAAGCCTGATGCGCGCCCTGGGCGGTGAACTGCTGCTGGCCAACCACCCGGAAGGTGGCGCAATGCTGACCCTCCAGCTGCGTGTGGCCGCGTCTGGCGCTACTTTGCCCAATTCGGAGGACCCCTCGGCATGACCACCGAGACACTGATCGACAGCCGAGCCCAGGTCATCCTGGTGGACGATGACCCCCACCTGCGCCAAGCCTTGAGCCAGACCCTGGACCTGGCCGGGCTCAAGGTAGTCGCCCTGGCCGAAGCTCAAGGCCTGGCCGAGCGTATCGAGGCCGACTGGCCAGGCGTGGTGGTCAGCGACATCCGCATGCCGGGCATCGATGGCCTGCAGTTGCTGGAACAACTGCACGGCCGTGACAGCGAGCTGCCGGTGCTGCTGATTACCGGCCATGGCGATGTGCCGCTGGCGGTGCAGGCGATGCGCGCCGGGGCTTATGACTTCCTGGAAAAACCCTTTGCCACAGACGCCCTGCTCGACAGCGTACGCCGCGCCCTGGCCTTGCGCCGGCTGGTGCTGGACAACCGTAGCCTGCGTCTGGCTCTGAGCGACCGCCAGCAACTGGCAACCCGCCTGGTCGGCCATTCACCGGCCATGCTGCGCCTGCGCGAGCAGATCGGCGCCTTGGCCGGCACCCGTGCCGATGTGTTGATTCTGGGCGAGACCGGCGCTGGCAAAGAGGTGGTGGCTCGCGCCCTTCACGACCTGTCCAGCCGCAGCGAAGGGCCGTTCGTGGCGATCAACGCCGGCGCGCTGGCCGAGTCGGTGGTCGAGAGCGAGCTGTTCGGCCACGAGCCCGGTGCGTTTACCGGCGCGCAGAAGCGCCGTATCGGCAAGTTCGAATTTGCCAACGGCGGCACGCTGTTCCTCGACGAAATCGAGAGCATGAGCCTGGATGTGCAAGTGAAGTTGCTGCGCATGCTGCAGGAGCGGGTGGTCGAACGCCTGGGCGGCAACCAGTTGATCCCGCTGGATATCCGCATCATAGCCGCCACCAAGGAAGACCTGCGTCAGTCTGCCGACCAAGGGCGATTCCGCGCGGACCTGTATTACCGCCTGAACGTGGCGCCGCTGCGTATTCCGCCACTGCGCGAACGCGGGGACGACATATTGGTGTTGTTCCAGCATTTCGCCGATGCTGCCAGCCAACGCCATGGCCTGTCGCCGCATGCGCTGCAGCCAGCGCAACGCGCCCTGCTGCTGCGTCATGACTGGCCAGGTAACGTCCGCGAGCTACAGAACGCCGCCGAGCGTTTCGCCCTTGGCCTGGAACTGGCACTGGATGGCCAGGCACCCTCGGCAGCAGCACCGGCAGCTCCCATGCTGAGCGGCAACCTCAGCGAGCAGGTCGAGCAGTTCGAACGTTCGCTGATCGCTGCCGAACTGGCCCAGCCACACAGCTCCATGCGGAGCCTGGCCGAAGCACTGGGTATCCCCCGCAAAACCCTGCATGACAAGCTGCGCAAGCACGGCTTGAACTTCGACGGCGGTAGCGGCGGGCATGATGATCAAGAGGACAACCGTTAATGAGCACCGATAGTCAGTACCTGCAGTCCGTACTGCACAGCGACATCCCCCTGACCCGCGAAATGGGCCTGGAAGTGATCGATTGGCAGCAGCACACCCTGCGCCTGCAACTGCCGCTGGCGGCCAACGTCAACCACAAAAGCACCATGTTCGGTGGCAGCCTGTACTGCGCAGCAGTGCTGGTGGGTTGGGGCTGGCTGCACCTGCGCCTGCGTGAACTGGGGATCGATGAGGGGCATATCGTCATCCAGGAAGGACAGATCAGCTACCCGTTGCCAGTGACCGGCACGGCAGTGGCGCGTTGTGCAGCGCCCGACGAAAAGACCTGGGAGCGATTCCTGGCCCTGTACCAGCGGCGTGGGCGGGCACGGTTGACGTTGGAGACCACGGTGAGCAATGACGGCAGTGACGAGCCGGCGGTGAGGTTCAGCGGCCAGTACGTCTTGCACCGCTAGCCCAGCAGCCGCTGAAAGCAACCGCGCTGCACAAACCCCAAAGGCTGGCGCAAAACCTGTTGGAGCGGGCAGGCCCGCGAACACCGGCGAAGCCGGTGCCCCGCACCGCGGTGCATGCTTCCCGGGCTCGCCCGCTCCCACAGGGTAGGCTGAGACTCCGTCAAATCAGGTTCAGGAAGGCCTGGCGCCATGCAGCATTGGCGGGCAATGCCAGGAAATACGGGTTAAGCAACGACTCGCGCGGCGGATACCGGAATGGCAAGCCATCCAGCCCGATCACCTCGCCGCAGGCCCCTTCCACCACGCCCTGCGCCGCTGCAGTATCCCACTGCGAAGTCGGCGCCAGGCGCGGATAACAATCGGCGCTGCCCTCGGCCAACAGGCAGAACTTCAACGAGCTGCCGATATTTGCCAGCTCCAGCTCTCCCACCGCAGCCCCAAGCCCGGACAACAGCGCTTCCTGTTCCGCGCTGGAGTGCCGACGGCTGGCAACCACGGTAAAACGCTCGCCCTCCGGTGGTGCGATGCGTACCTGGATCGGCTGGGCGGCTTCGCCAGCATCAGCACGCCAGGCACCCAGGCCGCGCCCACCGAAGTAGCAGCGCCCATTGGTCGGCATCGACACTACGCCAAACACCACTTCGCCGTTCTCGACCAGGGCGATGTTGACTGTGAATTCCTCACTGCCAGCAATGAACTCCTTGGTGCCATCCAGCGGGTCGACCAGCCACCAGCGGCTCCAGCGTTGGCGCTCGGCCAGCGGAATATTGCAGTCCTCTTCGGACAGCACCGGAATCTGTGGCGCCAGCGCCAGCAGGCCATCGGCAATTACCCGGTGTGCCGCCAGGTCGGCGGCGGTAACCGGCGAATCGTCGGCCTTGCTGGTCACCGCGACATCGGCGCGCCAGAATGGCAGGATTGCCTCGCCTGCCGTCAGCGCCAGCTTGACCACTTCGTGCATCAGTTGCAGGTCGTTCATAGCTCCAGCAGCCCCCGCTGAATCAGCAGGTCACGGGCCAGGTACAGCGCCGCCAAGGCGCGCCCCTCGGTGAACTGCGGATGCATGGCCAAGGCCGACAATTCACGCAGGTTGACCTTGTCGACCCGCATCGGCTCGGGCTCATCGCCTTCCAGGCGCTCTTCGTACAGGTCGCTGGCCAGCACCACCTGAATCTTCTGGCTCATGTAGCCCGGTGACAACGACAGTTCCGTCAGGTGCTCCAGCTGGCGTGCGCCAAAACCGGCTTCTTCCTTGAGCTCCCGGTCGGCTGCCGCCAGCACGTCTTCGCCCGGCTCGATCAGGCCCTTGGGCAACGACAGCTCGTATTCATCCGTGCCCCCGCAGTATTCCTCCACCAGCACGGCGTGCTCGGCATCGAGCATGGCCACGATCATCACCGCGCCGTAGCCGTTACCCCGGCCCACCAGGCGCTCATAGGTGCGCTCGGCGCCATTGCTGAAGCGCAACTGTACGGCTTCGACGCGGAACAGCCGGCTGCTGGCGACAATTTCGCGGCTGAGTACGGTGGGTTTCTGGCGCATGGGGCGGCTCCTTGGCGTGAACGGGTTACTATACCGTGGCTTGCCGACTGATCGAGAGTTTCCCATGCCTGTTCTTCCCTGGTCTGCCATCGATACCGTCCTGCTGGACATGGATGGCACCCTGCTCGACCTGCATTACGACAACCGCTTCTGGCTGGACCACCTGCCTCAGCGCTATGCCGAGCTGCACGGTGTAAGCCGGGCCATGGCGGAAATGGAGCTGCAACCGCTGTTCGAACGCAATGCCGGCACATTGAACTGGTACTGCCTGGACTTCTGGAGCCGCGAGCTACGCCTGCCCATTCGCGAGCTGAAGCGGGAAATTGCCGACCTGATTGCCCTGCGCCCGGATGCCGATACCTTCCTGGCGGCGATTCGCCAGGCCGGCAAGCGTGTAGTGATGATCACCAATGCCCACCGAGACTCGCTGTCGCTGAAGCTGGAACGGGTGGAGCTGGCACCGTACTTCGAGCGGCTGATCAGCTCGCATGACTATGGCTACCCGAAAGAAAGCCCGCAGTTCTGGGATGCCTTGCAGGCGGATATCGGCTTCGAGCCGGGGCGCAGCCTGTTCATCGACGACACGCTGGCGATTCTGCGCAGTGCACGGCGTTTTGGTGTGGGGCACTTGCTGGCGGTGCGCCAGCCCGATAGCCAGGCACAACCACGAGATACCGAAGAGTTTGCAGCGGTCGAGGATTACCGGGCGTTACTGGAAGGCCTGTGAGGCCCCATTCGCGGGCATGCCCGCTTCCCACATTCACTGCTGGCGCTGTAGCTGTGGGAGCGGGCGCGCCCGCGAAGAGGCCTGCACAGACTTTAGCGATCAGTCAGGAATACGCAGCACCTGCCCTGGATAGATCTTGTCCGGGTGCTTGAGCATCGGCTTGTTGGCCTCGAAAATCTTGTTGTACTGGCCGGCATTGCCATACACGACCATGGCAATGGCTGAAAGTGTGTCGCCCGATTTCACAGTGACGAACCTTGCCGCCTGGACTATCGGCCCGGTCACGGTGATCTGGTCCTCGACACTGGCCACGCCACTGATGTTGCCCGCCGCCAGAATGATCTTCTCCTTCTCTTCCTGGCTGGCCACTTCACCCTTGAGGATGATCTTGTCTCCTTCTACAGTGGCGCTAATGTTCGGGTTGCCCAGGCCGACAGCTTCCACGTGTTTCTTAAGCTGCTCTTCGGCATTGGCGTTGCCAGGGGTCAGCAGGTCGATCAACTTCTCGCCGGCTTCCTTCACGAAACTGAACAGGCTCATTGCGCTCTCCTTGTTGACGAAACCTCGGACACAGGAGTCTAGGCCAGCTTTACCACTCTCGCCCTGTGCGACCAATCGACGCGGTCTATCAAGGCATAGACCCTAGCGATTAGACGCCGCCGGCCCGCGCGCCTAGGCTTGTGCTATCAGAAAGCCGCCGGTATTCAGCCCCGATGAACAGCAAGCCTCCGGTCTGCGCGGCCTCATCGCCTTTGTCCATGCCAGCCGCCAGCAACACCTACGATTACGTCCAGCTCAGCGATGCCAAACGCGACAGCACCCCGCTGGCCGAGGAAGTGGCCCTGGCCATTGTCTATAACGGCCTCAACCAGGCGGTGATGCTGGTAAGCCCTACCGATCTGGAAGACTTCGCCGTCGGTTTCAGTGTCGGCAGCGGCATTGTCGAAGGCACCGCAGAAATCTACGACCTCAAGCTTTCCGGCAGCGGCGCGGCAATGTACGCCGACCTGGAAATTTCCAGCCGGGCGTTCTGGAATCTGAAAAACCAGCGCCGCCAACTGGCCGGCACCAGTGGTTGCGGCCTGTGCGGGGTCGAAGCCCTGGAGCAGGCGCTGCCAGATCTGGCCGTGTTGCCGGGTGCGCCCCTGCCCCCGGCCCAGTGGCTGGTCGGCCTGCGCGAGCGCATCGACGCCTTCCAGCCACTGGGCCAGCATTGCGGCGCCGTGCATGCAGCACTGTTCATGGACCGCCAAGGCGAACTGCTGCTTGGCCGCGAAGACATCGGCCGGCACAACGCCCTCGACAAACTGATCGGCGCCCTGCTGCGACAGCGCATCGACAGCCAGGGCGGCCTGGCGATCGTCACCAGTCGCTGCAGCCTGGAGCTGATCCAGAAGGTGCTGCGTGCCGGCATCCAGACCCTGGTCAGCCTGTCTGCGCCCACCGGCCTTGCCCTGCAATGGGCGCGCAAACACAACCTCAACCTTATCCACTTGCCCAAGCACAGTGCACCGCGGGTCTACAGCCCAGCGGCGGAGTCGTAACAGTCGTGACCTCGTACCAACCTCTTCCGAACAACGCCCCAACCTCCCCCCCTCGCTACAAGCCCTACCACGGCCCCGCCGGCGGTTGGGGCGCACTGCGTAGCGTGGCCAAGGCCTGGGTCGGCAGCGATAACGCGCTGAAGAACATTCGCGCCCTGCTCAAGACCAACCAGAGCGGCGGTTTCGACTGCCCCGGCTGCGCCTGGGGTGATTCGCCAGAAAGCGGCATGGTCAAGTTCTGCGAGAACGGCGCCAAGGCGGTGAACTGGGAAGCTACCAAGCGCCGTGTCGATGCTGCCTTTTTTGCCCGTTACAGTGTCACCTCGCTGCTGCAGCAGAGCGACTATTGGCTGGAGTACCAAGGGCGCCTGACCGAACCGATGGTCTACGACGCATCAAGCGACCGTTACCTGCCGATCAGCTGGGATGCCGCCTTCGCCCTGATCGCCCGCGAGCTGAACAAGCTGGCCAACCCTGACCAGGCCGAGTTCTATACCTCGGGACGTGCCAGCAACGAAGCGGCATACCTGTACCAACTGTTCGTGCGCGCCTACGGCACCAACAACTTCCCTGACTGCTCGAACATGTGCCATGAGGCCAGCGGCGTGGCATTGGGGCAAAGCGTCGGGGTCGGCAAGGGCACTGTCACCTTCGACGACTTCGAGCACGCCGACTCCATTTTTGTCTGGGGCCAGAACCCCGGCACCAACCACCCGCGCATGCTCGACCCATTGCGCGATGCGGTAAAACGTGGCGCCCAGGTGGTGTGCATCAACCCGCTCAAGGAGCGTGGTCTGGAGCGCTTCCAGCACCCCCAGAACCCACTGGAAATGCTGACCAACAGTGACCGCCCGACCAACACCGCTTTTTTCCGCCCAGCCCTGGGTGGCGATATGGCGATGCTGCGCGGCATGGCCAAGTTCGTCCTGCAATGGGAACGTGAAGCCCAGGCCAACGGCGAACCGGCCGTGTTCGATCACGCCTTCATCGCCGAACATGGCCATGGTGTCGACGAGTACCTGGCCGTAGTGGACGCCACGCCGTGGTCGCACATCCAGGCACAGTCCGGCCTCACCTTGGCCGACATCGAACTGGCCGCACGCATGTACTGCCGGGGCAAGCGGGTGATCATGTGCTGGGCGATGGGCATCACCCAACACCGTCATTCGGTGCCGACCATTCAGGAAATCGTCAACCTGCAGATGCTGCGCGGCAACATCGGCGCGCCCGGGGCCGGCCTGTGCCCGGTGCGTGGCCACAGCAACGTGCAGGGCGACCGCACCATGGGCATCAACGAGCGCCCGCCAGAAGCGCTGCTGGATGCCATCGAAAAGCGCTTTGGTTTCCCCGTGCCGCGGCGCAATGGCCACAATACCGTCGAAGCCATTCACGCGATGCTCGATGGCCGGGCCAAGGTTTTCATCGGTCTGGGCGGCAACTTCGCCCAGGCCACACCCGACACTGAGCGTACCGCCCAGGCGCTGCGCAACTGCGAGCTGACCGTGCACATCAGCACCAAGCTCAACCGTAGCCACCTGGTCCATGGCAAGCAGGCACTGATCCTGCCGTGCCTGGGCCGCACCGACATCGACCTGCAGGCCGACGGGCCGCAGGCAGTCACGGTGGAAGACTCGTTCAGCATGGTCCACGCCTCCAACGGCCAACTCAAGCCGCTGTCGACGCAAATGCGCTCGGAGCCTGCGGTGATCGCCGGCATTGCCGCCGCCACGCTGGGCAAACAACCGGTGGACTGGCACTGGCTGGTGGCCGACTACGACCGTATCCGCGACCTGATCGGCGATACCATTGCCGGTTTCAGCGGCTTTAACCAGCGACTGCGTCACCCGGGGGGCTTCTATCTGGGCAACAGCGCGGCCAGCCGCGAATGGGAAACCAGCACCGGCCGCGCCAACTTCAAGGCCAACCTGCTGCCCGACACGCTGCTTGACGAACGCGTACGCGCCAGCGGCCAGTTGCCAGACCTGATCATGCAGTCGATGCGCTCGCACGATCAGTACAACACCACTATCTACGGCCTGGACGACCGCTACCGCGGCGTGCGCGGCCAGCGCGAGGTGCTGTTCGCCAACGAAGCCGACATCATCCGCCTGGGCTTCCAGCCGGGGCAGAAGGTCGACATCGTTTCGTTGTGGGGGGATGAGCATGTGCGCCGGGTGCAAGGCTTTACCCTGCTGGCCTTCGACATCCCTGCCGGGCAGGCCGCGGCGTATTACCCGGAGGTGAACCCGCTGGTGCCGCTAGAGAGCATTGGCGTTGGTAGCCATACGCCAACATCGAAGTTCATTGCCATCAAGCTGGAGCGCGCGCGCGACGACGGGCGCATCCTGTAAAAATGAAAAAAGCCCTGTTCCGTGGCGGTTCAGGGCTTTGTCATAAGGGTCTCAGACAGCCTGAAAACGATAAAGTTTCATAGTAAATACAGCTAGTTAGAGAATTGTGTACAACTCGTGTTACTCGTCGGATTTCCGTTGCCAGCCACGCCTCTTAGCCTCAAATTCGCCTCGTCATCCCTATGAGGCTCTCTCGATGAAGAAGTACTCCTCGATTCTGTTGTTGTCTTTCAGCTTGCTCAGCGGCGTTGCCATGGCAGGCGGCACCACCGAAGCCGGCATTGGCGGCGCATTGGGTGGGGTACTGGGCTCAGTGGTGGGCAACTCCATCGGTGGCAGCACCGGTGGCGCCATTGGTGCCGGTCTGGGCGGTGCGGCAGGCGGCGCCTTGGGCGCCGACAAGCGCCAGCGCGGTGAAGCCGCTATCGGCGGCGCGCTGGGTGCTGCCGGCGGTAACGTGGTGGGTCGCTCGGTGGGTGGCACCACCGGTAGCTACATTGGCGCAGCAGCTGGCGGTGGTGCCGGTGGTGCACTGGGTAACTACATGGGCAACAAGGCCGACGAAGACGAGCGCCATGAGAATCGCCGCTACCGTCGCGACTACGACGGCCGTCGTCACTGGGACCGTGGCCACCACTACGGCCACCGCAAGCACAAGCGCCACTGGCGCGACTGACGCCTGAGGGCCCTGCCCCGGCAACAAAACCCCGCCCCTGCCAGCGGGTTTTTTTATGCCTGTCGCTCCAGCACAAGGCCGGACAGGATCACCTGCAGCGCCTCTGGCAACGCCACAGGCCGGCCGCTGGCGCGCTCGATGAACACCTGCACCACCGTGCCTGCCGCGCACGCGTCCGGCTCGCCCGGACGGTACAGCGCCAGCCGGTACTCAACCGTGCTGCCCGCCAGGCGCGTCACTCCCAGCCCCACCTCCAACAAGTCCGGGAAGCCCGGCAGCGCGTAAAAATCCGCAGCCGAACTGACCACGAAGGCGGCCAGTTCACCGTGTCGCAGGTCCAGTTCGGCCTGCTCGACGAGAAACGCCTGTATCGCGGTTTCGAAGAAGCCGTGCACCGTTGCACCGGCGATGTGGCCGTTCAGGTCGTTGTCCTGGGGGCGGGTGAGGATCGGGTGGAAGTGGGAGAAGGCAGTGCGCTGAGGGGCTTCGGTCATCTGGCTGACTCTTGTCTTCGCAATGGATGCTGACAGTGAAACAGAAAAACCTGACTTTCGCTGCTTATGCGGGCCCCTTCGTGGGCAAACCGCTCCTGCAAACTACAAAAAAGCCGCCCTCTGGGGCGGCTTTCTCGTTGCGGCTGAGCTCAGCTTACAGCTGCGGGCCAGCGGCTTTGATGGCGTCGGAAACTTCGAACTTCTTGAAGTTTTCGATGAACAGCTTGGCCAGGCCTTTGGCAGCCTCGTCGTAGGCCGCTTTGTCAGCCCAGTTGGTGCGCGGGTTGAGCAGTTCGGTTTCAACGCCCGGAACGGCCTTCGGCACGTCCAGGTTGATGATGTCCAGGTGCTCGGTTTCGGCACCGACCAGTGCGCCGCTCTGGATCGCAGCGATCACGGCACGGGTGGTGGGGATGCTGAAGCGCTTGCCAACGCCGTAGCCACCACCAGTCCAGCCGGTGTTGACCAGGTAGACCTTGGAGTTGAAACCGTTGATGCGCTTGATCAGCAGCTCGGCGTACTCGCCAGCCGGACGCGGGAAGAACGGTGCGCCGAAGCAGGTGGAGAAGGTCGACTTGATGCCGCCGCCCGAGCCCATTTCAGTGGAACCGACCAGCGCGGTGTAACCGGACAGGAAGTGGTAGGCCGCCTGCTCGTTGTTCAGGATCGAAACCGGAGGCAGAACACCTGTCAGGTCGCAGGTGAGGAAGATCACTGCGTTAGGCTCGCCGCCCAGGTTCGCTTCCGAACGCTTGGCAACGTGCTCCAGCGGGTAGGCCGCACGGCTGTTCTGGGTCAGGCTGACATCGGTGTAGTCAGCGTGCTTGTTGGCGTCGAGAACGACGTTTTCCAGTACTGCGCCGTGCTTGATGGCTTTCCAGATGACCGGTTCGTTCTTCTCGGACAGGTCGATGCACTTGGCGTAGCAGCCGCCTTCCATGTTGAAGACAACGCCTTCGCCCCAACCGTGCTCGTCGTCACCGATCAGGTAACGGCTTTCGTCAGCCGAAAGGGTGGTCTTGCCAGTGCCGGACAGGCCGAAGAACAAGGTCACATCGCCTTCTTCGCCGATGTTGGCCGCGCAGTGCATAGGCAGTACGTCGGCAGCCGGCAGCAGGAAGTTTTGCACCGAGAACATGGCTTTCTTCATTTCACCGGCGTAGCGCATGCCAGCGATCAGCACTTTCTTCTGGGCGAAGTTGATGATCACGCAACCATCGGAGTTGGTGCCATCACGCTCTGGTTCGCACACGAAGTTGGCGACGTTGAGGATCTGCCACTGGTCGCGGCCAGCCGGGTTGAACTGCTCCGGGTTGATGAACAGGCAACGACCGAACAGGTTCTGCCAGGCAGTCTGGGTGGTCATCTTCACCGGCAGGTAGTGCTCGGCTGCAGCCCCTACGTGAACATAGGAAACGAAGTGATCCTGTGCGTTGTTGAACGCCTCGACGCGAGCCCACAGGGCATCGAACTTGTCAGCCGGGAACTTGCGGTTGATCGGGCCCCAGGAAATGGCGTCTTGGGTGGAAGGTTCTTCGACGATGAAACGGTCAGCCGGCGAACGGCCAGTACGGTGACCAGTCTCCACGACCAGTGCGCCAGTATCGGCTAGTACGCCTTCACCGCGTTGCAGCGCTTCTTTTACCAGCTCATCGACGCTCAGGTCGGTGTACACGGTGTTGTTGGCTTGCGTCATGAGATACCCCATCCGGCCCGAGGCCGAGTGCTCCAAACGTTTTGTAGTTGTCTTGAAAAAACTACTACAGCGAAAAAAGTGGCCGGATTATGCCAGAAACGCCCAAAAAAAGTAGGCCCCTCCTGTCAGAACTGCGCTTTTGCGCAATTCGGCAGGAGATTGTCCTGTGCTTTAACGTTTCAGTGACGAGTTTCTGAGGCCACGTCAGTGCCGCCACCCGCAAACAGTTGCGCCACGTCGCTGGCATCGAAGAAGTAGCGCTCGTTGCAGAACTGGCAATCGATCTCTACCGTCCCGCCACACTCTTCGACCAGCGCCTTGGCGTCGTGCTCGCCCAGACTGACCAGCGCATTGCCGGAGCGTTCCCGCGAACAACTGCAATTGAAGCGCAGCGGCTGGATATCGAACAGGCGCACGGCATCTTCGTGGTACAGGCGGTGCAGCAGGGTTTCGTTGCCCTCTGTCCACTCTTCAGGCTTGAGCGTCTTGGCCAGGGCCACTACGTGCTGCCAGCTGTCTTCGCGTTCTTCATCATCCGGCTGGCGATCACGCGGCAGTTGCTGCAGCAATAGCCCGCGTGCCTTGCCGCCTTCGGCATTGAGCCAGAAACGGGTATTGAGCTGCTGTGACTGAACGAAGTAGTTGGTGAAACATTCCGACAGGTTGGCGCCATCGAGGTCGACGGTCCCCTGGTAGCGCTGGCCCTTGACCGGGTCGATGGTCAGGGTCAGGTGGCCGTCGGGCATCAGCTGCGACAGGGTGGCACCGGCCGGAATTTGGTCCGCTTCATAGCGGGCCATGCCGCGGATTTCGCGGTCGCTGGAACACTCCACCATCAGCAGCGGAATCGGCCCAGCCGAACGCGCCTGCAGAATCAGCAGGCCATCGAACTTCATCGCCCCCACCAGCAAGGCAGTGGCGGCCATCAACTCACCGAGCAGCACCTTGACCGGCTGGGGGTACTCATGACGCGCCAACACTGCGGCGTAGCTGTCATCGAGAGACACCCACTCGCCGCGCACATCGCGCTCGTCGAAGATGAAACGTTGGGTGAAATCGGTATCAGGCAATTCGCTCATAGGTTTTGGCTATCTGAAAATGATGACAAAATGGTTACAAGGGTTGTCGCGAACCTGCGAGAGCCCATGACAGAGCGCTCACACGGCGCTCCGATTTCTGTTTGCAATAGAGGTATTTTATGGACAATCGACCACTGTTCCAAGCAAGGTGGTCCTGGGGGCCGCTGGCAGCCTGTACGCTGCTTCCCATCGCTCTACTGTGTTTCTGGTTATGGCCCCTTGGCCAGATCCTGTGCCTGACTTTCGACGAATGGCTGTTCCGCAGCCTGAACGCGCCGCTGGCCGATAGCACCACCTGGCGCTACATCTGGACCATCGGCAGCCTGCGCCCGTTCGACATCGTCGTCGGCCTGATCCTGCTGGCTGTGCTCATTCGTGGTGACTGGGTGTTCAAGGCCGCTCAGGTTCGCCAGGCATTTTTCGGCTTTCTGGTCACGCTACTCCTCTTAGTGGTGATTCGCGCGCTGTTTTCCAAGTGGGTGGATGCAGCCGGGTGGCAACACAAGAGCCCATCGATGATCTTCGACGACGTCGTGCACCTGAGTGACTATTACCCGAACCTGGAGGCTGCCTGGGAACTCAAGGACCGTTCCAGCAAGAGTTTCCCGGGTGATCACGCCTCGGTGCTGCTGATCTGGGCGCTGTTCATGAGCGTGTTCAGCCGCGGCCTTTTGCAGTACCTGGTTGTCTGGGGGTTGGCGCTGCTGTTCATGCTGCCGCGCCTGGTAGCAGGTGCCCACTGGGGGCAGGACGACTACATCGGCGGCTTGCTGATGGCGGTGCTGGCGCTGGGCTGGAGCTACTACACGCCGCTGGCGGCCAAAGGCAGCGAGGCGTTGATGCGCTGGACAGCGCCGTTGTTCAAGCTGCTGTCCACGCTACCGCTGGTCGGGCGAATGGCGGTGCTCCGTTAGGTGCCTGGGGCTGCACGGCAGCCCCATTCAATCGTAACTTCCATGCAGCTGGTGGATCTGCCGACGCTGCTTCTTGGTCGGCCGGCCATCGGTGGTCACACCCATGGCCCCGGCCTTACGCATCTCAGCGGCCTGTTCACGGCGACGCACACTTTCTTCGGTTTCCTCGTACAACGTCTGCGCCTCCGGGGCACCACGACGCACCATCGACAGCGCCTTCACCACCACGGTGCGCTCATCGAACCCGGTACGCAGTACGAACTCGTCGCCCACCCGCGGCTCCTTGCCTGGCTTGCAACGCTCGCCCCGGCAATGCACCTTGCCACTCTCGATCGCCGCCTTGGCCAGCGCTCGGGTCTTGTAGAAGCGCGCCGCCCACAGCCATTTGTCCAGGCGAACCTTGTCGTCGTCTTCGGCTTTTTGTGCCATCCCGTTACCTCGGATTCTGTCTTTCATCGAACTGTACTACCTTCACATACGGATGCAAAAAGTCCCCGCCGTGCTTAAAGTTCACCACCTCATTCGCAGGGTGCGCTTCGTGAAGACATTTGACCATTTGACTGTGATCGGCCTGCGCGAGTGGGTCGCCTTGCCTGACCTCGGCGTGGCCGGGCTGCGCGCCAAGATCGACACCGGTGCCAGCACGTCGAGCCTGCATGCCACCGAGGTGGAACCCTTCGAGCGCGACGGCCAGCCCTGGGTTCGCTTCACTGCGCACCTGGGCTCGGTGGTGCAGTTGCGTCACCGCCGGTGCGAGGCACCGCTGGTGACCATGAAGACCATCAAGAGCTCCAACGGCCACGCCCAGACTCGCTACGTCATCCGCACGTCATTGGCGCTGGGTGATGGTGTGTGGGAGGTGGAGTTCACCCTGGCCTGCCGCAAGAGCATGCGCTACCGCCTGTTGCTTGGCTCCAAGGCCTTGATACACGGCCAGCTGGTGGTCAACCCCGGCCTGAAGTACGTACAAGACAAACCGGCCTTCCCGGCCACCCTTTCCCCTGTCACAGGTGCTGCATGAAGATCGCTGTGCTGTCGCGCAATCCGCGTCTGTATTCCACCCGCCGCCTGGTCGAAGCCGGTACCCAGCGTGGCCACGAAATGGTGGTGATCGATACCCTGCGGGCCTACATGAACATTGCCAGCCACAAGCCGCAGATCCACTACCGTGGCAAGCCGCTGGAAGGCTTCGATGCAGTGATCCCGCGCATAGGTGCTTCGGTTACGTTCTATGGCTGCGCGGTGCTGCGCCAGTTCGAAATGATGGGCGTATACCCGCTCAACGAGTCGGTCGCCATTGCCCGCTCGCGCGACAAGCTGCGCTCGTTGCAGCTGTTGTCGCGGCGCGGCATCGGCCTGCCGATCACTGGTTTCGCCCACTCGCCGGACGACATCCCCGACCTGATCCAGATGGTCAACGGTGCCCCGCTGGTGATCAAGGTACTGGAAGGCACCCAGGGCATTGGCGTGGTGTTGTGCGAAACCCCCCAGGCGGCCGAGTCGGTGATCGAAGCGTTCATGGGCCTCAAGCAGGACATCATGGTTCAGGAGTACATCAAGGAAGCCGGTGGCGCAGATATTCGATGCTTCGTGGTAGGCGATAAGGTAATTGCCTCAATGAAGCGTCAGGCAAAGCCGGGCGAGTTCCGCTCCAACCTGCATCGGGGTGGCGTCGCCAGCCTGATAAAAATCACCCCTGAAGAGCGCATCACCGCCATTCGGGCGGCCAAGGTGATGGGCTTGAGCGTGGCGGGTGTGGATATCCTGCGTTCCAACCACGGGCCGTTGGTGATGGAGGTAAACTCGTCGCCGGGGCTGGAGGGCATTGAAGTCACCACCGGCAAGAACGTCGCCGGGATGATCATCGAGCACCTGGAGAAGAATGGCGGGCCCAATCAGACCCGGACCAAGGGCAAAGGCTGATTCAAGCCTGTACCGGCCTCTTCGCGGCTGAAGCCCCACAGGTACTGCACAAACCCTGTAGGGCTTTAGTCGCGAAGAGGCCGGTGAGCCTCACACAGCATTACGCGGCAGCAGCAGCCCCAGCGGCAACCTGACCCGCGCCTCGATCCCGCCGCCAGACCTGTTGCGCAACTCCACATTCCCGCCATGTTGCGCAGCAATCCGCTTGACGATCGCCAGCCCCAGCCCGGTGCCCTTGCCACCCCGCGCCCGGTCACCACGAATGAACGGGTTGAAGATGGTTTCAAGTTCCGACTCGTCGATACCGGTGCCGCGGTCCAGCACGCTGAGCACCACATACGGCGCACTCTCGTCACCCGACACATAGGCAGCCACCTCGACCCCCTTGCCAGCATGGTGCAGGGCGTTGCCGATCAGGTTGCCCAGCATGCGCTTGAGCGAAACCCGGCGCAGCGGGAACGGTGGAATTGGCTCCAGGCACAGGCGCACGCGCTCTTCTGGCTGGTTGTACGGAGCCACCACCTCACGCACCAGATCAGCAAGGTCGACCTCTTCCACCGGCTCGTCACGGCCATCGCGGATGAAGGCCAGGAACTGGTCGAGGATCGCGTCCATGTCCTCGATATCGCGAACCATGTCATCGCTCAGCTCGTTGTCGCTGTTCAGCAACGACAGCGACAGGCGCAGCCGCGTCAGTGGTGTGCGCAAGTCGTGGGAAACCCCGGCCAGCATCAGCTCGCGCTCACGCCCGGCCTGCTCGACATCCTCGGCCATCTGGTTGAACGCCTTGTACACCTCGGTCATCTCGCTGGGAGTATCGCTGATCGGCAGGCGCACACTGCGCCCCTGGCCAAGCTGGCGGGCGGCGAACACCAGGCGCTTGAGCGGCTGGTTCAACTGGCGCACAAAAATCCACGCCGAGGCGGTGGACAACAAACCAATGGCCAGGAACCAGCCCAGCACGTTCCAGATCTTCTGCCCGCGCAATGGGTGCGGGTACAGCGGCACCTTCAGCCAACCTGGGCCAAGGCTTGGCGCATTGACCCACAACGCCGGAGGCGCATGAATGCGCAACCGCACCTCGGTGTCTTCACCCAACTCGGCCTGCATCTGCCGTTGGTAGATTTCACTGTAAGGCCAATGCTGCTCACCTTCGGGCACACCCGAGCCGGTCACCCGGATAAGGCCTGCCGCCTCGGCGATCTTTTCGCGGTTTTCTTCGTCAGCGGCCCAATAGGCACGCAAGGTCAGCGCTACACCATGGCTGTACTGACGGTCGACCAGCACGTCCTCGTTCATCAGCAGGTAGACCAGGGTCAGCGCCTTGGAGAACAGAACGACGATCAACACCAGCCACAGGGTGCGGGCGAAGAAACTTTGCGGAAACCAGAGCGGTGTTTTCATCGACGTCCAGGCATCATTTTCCGGCGTTTCCGTCCGGTACAAACACGTAGCCCACGCCCCAGACGGTCTGGATGTAACGCGGCTTGGACGGGTCCGGCTCGATCATGCGACGCAGGCGCGAAATCTGCACGTCGATGGAGCGCTCCAGCGCGTCCCATTCGCGGCCGCGCGCCAGGTTCATCAGTTTGTCGCGGGTCAACGGCTCGCGGGCGTGCATCACCAGGGCCTTGAGCACAGCGAACTCACCAGTGGTAAGCATGTGCACTTCGTCGCCACGCTTGAGCTCGCGGGTGGCCAGCGACAGCTCATAGTCGCCGAAGGTGACCGACTCGTCTTCGCTGCCCGGCGCTCCCGGCACGCTCGGCGCCTGGCGGCGCAGCACAGCCTTGACACGGGCCATCAGCTCGTCCGGGTTGAACGGTTTGCCCAGGTAGTCATCGGCGCCCAGCTCCAGGCCCTTGATGCGGCTGAGCTCGTCGCCCTTGGCGGTCAGCATGATGATCGGGATCTGGTTGTTCTGCTGGCGCAGGCGCTTGCACGCGGACAGGCCGTCCTCACCTGGCAACATCAGGTCGAGCACCACCAGGTTGAACACCTCGCGCTGCAGCAGGCGGTCCATCTGCTCGGTGTTGGGCACTGCACGGGCACGGTAGCCCTTGCTGGTGAAGAAACGTTCCAGCAGGCTGCTCAGCCCCGGATCGTCGTCGACGATGAGAATCTTGTCACCTTCAGCGGTGTTTGGCGTGCCGGTCATGAATAACTCCTCTGATATCGCCGCGCATTATGGCGTAGCCATTGCTGCACGTTGCGTGAGCATTGTTAGCAGATTTTTCCCCCGGCGCCAGTTCCGGCTGGCCGGGCGCCATCACCGCAAGCCGTTTGCGATGGGTATAATGCGCGGCTTTCATCCAGCGCCGCCGGGCAAAAGGCCCACAGGCGACCCCCGTATTCACAAATGTCAGGTGGTTTACATGGACAGCATCAACAGCCGTATCGCCGAGGAACTGGGCGTACGCCCGCAGCAGGTCGAGGCGGCCGTGAGCCTGTTGGACGAAGGCTCGACCGTGCCCTTCATCGCCCGCTATCGCAAGGAAGTGACCGGTAGCCTTGACGACACTCAGTTGCGCCACCTGGAAGAGCGCCTGCGTTACCTGCGCGAACTCGACGAGCGCCGCGCCAGCATCCTTTCCAGCATCGAGGAACAGGGCAAGCTGACCCCGGAACTGGCCCGCGAGATCAAGCTGGCCGACACCAAGACCCGCCTCGAAGACCTGTACCTGCCGTACAAGCAGAAGCGCCGCACCAAGGGCCAGATCGCCCTGGAAGCCGGCCTTGGCGAACTGGCCGATGGCCTGTTCAACGACCCGACCCTGGCCCCGGAAAGCGAAGCCGCACGCTTCGTCAACGCCGAAAAGGGCGTGGCCGACGTCAAGGCCGCGCTGGAAGGCGCCAAGTACATCCTGATGGAGCGCTTTGCCGAAGACGCCGCCCTGCTCGACAAGCTGCGCAGCTACCTCAAGCAGGAGGCCGTGCTCAGCGCCCGCGTCGTGGCTGGCAAGGAAGAAGAAGGTGCCAAGTTCCGCGACTACTTCGCTCATGACGAGCTGCTGCGTACTGCGCCGTCGCACCGTGCCCTGGCGATCTTCCGCGGGCGCAACGAAGGCGTGTTGAGCGTCTCGCTGAAGGTAGGCGAAGAACTGCCCGGCACCCTGCACCCGTGCGAGCTGATGATCGGCAACCACGTCGGTATCGAAAACCGCAGCCGACCGGCCGACAAGTGGCTGGGTGAAGTGGTGCGCTGGACCTGGAAGGTCAAGCTGTACACCCACCTGGAAACCGATCTGTTCGGCGAGCTGCGCGACAATGCCGAAGGCGAGGCGATCAACGTGTTCGCCCACAACCTGCACGACCTGTTGCTGGCCGCACCGGCCGGCCCGCGCGCCACCCTGGGCTTCGACCCGGGCCTGCGCACCGGCTGCAAGATCGCCGTGGTCGACGCAACCGGCAAGCTGCTGGACCACACCACGGTCTACCCGCACGCGCCGAAGAACGACTGGGACCGCACCATTTCCATCATGGCCGCACTGTGCGCCAAACACTCGGTGGAACTGATCGCCATCGGCAACGGCACCGCCAGCCGCGAAAGCGACAAGCTGGTGGCCGAGCTGGTCAAGAAATATCCAGCCCTGAAAATCACCAAGATCATGGTCTCCGAAGCCGGTGCTTCGGTGTACTCGGCATCGGAACTGGCCGCCCGCGAGTTCCCGGACCTGGACGTGTCGATACGCGGCGCCGTGTCGATCGCCCGTCGCCTGCAGGATCCGCTGGCCGAACTGGTGAAGATCGACCCGAAATCCATTGGTGTCGGCCAGTACCAGCACGACGTCTCCCAGCTGAAACTGGCACGTGGCCTGGACGCGGTAGTCGAGGACTGTGTGAACGCCGTGGGCGTGGACGTGAACACCGCTTCGGTGGCGCTGCTGACACGCATCTCCGGCCTCAATGCCACGCTGGCACAGAACATCGTCGCCCACCGCGATGCCAATGGTCCGTTTGCCACCCGTGCAGCGCTGAAAAAGGTCAGCCGCCTGGGTGAGAAAACCTTCGAGCAGGCCGCCGGCTTCCTGCGCGTGATGAACGGCGACAACCCGCTGGACGCCTCTGCGGTGCACCCTGAGGCTTACCCGCTGGTGCAGCGCATTGCCGCCGATACCGACCGCGACATCCGCTCGCTGATTGGTGACAGCAGCTTCCTCAAGCGCCTGGACCCGAAAAAGTTCACCGACGAGACCTTCGGCCTGCCAACCGTCACCGACATTCTGCAAGAGCTGGACAAGCCCGGCCGCGACCCACGTCCGGAATTCAAGACCGCCACCTTCCAGGACGGCGTCGAAGACCTCAAGGACCTGGAACCGGGCATGATCCTCGAAGGCGTGGTGACCAACGTTACCAACTTCGGTGCCTTCGTCGACATCGGTGTGCACCAGGACGGCCTGGTGCATATCTCGGCGCTGTCGGAGAAGTTCGTCAAAGACCCGCGTGAAGCGGTCAAGGCCGGCGATGTGGTCAAGGTGAAGGTCATGGAAGTGGACATCCCGCGCAAGCGCGTCGGCCTGTCCATGCGCATGAGCGACACCCCGGGCGAGAAGGTCGAAGGCAACCGCGGTGGCAACCGTGGCAATGGCGGCAATCGCCAGCAGCAGGCACCGCGTCAGCGCGAAACCGCCACTGCCGCCCCGGCCAACAACGCCATGGCAGCCCTGTTCGCCAACGCAAAGCAGTTGAAGAAGAAGTAATGGACGTACCACGTGAATACGTCGAAAGCGCCTTCAGCCAGCTTCTGGGCTGCCGCCTGCAACACCTGGACACCGGTGTTGCCGAGGTAGCCCTGGCGCTCGAGCCACATTTGCGCAACCGTGGCCAGAAGCTGCACGGCGGGGCGATCTTCAGCCTGGTGGATATCGCCATGGGCCTGGCCTGCTCGGCCAGCCATGGCTTTGACCAGCAAAGCGTCACCATCGAGTGCAAGATCAACTACATGCGTGCCGTCAGCGACGGCGAAGTGCTGTGTACCGCCCGCGTGCTGCACGCCGGGCGGCGCACGCTGGTGGTCGACGCCGACGTAGTCCAGGGCGACAAGCTGGTGGCCAAAGCGCAAGGAACCTTCGCGGTTCTCTAGCTCACCAAGCAGTATCTGCGGTATTTTCAGCAGTGCGCTGGCACTGCTGGAACCGCGTAAACCAGGCGACAACGCCAGTTCCTTTCTTCCTACCCTTGTAGACCGTTATCTCTACCCCCATATTGGGGCGACTGACGCGTGAAGGAATACATCTTGAGCGACCTCCTCAACCGCCGCCTGAGCCTGCTCGGCGCCAATCTCCCCCTGCTCAAGCAGTGCCTGCACGGTATTGAGCGCGAATGCCTGCGCGTGACCGACGAAGGTCGCCTGGCCCAGACCCCGCATCCGGAAGCTCTGGGATCGGCGCTGACCAACGAGCAGATCACCACCGATTATTCAGAGTCGCTGCTGGAGTTCATCACCCCGGCGCTGGCCGACCCGGCCAAGGTGCTCGAAAGCCTCGAAGAGACCCACCGTTTCGTCTACAGCAAGCTGGGCGACGAATACCTGTGGAGCCCGTCGATGCCGTGCACGCTGCCGGCCGAGGAGGACATCCCGATCGCCGAGTACGGCAGCTCGAACATCGGCAAGCTCAAACACGTCTACCGCAAGGGCCTGGCCCTGCGTTACGGCCGTACCATGCAGTGTATTGCCGGTATCCATTACAACTTCTCGCTGCCCGAAGCGCTTTGGCCATTGCTGCGCGAAGACGAAGGCAGTACGGAAAATGACCGCGACTACCAGTCGTCGGCCTACATCGCGCTGATTCGTAACTTCCGCCGCTACAGCTGGCTGCTGATGTACCTGTTCGGCGCCTCGCCGGCACTGGACAAAGGCTTCCTGCGTGGCCGCCCGCACCAGCTTGAAGAGCTGGATGCCGAAACCCTGTTCCTGCCCTACGCCACCAGCCTGCGCATGAGCGACCTGGGTTACCAGAGCAACGCCCAGGCCGGTCTTACGCCCTGCTACAACAACCTGGCCAGCTACACCGACAGCCTGCGCAAGGCCGTTGGCACGCCCTACCCGCCGTACGTTGAAGTCGGCACACATGTGGATGGCGAGTGGGTTCAGCTGAACACCAATATTCTGCAGATCGAAAACGAGTACTACTCGAACATTCGCCCCAAGCGGGTCACCTACTCCGGCGAACGGCCGATCCAGGCCCTGACTTCGCGCGGTGTGCAGTATGTGGAAGTGCGTTGCCTGGACATCAATCCGTTCCTGCCGGTTGGTATCGACCTGACCGAGGCGCGCTTCCTCGACGCATTCCTGCTGTTCTGCGCGCTGGAAGACAGCCCGCAACTGGACAACGGCGAATGCGGCCAGTGCACCAGCAACTTCCTGACCGTGGTCAAGGAAGGTCGTCGTCCGGGCCTGGAATTGCACCGCCATGGCCAGCCGATCAGCCTGAAGGACTGGGCCAGCGAGCTGATCGAGCGTATCCGCGAGTTGGCCAACCTGCTCGATCAGGCGCAAGGCTCTGATGAGCACGCCAAGGCCCTGGATGCCCAGCAGGCCAAGGTCGACGACACCTCACTGACCCCATCGGCCCAGGTGCTGGCACGCATGACCGAGCATGACGAGAGCTTCGTCCAGTTCTCGCTGCGCCAGAGCCGTGTACACGCCGAGACTTTCCGCGAACAACCACTGAGCAACGAGAAACAGCAGGCATTCGAGACGCTGGCCCGCGAGTCGCTCGCCAGACAGTCCGAGCTGGAACAGGAAGAAGTCGGCGACTTCGACCTGTTCGTCGGCGCCTACCAGGCCAGCATTCTGGCAATCAGCAGTTGATGAACCGCACCACCACCCCGCGCAAACCGCGCGCCAGCAGCCAGGCCAGGATCGAGGCGATCCTGGCGGCTGCGCGTGAGCTGTTGGCCGAGCAAGGGGTGGCGGCGCTCTCTATCTACAGCGTGGCCGACCGGGCGCAGATTCCACCGTCGTCGGTGTATCACTTCTTCGCCAGTGTGCCGGCCTTGCTGGAGGCGCTTACTGCGGATGTACACCGGGCGTTTCGCGAAGCCCTGAGCGCACCGATCGACAGCAGCGCGTTCAGCACCTGGCACGAGCTGTCACGGCTGATCGAAGAACGCATGCTTGATATCTATAACGAGGATGCGGCAGCGCGGCAGTTGATCCTGGCGCAGCATGGCCTGAGCGAGGTGGTGCAGGCCGACCGGCAGCACGACATGGAACTGGGCAACTTGATGCACAAGTTGTTCGACCAGCATTTTCACCTGCCGGTGATGCCACTGGATGTGGATGTGTTTGCCCTGGGCATGGAATTGAGCGACCGGGTGTATGCACGGTCGGTGCAGTTGCACGAGGCGATCACCCCGCGCATGGCCGAGGAAGGCAAGCGGGTGTTCGAGGCGTATCTGGGGTTGTATCTGCCGCCGTATCTGGCCAAGCGTTCCAGCTGAGAAATCTGGGGCCGCTTGGCGGCCCTTCGCGGGCACGCCCGCTCCCACAGAGCCCGCGCGCACCCTGGAGCTTGCGAAGT